>NZ_JBVVPN010000048.1:0-55558 GCF_055811035.1 Bradyrhizobium sp. MI1.10
GATTCGCGGGCCAATCTTGCCCGCCGTCAGGCAGAAACTCCACTTATCGCCCTGTTCAGATTTCCGGAGCCGGCTCTGTACTCGAAGCCAAGCGACCAGTTAGGTGCGATGCCGTACTCGATGCCCCCCCAACACGCCGCCCCAAAGAACATCACTCTTCGTAACCTGCGCGCCTATTAGGGTCGATCTGATCTGATAGGTGTTGCTCGTGAATGCGGTCCCGCCTCTAACGTAAAGTAGTACGTTCTGGAAAGCATCGCCAATCTGCCCCGTGACGTGACCGAACGCATCAATCTTGATCTGATTGCGGTAAACGCGATGCTGTGATTGAACCGCTCAATTCAGCCCACGTCCCTGGCCTTCCATACCCAGCACGATCTAGCCCTTGTGCCATCGATAACGGATCTGGCCCCACGCTTCCAGCTACCGCATCATGGCAGCCCTCGGGTGTGCCGCCAAGTAATCCCAGCAGTTCGAGCTTGAGCCGAAGCCCGCGTCCATTTCGACATAGTAGCTCCTCTATTCGTAGATCGCAGCCGTGACGGGCTGCGGAGGTTTGGTGTAGAGACGCTGGACAGCCAGCCCAGGCACATCCGCGCCGATTGCGGGGGCCACCGCGTGAAGCGTCACAATGCTCAGGCAAGCAACTCCTTGTTCGTTTCTGGCCTCATGCCTGGAGTGCCCCGACCCTCGTGCGTCTGAACAACGTCCGTGTGAATTGCTGTACGAGCTTCGAAACAGTTGCGCATAAAGCAATGTTCGAACAGAACGCTGCGCAAACTGTCGCCTTTTCAGGTCATCTCCAACTAAGCCCCAATGCTCGGTCGGATGCGGGCATAGCCACCCGACATGTGGACGAAAAGTGGGCTGCTGATCTCAGCGGATAAAGGACAGCGCAAGGCAGATGATGCCCAGCCACACCGCAATGCAGAAGAGCAAAGCGCTTTGCAACGTCGTCGCTCGTATTTTGTGACGCCATTGAAGGAGTTGCGATGAGCAACCGGTGAAGCGCCGACCACGTACAACAGCTATTACTTCTTTGTAATCTGAAAACCGGAAGTGAGAGCGATGCTTGCGAATATACGCCAGCCGCTCAGTGGGTGAGAGGCACTGTGCCCAAACCTCCCATGCCTCATCATCAAAACACGCGCTATTCTCAAGGACTTCGGCGAGGCGCTCGTCACGCTTCATGATGCATCCGCTGTACTGTCAACTCGCGGATCGAGTTCTACAAAGGAAGCCTCACCTTCGAAACCTCTCAGGTTAGGTAGGCGAGTTCAGCGAAGCGAGCCCGGCCAAAAAAGCATCCGTCACGGCCAACGCGGCGTTGCACGCGAGATGAAAGTCGAGGTCATGCAAGGGTTCTGGGGCCCTCTTCTCGTCCAGTGCGGAGGGCGAGCATCGAAGCGCTGTAAATGCCGAAGGAAAGTGGAAGGGGCTCCTTTCGGCGCTGCCGCGATCATGCTCGTCGCCGCATTCAGTTCAAGTGGGTGTGCCGATCTTCTCCGCGGTTTGCGCCGGCGCTGATTGGAATTCGGTTGGGCAGTAGCTTCCGCGCATATGTTAAGATCACACAGATGTGCTTGTCCGTCGCTGCCGGTTGCGAATCCTCCGCCGCCGATCCGATGATCGGGGAATGGCCGACTCGCGATCGTCGGCGCAGAAGTCGCGGGTGGAATCGGCGATCAATCTCACGTTCCACGGTGTTCTTGAGGCTGTTTCCACGGGAGCGCGCGTGCCTTTGCTCTATCGTGCGAATGTGCACCAAGCTGGCGATGGAGGGCCTTCGCGCTCGCCCGGCGGATCGGCAGTTTCCTTGTTTGAGCAAGGCCGAATGCAGCGTTAGGAACCACGGCGTGCGGGAGCTCGGAGCGGCGGCGGAGCAGAAGTTCCGGAATGACGGAGAGCACCATAAAGCCGGGCGCGTTCACGTCCTTTGCGAGAACGCCAGCTGCGCGCAGCGTAGCCCAATCCAAAGCCGCCGCAGAAGATGATAGTGAGAAAAAGGAGTGCAGTTGTCATCTCGATTCGTAAACCAGAGGATGCTTTGATGTGGTACGTCCCACCCCCGCCATCGATGGTTGACTAGTTGGCCGCCGCTAGGCGGCTTCTTCCTCGTTCCTACAACGTGACGCTACGTCCGATTCAAGTCATGGAGTCTTACTCGAGGTGGCCTGCAGCAGCAGTGTGCGCGAGCCCGGCACATCTGTCGATGCGCGGAACAGCCCACGCCGTGATCGTTGCAGGAAACGCTGTTCGTTAGTGCTGATACCTGTGGTTAGTCAGAGAGCTTAGTTTCTGTCGGCGGCATTGCCCCACCGCTCCGGGCCGCAACGGAGAAGACCTTCCGTCGGAACTGTAAATGTGGACGAGACTAGAGATCTCACTGCGCAGTCGGCGTGCTGTTACGACGCCTGGACTATTTGCGTCGGTGCAGCCGCAGGCGGCCGCATCGCAGTGCAAGGGATGCCGCATTCATCCTCTGAGATCTCGGCCAAGAGGATCCTGAGTGCGGCGCGGTTCGCTGGTCATGAACATTTTCGTTGCAGAATCGAGCGACCTGTATGCTCGGTCGCGGACCGCCTGCGACAAATCAGGAGTCGCGTCGATCGCGGCGCGCGCGTCGCTCATAATCTTATGCTTTGCGAAAACAAGCTTCGCGTCTAGCATTACATGAAGCGTCTCTCGAACATCAGGTAAGATCAAGCTGTCGCCATCGATCAATTCTCGCAGTTTCCAAAACATGCGCTCGGCTGCTACCAACGACCCGAGGACTGACATCAGTCTTGGCGACATCATGGACCATCTCCTTCTCCGCCCATATTCTCGCGACCATCCCAGCGAAATCAGATGTGCCTCCGCTTGGCACCGTCGCGCCAGCCGCCCGCTGAAACGCAGTGACTGGGATACAATTTTCCTGCTACGCCTCGCGGGCGTGTGACGCCGCCTGCTCAGGGGAGCTCGCAAACCGTGCGATTTGCGAGCAAAGGCATTTATTTTTCCCCTGCTCCCCAGGCCGCATTCGCGCGCATGCGCGGGCTCACCTCCAAGACCGACATCGAGGCTGGTTCTGATTACCACAATGCGGCCAGCGCGCATCGGAGTTGGACGTCTCCCGCCAGGCTCTATGCTGCTCCGCTTGTTCACTGGGATCGCTCTGTTAACCAGGCGAAATTGAGTGACTGAACCCGGTCACGCAAAGGTGGTCATTCGATCTCCCGCCGCTCGGCGCGCCCGCGCGCTTGTGATTGCATGAGTGCATCGAGATCGAGCCTCCCGATCTGGCGCGATGGTGTGTCGGTCGCGCGCTACCTTGAGCTCGATCGATTGTTGCCTCTCCATCGGCTGCTTAAACGCACATGCCGTTTCCTTGTGCCGGATCCGTATCTCGGATTCCGTCTCTCTTACTCTTCTCATCACTGCACGGCTATGCTGTGCAAACCGTGCATTTCACCCACCAGCGGCCACCGCGCTTCTCCGCGCGCAACTTGCCGCGGCGAATCCGAGAGAGCACAGCTTCGGGGCTTATGTGGTTCATCGCTGCGAACCGCTGAACAGAGAGGTAGTCCGTATGCAGAAGTGGAGGGGTGCTAATGCCGTGCGCAGCCAGCAGAATGCGCAGCGAAGCCAACTCCGCGAGCACGATCTCAAGTTTACGCGCGATCTCCTCCGTCTGGTCGGAGCGCTGCCGGGACCTCGTCACGAGCGGCTCGCTGGGCCGGCAAGCCACACCCTGGATTCGTGTCGAACGCGATCGACGAACTGGCGCGCCAAAGCGGGATCAGCGTGAGCTAACTCACCTGTCCAAGCCCGCCGCTGTTCGGGCAATGCCAACGTGCGCAACATGAGAGTCAGGCCATTTACTGCCGTTAAGCGTCCTGTCCGGTGATGTAGTTGAAAGGGTCTCATGCGCGTCAAAGACACTTGAACCGTAAGAGTGGCCTGACCGATGCATCCAGCTGCGGGACTCATCGGCCTTGGTGTTGCCATTTGTTGCTAGGTCAAGAGCGAACCTATGGAATGTAGTTGGGGTCACCATCAGTGCTCGGCCGCTATGAGCTCGGAGTGAATTGCAGTTGCTGTGTTGAGGCAGGCATCCAGTGACAGAGATCCGAAGGCGACCTGACAAAGGAGATAGTTGGCGCCTGCTTCTTCCACATGATCGAGAAGAGTTTGGCGCACCGAAGCGCGCGTGCCGACAACGCACAGTTCACTCTCAATTGCGGCATCCAATGTCAGGGGCAGGTTGGACGGAGGCGGGATGTCATTGAGGTCGTACAGGAACTTAAAGCTCTTGAGCCATGTTTCGTAGGCTGGCGCCGCGAGGGAGCGGGCGACTGCTTCAGAGCTGGAAACTACGACCATGCGGAGCAATGCGAGAAATGATGCTGCGCCGCTGGCAACACCCTTCGCCTCTCGATTAGCGCGATAGACATCGGTTATCTTGCGAACGGCAGAAGAGGGGCCCATGCACGCGAGATTGGCGCCAATTGTCGCAGCCCAGCGGGCTGAATCTGGCCGATTTGTCGCAATCCACGTCGGGGGACAAGGATGCTGGTGAGGTGAAAGCGTCAAAGGGACGTCGCTCAGCGCAAAATGCTGCCCTTCGTATGTGAGCGGGCCGCCATTCATCGCGCCAACGAAGATTTGAGAAGCTTCCTCGTAACGGCTCGAGGCGACATCGGCTCCAACGCCAAAATAGCTCAGTTCGATCGGCAGAGAGCCGCGACCAAGGCCGACCTCAACCCTGCCGCCGCTCAGGTGATCCAACATGCAGATCTCCTCGAATGCACGCAGCGGGTGATAGAGGTTGAGCAGCATGACCAAAGGACCGACGCGAAGTCGCCGTGTGCGCTGTATGACGCTTGACAGAAACAAATTCGGCGACGGACCCAGTCCATGCGGAGTGCAGTGATGCTCCGCCAGATGATAGGCATAGAAACCGAGCCGGTCGTAGGCCTCCGCTAGGGTAAGGCGGTCAGCGTACTGCCGGGTGATATCGCGGCCGTCCTCGTCAAGATGATCAAAGATGCCGCAGGTCAGGTTTGAGGGAACAACGTTTCTCACTCAGTTATCTCCTATTTAGACAGGACCGGAGTCCGCCGGGTCGGGAGTGCAAGAGGCGCTCGCTGGCAATCCGCTGTATTATTGCGAAGCCGTTCACAAAGGTCGCAATGCGGCGACTGGAGAAAAACTGACTCAGGGCTGCGTCGCGAAGCTGCATCATGTGTGGGTCCGGATCGATTACGACGGAGATCTGTGAGATGAGTGGAAGGGACCACTAGCCACGACATCCCACTTTCCTGAGAATGCTGCCGACGGCCGCAAGAAACGCATCCATCTGACGCTTTGTGCCGATGCTAACCCGAATGCACTCTTCCAGGCCGGCATCCGGAAAGAAGGCAACAAGGACTCTCTGGTCTTGCAACGCCGCCTGCCACCATCTGCCACCCTGGCCTATCGGCACACGGGCGAGGAGGAAGTTCGCGTGGGAAGGCGTTACAGAGAACCCAAATTCAGTGAGGGCGGCGGTTACGCGCTGGCGCTCAAGCCTGACGTGGCGATGGTTCTCCTCATAAGCGTCGCGATGCGCAAGGACGCTCATCCCCACGGCGTGAGCGACCACATTCATATTGAAGACATTCTGGATGTTGCGAAGCCTCCCGATCAGCTCGGGATGGCCGAAACCGAATCCGACGCGGATGCCAGCGGCGGAATAACTCTTGGAAAATGTGCGCAGGACCACAAGATTGGAATGTTGCTCAACGAGGCGTAGGCCGTCCTCAGGTGCGAAATCGACGTAAGCTTCGTCCAGTACGATCAATCGGTCAGATCGTGTAACGAGGCGTTCGATCTCGGCGAGCGGAACAAAAGTCCCGGTCGGATTGTTCGGATTGGCCAGCAGAATGAACTTGGCATGTTTAGCCGAACCGAAAAGCAGCTCGTCCATCGGCAAGCAGTCCGGTTCAGACCAGGGAATTTCAATGAAGCGGGCCCCTTGCAACATGGCAAGCTTGCGATTGAATGAAAAACCCGGCGACATCATTGCAACGTGGTCGCCCGGGGCAAGAAAGGCTCTGTAAATGAGGCTGAGCAGTTCAGACGATCCATTGCCAGCCATCACGCGATCAGTTGCAATGCCGTAGGCAGCTGCGGCCGCTTGCCTCAAGCTGACATTGTCGTCTTCTGGATAGCGGTATTGCAGCTCGAGAGCTGCAATTGCGCTTCGCATCACGACGCCTGGCAAAGGAAAGGGGTTCTCATTCGTGTTTAGTTTCACGCAATTGTTGTCGGTGGTGGGTCGCCCGGACGGTAGAGCATCCAATTCGCGAGCCACCGGCGAGAGCGAGGAAAGCATAGTCTGCAACTTTGCATCCAAAGTGGTGTTCTCCCTTTTTGTCGACGACAGTAGTTGAGGGCGTTCGGCGAGCCTACGTGGGTGCGTGCGCTTTGTTCGGACCCGAGAAGCGCGAGGCCCGCGTGAATGTGAGTGTTGGGAGGCGGACTTGGCTCTAAGGGCCGTACCGGATCAAACTCCGTCTCAAGGTCCGACAGTGATCAGCAGGGATCAGGCCTCGCACCGCGTGTTCCGAACCAATACCTGTTTCCAGGAAGGGGATGGAAGGCCACGTCCCTCGACCGAACACCGCATCTAACGATTGGCTGGAACACGCGCAATCCGCAGACGGACTGCGCGTGACTGACATCGTTTCACGACGTACGTTCGTTCTAAAGAGGCCCTGACAGCTCACTCCCGACAGCGAGGCGCGCATCAATTTCACTAGCTGGAAGAAGACACCGATATTCGTCGGCATTACGAATGTGGAAGTGATGCTCACTGCAGTGGCACCAGACGAATGGGAACGTACTCTTCGGGCGGCCCTGCGGGCGCGCACGATAGCTGTGATAGCATTGCTCCGAGGGTGAGAAATGCTGCGACTGCGGCGATTGCGAGGCACGTGAGGAGCGCGTAATCGATATATCGAGGATGGTTCATCATTCGAACGCTTCGTACGGTGTTGGCACGGGCGGTCAGTTCTGCTCGACCGCTTCGACGGTATTGTCGCGCCAGCGGTAAACGATGAAGCCTGGAGCGGCATTGTCTCCCTTGGAGTCGAATCTAACAGTGCCAATAGCCGTGTCGATTGACTCGGAGCGGAGGGCCGCAGCGACCCGCATAGCATCGAAGGTGCCGGCCCGTTTGACGGAGTCGGCCCATGCTTGAACCGCGGCATAAGCGTAGAGCGTGTAACCTGCGGCGGTTAGGCTCGAACCCTTGAGCTTGGCGACAGCAGCTGCGCCTGCAGCATTCTTCGTCGGGTCCGGCATAAAGGTAAAGAGCGTGCCGTTCGCGGCCTCGCCGGCAATGGCCCAAAAGTCGGTTGTCATCAGCGGATCGTTGGCGATCACGGTCAGACGTGCGCCCGCCTCCGCGGCTTGACGTACGATCAGGCCGATCTCGTTGTAATAGCCGCCGATATAGACGAGCTGGATTCCCTCTCGCTTCAGTCGCGAAACGAGAGCGGTATAATCCTTCTCGCCTGCAACGTAGCTTTGTCGAACGGGATGCTCGCCGGCTGCACGAAGGCGCGATTCAACGATATCGGCGATACCCCTGCCTGCTGTGCTCTTGTCGTCGAGGACTGCGAGCTTTGCACCTTGGTGATGCCGCGCGATGTATTCGGCGGCAACTCTGCCTTGCTGGTCATCGCGGCCGCAAATCCGAAACAGGGTCGTTAGGCCACGCTCTGTCAAACGGGGATTGGTGGACCCAGGTGAAATCTGAATTACCTCGGCTCCGGCGTATATGTCTGAAGCCGGAATCGACGAAGATGAACAGAAGTGACCAACGACGAGCTTGATTCCGTCAGTTGTCAGGCGATTGGCAACAGCTACAGCCTGCTTGGGATCGCATGCGTCGTCGGCGATTCTCAGTATGAGCCTTGTGTCAGGCAGCAGACCCGAAGCATTTATCGAATCCACAGCTGCGGCCGCTCCATCGCGTATCTGCGCGCCGAGCGCCGCAGTGCTTCCCGTCATCGGACCCGCTATGGCAATGTAAACATCTTTTGCCCTGGCGCTCGAGCTCAGGGCCGCGGAAAGGAGCGCGGCAGCTCCAAGCCTGTGAATGCGAAGGATCGTCATATATGACTCCCGGTGTCTCGCGAGACGACTTGGTCTGCTTCGCCATTCTGGTATGACGCGGCGGCCAACAATCTGGCGCAATGATGTTTGGATCGAACTCAGGTTGCGTACGAATAGGCTCAGGTTGTTGCCAGGTTAGGCCATAAGCTTCGGGCGGGCACGGACGAGCAGACGTTCCGACACTGGTCAGGAGAAGCGGTCGTCTAGGGGCTGACAGGACCAATATCGAACATTCTGCTGATACCCGGTAGATTCGCCAGTTTCCCGTGCTCGACAGGCGTGTGCCGAGGAGGCGCTTGGAAGGCGCGTAAGACCATCCATCGACTTGTTCTCGTCGAGAACTCTCACCGAGAACTTCCGAAACTAATGCCGATCATTGGAGTCTCCCTCGGTTTAACCGGCTCTCTGTCTGTCGCCCCGTCGCTGCGTCGATGCTTTAGAAGGTACAATGTGACGCTACGTACGAATCAAGTACTTCGAAGCGTGCTCGTTGGGGTTGATTGCCAAGATCGACAGAGCGAAAGACCCAACCGACAACGCAGAGTCCGAGGCGACTGCTAGGGACAAACCATCCGCGGTCAGACAGGATCACCATCACCTCATCCGGTTTAGAGACATTTCAGTAATAGGGCGTCGCAACGGGTGCGCTCAACTCGTTCCCAGCTGGTCCTCCAGCGCGGCGAGGGCGAGATCGAGGTATCGCATGAGGCTCGCATCCCAGCCGGCGAGATTGTGTGGTTCGGTCAATCGCGTTAGCACCTTAAGTATCATCGAGACAGTCGAATCAACTCCTGCGATCTCAGTCAGCAGCGAACGGGCCTGACGCGCGATTGCATTTGCCCGCTCGCAGCACGGAGGCTCACGCTGGTCCATGCAGCTTCGCAGCTCGTCCCGGATCTTTCGCCACCGATCTTCGCGGCTAGCGTTAGAGGCGCACGTGCAGATGGCAGAGGGGGTACGCTCCTCAATCCGCGACATGGCATCTAGCGTCGCCGGCAGCTCGTCGACACTGACTTCTGTCTCACCTTGCGTCGTCATAGTGCGCAATCGATCCCGTAATAATGTCGCGCGCGCGACTTGAAGCTCAATCCGCTCCAGATGGTTTCGCAACAGGTCCGTGAGAGATGTCCGCCCCTCGATCGCCTTGCGGATCTCAGGAAGCGAGAAGCCGAGCTCACGTAGAGCGCGAATCTGGGAGACGCGTTGTAGGCTTTCCCGATCGTACATGCGGTGACCGCCACAGGTACGTTCCGACACCGTCAATAACCCGGTATGTTCGTAATGATGCAGAGTGCGTACGGTTACACCGGTCGCCTCTGCAAGTTCTCCAATGCGCCATCGGCGCCGTCGTGGTATGGCGTTTGTCATGATCCTCAATTTGCAAGCCTACAACCTGACGTCACGTGAGAATCAAGTTATTTCAATGATCTAGATGATGCGTCTCTTGCTGCAGGCCCCAGAAGGTTACAGTGCATGCCGGTGCTCAAGCGGCCGAGACAAGTGCAAGCATCAAGTGCGCGAGCGACGCCAATTCGTCCCTCGCCGCGCGTTGCATCACCAGTCTGGCGATCGCCACGCGATTCTCGCTGGTTCGCATGCATGACGGTAAAGACGCGATCGCTTGATCGAACAGCCTTCCCAAGCTCGCGAGATCATCCGGATCGTAGACTCCGCTCGGCGTTTCCAACAGAAACCTCCTTTGGTGATTGCACTCGCGCCGCACGTGACGAAGCCGTTTGGCTGTGGTGGGGCAAAAAGGAGACGGAGCGGCGACGTGCGTGAAAGAATGTGACAGGTGCGTCCACGTGATGCCGTTGTGCAACATGGCGTTTGCTTCCTCTGCCCGACAGTGCGCTAACCCAAAGTGTGCAATGTCTCCTGATCCTGCAGCAGCGGTGGCTATTCTGCCGCCTGATCATCAGGAAAGCGAAAGCATGTGCGTGACAGCCCGCTGAGACACTGCCTCCCGAAACGGCGAACCCAGACACAGCACTGATCTCATCGGATGGCTCTCTTTCAGTCGCAATCCTTGCCGTGACGTCTATCACCTCGGCGCGCGGTGCGGTTGATTGGGTTGATCATCGCGGATCAGTCGCACCACCAGTCGTGGCGCAGTGGCGGGCTTGGCGCCTAACAGCTTTTTCGATCGTCCGCTAGTCCTGTTGTGGCACTGTGGGCTCAAAGGCGTTGCTCGCGTGATCGCTGCCCGGGTTTTGAGTGCCGGAAGAATGACGGCTGCTCTTCAACGGCGCAGGTCCGCCGCCGTGAACGTCGGGAGTATGACGGAAGGCGAGCTCAAGCCATTCCTGAAGGCATCATCTCAACGCAGGTGCACCTCAAGCGTCTGGCGAAACGTTGCTCGCAATTAAGGACCGGGTCTCGAACGATCGTGCCATATCCGTTGCATGTGGCGGCACTCAAACGCGTCTAGGGGCGCCCCAGGCGCCACGCGCTCGCGCAAACACCTGACATAACTCGTGCAGCAATAACTTGCATGTTTAGGCGTGCGCCGGATCAGTGTCGCGGAGCGCGTACATCGGACAGCGTCGGGAGATGCAATGCACTCGAAGTGCAAAGATCCGTAGCGGCTTTGCCTCTGTACAATCACTTGGCGAACCGCTGGCCGCCTCGCTATACGGGTCCGCAATAGCAAGAGACGATGCTACAGTGTGGTTGAGAGTTTGATGCACGTCTTAAGGCCATGCTCAAGTCGAAGCTACTCCAAAATCTGGGGGGCCACTGTCTGGCGGAGTCGCAGCAAATATCCCATCGAACACAAGGCTCGAGCGCGATCTGTCACGGTATTGGCTTGCTCGTGCGACCGCTCACACCTCAATTCCAGCCTCTAACAGTATCGCTTTGGCATGCGCGCTGGACATAGATGCTTCGGGTAAGATAGGCAAATTATCTTGCCGCAGCAAAGGAGCCCTTCGGGGTCAGCGGTGCGAGGCAGCAGCTCGAGATGGACGGCGGTGGCGCGGTGTGAGTCACGCCGCGATCTTTCGAAAAACGCGATTGTCGCGACATCGGAAAGAAGGACCCGGCACCGATCATCCGATTTGGCTGGGGATGTCGTCCGAAATGATCGAAAGCTGGAGGAGGAGCAGGCTTGGCGAGTGGGAGCGGCGAGCGCTTACGCGGCCGCACCTTGGCTCAGTTGCGGTCCTCTCATCATGAACACTCCTCACCGCAACACGCGCGCAGCTGGAAAAAGTGCCGCCAGCTGATGAGCTGATGCCACTTGATCCGGGTTGATCCTGCGGTCTGCAAGCTTGCAGTTGCACTCGATCACGCGGCATCGCGCGCATCGAGAGGAAGATAAGTGCCGTCGAGAGAGGAAGTGTTCCGAATTTCAATTGTGACATTGTGCAAAGACACGCAGTCTTCCCCGCCCATCCGGGTTTGCGCGAGCTGGCGGTTGGCTTTGGGGTGCGCGATCGTGGGCGGCGTTTGCGTTCAGCTTTTATGTTGATTCGACCCGCACGAGCAGGAAGCGCCTCTGCCGGTCATCAGCCATTTGTATCTAGTGGCGCGCTTCGGGACTAACTCCATCGCTGTTGAAGGCAATGAGATCCACCAGTTCAGGCAAACAGCGATGCGGGTTCGCTACCAGGTGAAGCCTGCAACTTCGATCGTAGGTGCTGGCCTTGAACCTGACGGGGCGTGCGATTCAAGCGAGTTTGGTGCTGAGGCCGAACATTGTTCGCCGTACAGGCCACATAATTTTTGCGTACTCTGAAGCTGGCGCATGCACCTGTGATGCGGTCCCGTCCGAATCAGCGGAAAGTCCTTAGCCGCCAAGCGAGCTGTGTGATGCGCAGGATCGTCACGGCACCGCGAGTCAATCGGCTGCGACCCGACCAAACTACGCTTAAGCGCGCTTTTGTGCACTATGCCAAACGTCCCTCAGAGGACCGGGGCTTCGAGCCTGGCGTAGGTCCGGTCAGCGAGAGCTGGCCGCAACCGGCCCGAACAGTCCTAGGACGGGCCGTGACATTGGCTGATCTCGGACGGAGAGACCATCGTGGATGCCTGCTGCAAGAATATGTTGCGCAACCACATGCTTGCAGGATCAGTATTATGAATGGCGGGCCATTGGACGGCCTCTGTGAATGTGAGAAGTCGCAGGGGAGGTTCGACAACCCGCAGCGGCATCGTCTGTGCGAAATGGCTGACCAATCTTGAGGGCATGCTCGCTATACGGTTGGTGCCCAATAACATAGGCGGAATCATGCCAAAACCCTGCACCGCGACCTCGGTGCGTATCTTGAAACCATGCTCGAGCAAGAGCCATTCGTGGAAGGAGGGCCTCAGGGAGCGCCCGAACTGGGCTTCCACGTGCCCGATCGAGATGTATTTCTCGAACGTGAGACGCGAAGTGAGCTGCTTGTTCATGGGGCAGCCCACGCAGACGAAAGTGTCCTCGAACAGAGCCGCCTTCGGATGCGCGCTCGACATGAACATCTGCGGATACATGAGAAAATCGACTTCACCGCGCCGGAGAAGCTCATCAGGTTCCTCTGCGGGCGGCAGCAACTCGAAGCTGATTGTTGGTGCTTCCCGCGCGACGCGGTCCACGACCCCTCGAAGAAACACGACAGTCATGAAGTCGGACAGGATGATCCTGAATCGCCGATTCGATTGAGACGGATCGAAGCCGTCTGGAGAAATAATGGAGAGCTGAATGTGAGCGAGAGCCTCGCGAACCGGGGCTGCGAGCGCTTCAGCCCGCGGCGTTGGGACAAGCTTCCGTCCTTTCATGGTGAATAGCTCATCGCGAAAGTAAGTGCGAAGCCGCGCGACGGCGGCACTCATGGCAGGTTGACTGAGGTTGATGCTTCTTGCCGCCGTAGTGAGATTGCCTTGCGTCACCAGGGCGTCGAACGCGACGAGGAGATTCAGATCAAGGCCCTTGAAACGCATAATCCTGAGCGATCCACGCTGTGAATGTGTTCTATCGATATAATCGATTTTACCATTTGTACCGAATGAGGATAGCAAACGATAGTTTAGCGAGATGTCAGATCCATCAGAATGGTTAGAAATCGTTGCGCGTCTCAGCCCCGCGCTAGGTATCAATCAAGACGTCTCGATCGTGGGGTCGCAGTTTCGCGCGTGTTGCGCAAGCCATATCGCCGTGAGCTAGCACGATCGGAATCCGCAAAGTTGAGTGGGCGTATACGACGAGCAAACCATCGTATGGCTTCGCCAACCCATTCTATATCCACCGTGTACCGCCGTAGAATTGAGCGAACCCTCAACCTGGCCGTAGATTGCCGTCCGGTCGCACCCCTCCGGTTGCGGGTGCCAAATGTGCCTTGGTCGCATCCAATTGGATTGCGTCCTTGCGACGGTGAAATCGTGCGGAACATGCAAGCGAAGGCGTCCTTGGCGAATCTGATGAAAGTTGCGCGCACGCTCGACGTGGTCGCGATTGTGAATGCAGATCAGTCAGTGCGTGAAGCTCTGACGGATATGGTGTTTTCCGCAGGTTACGTGCCTGAACCATTCGAGAGCGCAGAGGGGTTCTTGAAATCAGGCCGCCGTTCGATCACGCCGCGCTTGATCGCGGACATGCAGTTGAGCCCGATGAGTGGCCTCGCGCTCTTCGATCATCTGGTTGCATCCGGAGGCGCGATCCCCACCGTTCTGCTCACAGGCCACTCCGAACATGATGTGAGGCGAGGCCCTGGACTCGAGTTCTCGAGCAAGCCTTTCGAAGGTAGCGAACTGCTGGCCTGCGTCAGGAGCCAGATAACGAACAGGAATGACGCCCTATGAACATTATCGCGCCCGAATCCACACGAGGTGTTTCGGCGCGCCCTCCAGTCCGTTGGAGGTTGTGCTGGGAGAATGACCTTGAACTTGCTGACCATATCGAATTATCCGACTTCTTCCGGAAGACCTATGGTCCGACCGGGGAATTCAATGCAAAGCCCTTTGAAGGTCATCGAAGCTGGGCCGGCGCACGGCCTGAGATTCGGGCTATCGGCTACGATGATCGTGGCGTTGCGATTCACATCGCGGCACTACGCCGCTTCATAAAAGTTGGTCAGAGCGATCTGCTCGTGGCTGAACTCGGATTGTACGGGGTTCGCCCGGATCTGGAGGGGCTTGGAATAACCCACTCCATCCGAGTGATGTATCCCGTATTGCGAGATCTTGGCGTGCCGTTCGGCTTTGGCACGGTCCGTGCTGCCCTGCAGAAACATATTACCAGGCTGCTCGGGCGACAGGGATTGGCGACTGTTCTGCCAGGGCTCCGCGTCCGGTCCGCTCGTCCGGACATCTACCTTACTGTGCCTCCGACGCGCGTGGAGGACGTGGTCGGCCTCGTTCTGCCGATTGCGAGGCCCATGAGCGAATGGCCGGCGGGTGACACGATCGAACGGAACGGGCCAGAACTGTGAGCTCCTCAAACGACTTGACTGAAGCGCGGAGCGACTACACCGAGGCCGGCGGAGAGCCCTGCGTCTATCTGAGCTTTGATGATGGTCCCAACCCGCTTTGCACGCCGGCTATCCTGGATGTGCTGGCGCAGCATCGGACGCCCGCCACCTTCTGCGTGATCGGTGCATACGCGGCGGCCCAGCCGCAGCTGATCCAGCGCATCATTGCAGAAGGGCACGAGGTCGCAAACCACACAATGACGCACCCGGACTTGGCCAATTGCATAGCGGATGAGGTGGAATACGAGATCCTCACGACGAATAAGGTCATCGGAATGGCCTGCCCCGGAGCCTCTGTGCGGCACATGCGTGCGCCGTACGGGATCTGGAGCAAGGAAGCCTTCGCCGCGTCGGTGAAGGCCGAACTGGCAGCCCTGCACTGGTCAGTCGATCCGCAAGATTGGGCTCGTCCCGGCGTCGAGGCGATTGTTGCCGCAGTGTTGGCCTCGGTCAGGCCAGGCGCAATCGTGCTCCTGCACGACGGCTGCCCTCCCGACGAGTTGGGACGCTGCCCTCATTCCGGTCAGCGCGACCAGACTGTGACGGCGCTCGCCCAACTCATTCCAGCACTGCATGACCGTGGATTTGCAATCCGGTCGCTTCCTCAACCTCACTGAATAGATCGATTCTCATGAGCCTGCTTGCCACCATCAGCACCGCTGCTGTTGCCTCCTACGCGTTGCTCTCCAGCGTCCACAAGAGCGCGCAGGCGCTTTATGCGCTGCGAAGCGACGCTCCACTGCCACCGTGCGACCCGGTCGACGCCGATGCTCTGCCCAGCGTCGATGTCATCGTGCCCTGCTTCAACGAGGACCCGCGCACGCTGGCGGCCTGCCTGAAGTCTATCGCAAGTCAGGATTACCCAGGGCGATTGCAGGTCTACGTGGTCGACGACGGCTCTGCAAATGTCGGCGCAGTGGCCGCGGTCCACGCGAGCTACGCGTATGACCCGAGATTCACCATCATTCTGCTGCCAAGCAATGTTGGAAAACGCAAGGCGCAGATCGCAGCGATTCGCCGCTCATTCGGCGATCTCGTGCTCAACGTCGACTCCGACACGGAAATCGACAGCGACGTGGTCAGCAAGCTCGTGCGCAAGATGCAGAATCCTGCCGTCGGCGCGGCCATGGGCCAATTGAAGGCCAGCAACCGAAACGACAGCTGGCTGACCCGATTGATCGACATGGAGTACTGGTTGGCTTGCAACGAGGAGCGTGCGGCACAGACGCGCTTTGGCGCCGTCATGTGCTGCTGCGGGCCGTGCGCCATGTACCGCCGCTCCGCGCTGCTGCTGCTGCTCGAGCAATACGAGACGCAGTTCTTCCGGGGAAAACCTAGCGACTTCGGTGAGGACCGTCATCTGACCATCCTCATGCTCAAGGCAGGGTTCCGAACCGAGTACGTTCCGGACGCCATCGCCGCCACGGTGGTCCCGGACACGCTCTTGCCGTATCTGCGCCAGCAGCTCCGTTGGGCACGCAGCACCTACCGCGACACCCTGCTCGGTTTGCACCTGCTGCCCGGCCTCGACCGGTACCTCACGCTGGACGTGGTTGGACAGAACCTAGGGCCGCTGCTGCTCGCAATCTCATCGATTGCCGCGCTCGCTCAGCTTGCGCTCACTGGCACCGTGCCCTGGTGGACCGGTCTGACCATCATTGCGATGACGATGATAAGATGCAGCGTGGCAGCCGTTCGTGCCGGTGAGCTTCGATTTCTCGGCTTCTCGCTGCACACCCCCATCAACATCTTCCTACTGCTCCCGATGAAAGCCTATGCGCTCTGTACCTTGAGCAACAGCGATTGGCTCTCTCGCAAAGTAGCGAAATCACCAGACGTTGATGAATCGAAGGGCTCGACCGAAGACGCGACAACTGGACCAAGCCTTAACCCCGGATCGGAAATGCCTGGCGCAATTCGCAGGGCAGGTCTTTCGCGCGCTCCATCGCAGCTGATCGCGCCGGATGGCATTGCGGCCGAGACTGAGTGAGCAGCTTTGTAGGAGATTAGGTCGTGAACGTGCATCAGACATATCAATCGTTGGAACGGGAGCTGTCTAATGAGGATCCGTGGCGGCTCGACGACAATCCGTTCGAACGTGAGCGTCACACCCAATTGCTGCGGCTGTCGCTGTCGAACAGCGCCGTCTCAAATGGCCTCGAAATCGGGTGCGCGGCCGGTGCGTTTACAGAGAAGCTTGCTCCTCACTGCAAACGGCTCACGGTCATCGATGTTATGCCGCGAGCGATCGGTCGAGCGGTCCAGCGGACCAAGAGGTGGTCGCATATCAGCTGGGCGGCGACTGACATTCTGCAGTTCTCGGCCGCAGAGCGGTTCGATCTGATCGTGGTCGCCGAAGTTCTCTATTATCTCGAAGACATGACACAAATGCGTACTGCAGTCGACAACATGGTCAAGATGCTTGCTCCGGGTGGTCATCTGGTCTTCGGATCTGCACGTGATGCGACCTGCAAGCGATGGGGGCATGTCGCTGGCGCCGAGACGGTCATCACGATTTTGACTGAAGCGCTCATTGAGGTCGAACGCGTGCAGTGCCAGGGGCAGTCGGCTGACGAAGACTGCCTTTTGGTCCGCTTTCGGAATCCGGAGCCATCTTCGATCCCACCCAACGGCCGAGGCTGAGAGGAGCCACTATGCGTATCTGCGGTATCAAGTTGACGCATGACGGGGCCGTCGCTCTGATTGAGGACGGGCAAGTGGTGTTCTGCGTCGAGCAGGAGAAGCTGAACAATAATCCGCGTTATCAAACCATCGACAACCTGGATTCCGTTGTTAGCGCCTTGGCGGAGCACGGGCTAGATCCGAGCGATGTCGATCAGTTCGTCATTGATGGCTGGGATGGAGAGTTCGAATCCCAGTTTGAAGTCCTTAGTGGGACGACGACCGTTAAGCTCAAGGGCGCGCCGTATGTCGAACGCCAAGGCGATAGCCCCCTCGCGTCCCGCGATCGCATCGGCCTTATGCTTGATGGGAAACTATATCCCTATCAAAGCTATCCGCATGTCACCGGGCACGTAGCATCCGCATACTGCACCAGCTCGTTTGCCAAATCCGCACAATCTGCTTTCTGCTTGGTGTGGGACGGCTGCATGTTTCCGCGCCTCTACTATGTCGAGCCGCACGGCATCCGGTTCATCGAGTGCCTGTTTCCGATGATAGGCCACGCCTATGCGACGGCAGGACATCACTTTGGACCTTACAGGCGGGCAGACCGGACCAGCTGGGATCTCGGCATCGCCGGCAAGCTGATGGCCTATATCGCTCTCGGAGCTCCCGACGAGGAGATTATTGCGACGTTTCAGGAGCTTTATCAGGCGCACTTTGCCACGGATGCTGATGGCACTTGCCATAAGCTTGCACAGATCAACAGCCCAAAATCGCCACTTGAAGCTCTGCACGACTTCTTCGATGCGTGCGCACTGCGGTTGAAGGCCAAGCAGGCCGAAGACGTCCTGGCGTCATTTCACGTCTTTCTAGAGCGTCTGCTGGTTCGCACAATTGCTGATGTTGTGCAGCGACATTCGGATCTTGCGGGGGTGCGTAACCTCTGCATAACCGGCGGCTGTGGCCTGAATATCAAGTGGAATAGTGCATTTCGTGCGACCGGTCTGTTCGACGACGTGTGGGTGCCGCCCTTTCCGAACGACAGCGGCTCAGCGATCGGTGCTGCTTGCTCTGCACTGGCGGCACAGCAAGGCTTTAGAGCTCTGGAATGGACGGTCTACAGTGGACCGGCCGTTCGTCCCAGCGAAGTCCCGCCCGGATGGGACGGCGCGCCCTGCACTATGGGCGAACTTGCGGCAATCCTCGCGAGTGACCAGCCCGTGATCTTCCTTGCCGGGCGTGCCGAGCTCGGACCACGTGCGTTGGGTGGCAGAAGCATTCTCGCGGCTGCGAGCTGGGAGGGAATGAAAGACCATCTCAACGACGTCAAGCTTCGAGAGCATTTCAGGCCGGTAGCGCCGATATGCCTGGAGGATCGTGCGGCGGAGATTTTTAGCCCTGGAGTACCCGATCCGTACATGCTGTTCGATCACCAGACGCGACCGGAATGGCGGGACAAAATTCCCGCCGTCGTGCATCTCGATGGATCTGCTCGCCTACAGACGGTTTCCAGAACATCTCAGCATAAAGTGGTCGAGCTTCTCATCGCGTACGAGAAGCTCACAGCCATTCCGCTGCTTTGCAATACCAGCGCCAATTTGCATGGACGCGGCTTTTTCCCGGATGCTGCCGCCGCCTGCCAGTGGGGACGCGTCGATCACGTGTGGTGTGACGGCCTGCTTTGGACGAAAAAGCACGCAACAAAGGACGCGGTGCGAACAACGTCCGTCGCGATCGCGTAAGCAAATGTCAACCCCGGCAATCGACCTTTTCGAGGTGAGCAAGTCCTACAAGGACCGGACCGTCGTGGACGCTCTTTCGTTTACGGTCTCGCCCGGAGAGTGCTTCGGTCTGCTGGGACCAAACGGCGCGGGTAAAAGCACGCTTGCGCGATTGATCCTGGGTGTTGCATCGCCCGACGCAGGTAAGATCCACGTGCTTGGCGAGCCGGTGCCGGCACGTGCGCCCTTGGCGCGTCGGGGCATCGGGGTTGTCCCACAGTTCGATAACCTCGATCTTCAGCTCACCGTGCGCGAAAACTTGCTCGTTTTCGGTCGCTACTTCGGCATGAGCGCGACCGAGGTCAAAACGGTGACTCCGTCACTGCTCGAATTCGCCCGCCTGGAGAACAAGGCGGACGCGCGCGTCGCCGAACTGTCCGGCGGCATGAAGCGGCGACTGACGCTGGCACGTGCCCTCATTAACGACCCGCAGCTCTTGGTGCTTGACGAGCCGACGACTGGCCTCGATCCGCACGGCCGGCATCTCATCTGGGAACGCTTGCGCTGGCTATTAGCGCGCGGCAAAACGATCCTTCTGACCACCCATTTCATGGAAGAGGCGGAGCGATTGTGCGATCGCCTGTGCGTGCTTGAGCACGGCCGCAAAATCGCGGAAGGGCAGCCTCATGTCCTGATCGAGCAGCAGATCGGCTGCCAGGTGATCGAGATCTACGGTGGTAATCCCCATGAGCTGCTGCCGCTGGTCAGAACCACAGTGCAGCACGCCGAGGTGAGCGGGGAGACACTGTTCTGCTATGTCACGGATCCCGAGCAGGTGCGTCGCCGACTTGCCAGCCGTACGGATCTCCGCCTTCTGCAGCGTCCTCCAAATCTGGAGGATGTCTTCTTGCGGCTAACCGGGCGAGAGATGAAGGACTGAACGATGTGGCAACGTTTTGCGCCCGCGCTTCCTGCTAATCCATGGAACTGGATCGCGGTATGGCGCCGCAACTTTCTGGTCTGGCGGAAAGTCGCTCTGGCATCGATTCTTGGGAATCTGGCCGAGCCGATGAGCTCTCTGTTCGGTCTTGGTTTTGGCCTTGGAATGATCGTAGGTGGCGTTGAGGGGACTTCATACATCTCGTTTCTGGCAGCTGGGATGGTCGCCACAAGCGCAATGGTCTCCTCAACCTTTGAAACCATCTATGGGGCTTACGCTCGCATGCAGACAGGTTGCACGTGGGAGGCGGTGCTCTGTACGCCTCTTACGCTCGGCGACATTGTTCTAGGTGAAGTGGCGTGGGCAGCGAGCAAGGCCTTGCTCGCCGGGACGGCGATCACGATTGTTGCCGTCGCGCTGGGGTATGCAGAGTGGTCGTCCATTCCCTATGCGTTACCAGCCATCGCCCTCACTGGCGTTGCTTTCGCGAGCCTCGCAATGGTCGTTTCAGCTCTTGCACCGAGCCACGACTATTTCATCTTCTACCAATCACTTATCCTCACCCCCATGATGTATCTGAGTGGCGCGATCTTCCCAATCAGCCAGTTACCGGGTTCATTTCAACGCATAGCGGCCTTGTTGCCCCTGACACATTCGGTCGATCTCATTCGTCCAGCAATGCTCGGTCGGCCGGTCGACAGCGTCGGTTTGCATGTGGGCGCACTTTGCATCTGCGCAGCGTTGCCCTTCATCGTCTCGGCCGCGCTGCTTCGGCAACGCCTGATGCGGTAAGAGGAATAAGACCTAAAGCGAGGCGTCGCGCGTGCGAGATCAGATACCGGACGTAACGAATGTTCGAGTCGCGGCCGACGCTTATATGAGCCTCGTTTCGTTGGCGATGACTGCGGCCCCGCGGCGACGTGCGGCCTACTCGCCAAGCGAGCGATACGAAATAGGTCAACAGACCTCTCAGAATGAACGGAGAACAACATGCTGTGTCTAGGATTGAGTGGCGGGCTTGACAGGGTCTATGAAAACCCCCTGCAACTACCGAACACGTTTCTGCACGACGGCGCCGCGGTGCTCGTCAAGGATGGTCGCGTGATCGCTGCCGTCGAAGAGGAGCGTCTCAACCGAATCAAACATTCAAACAAGCTTCCGAGTAGTGCGATAGAATACTGTCTAGCAGCCGCAGGCGTGGAGCTTCGCGACGTCGATCGTATTGCGTTCTACGCGACTGAAGCCTACTGCAATTCGATGCTCGAACGGTTGTTCATCTCACAGCCTGAGATCTCAATTCCGCTGGATGCGAATCTCCTGTTGCGGCACCTTCTCGCGGCAGAGTTCGGTACCCAAGTTGACCCTTCGCGGGTGTCATTCGTAGGCCATCATCAGGCCCATGCCGTAAGCGCTTTGGCAATGTCCGGCTTTGAAGAGAGTCTGGTTCTCGCGATCGACGGCTGTGGCGACTTCCTCTCGGGTCTGTTGGCGGTGGGGTCGGGCACCGAAATGACCGAGCTCATGACGTTTCCAGAGACCAACTCTCTCGGACTGTTCTATCTGGAAACGATCCGATACCTCGGCTACGGCCTGTTCGACGAATATAAGGTCATGGGATTGGCTCCTTATGGAGATCCCGCTCGCTATCGCGAGCTTTTTTCCCAATTTTATGAGCTCTCCCCCAACGGTGCCTACCGCGTTCACCTTGACCGTATCGGCCCGGCATTGCTGCGCAATATCGCGGTCCGGCGAAAGGGAATGCCGTTCACGCAACAGCACCGAGATGTGAGCGCTTCGTTGCAGGAGGCGCTGGAGCGGATCGTCTTTCACATTCTTCGGCATTATCGTGAGCAGACCGGAATGAAACGGTTGTGCCTGGCTGGCGGGGTGGCCCACAACTGCACGCTAAACGGAAAACTGCTGTACTCAGGCCTGTTCGAAGACATTTTTGTCCAGCCGGCCTCGCATGATGCCGGATGCGCATTGGGTGCGGCGCTGATGGTATCGAACGAGGCCGGGCAGGCTCCGCCCCGCGAGCGACTACAGGCGGTTTATTGGGGGCCCGATGTCGGCAGCGACGACAGCATTGAACAGGAACTGAAGGGATGGGCCGGACACCTCGAGATTGAACGGACCGCTGATGTCGCAGCCAGAGCAGCCGAGTGGATCGCTGATGGCGCCGTGATCGGGTGGGTACAGGGCCGGTCCGAGTTCGGACCTCGTGCGCTCGGCAACCGCAGCATTCTTGCGGACCCGAGGCCCGCGGCAAACAAGGACCGGATCAATGCGATGGTCAAGAAGCGCGAGAGTTATCGACCGTTTGCGCCATCGGTTCTCGAGGAGGATGCGGGCGCGTTCTTTGAGTTGCCAGATGGTCGCGCAGAATATCCCTTCATGAATTTCGTCGTGCGCGTGCGCGAATCCATGCGTGCATTGCTGGGCGCGATCACGCATATCGATGGTACGGCTCGGCTGCAAACGGTGTCCCGCACGAGCAATGCCGACTATTGGGAACTTATCAATGCGTTCAAAGCTCGAACGGGTGTCCCGATTCTGCTTAATACGTCGTTCAACAATAATGCCGAACCGATCGTAGATTCCGTTGCCGATGCGATTACGGCGTTTTTGTCGACCGAGCTGGATGGCCTTGTGGTCGGGTCATTCCTCATCAAAAAGCGGGCAACAACGCTCGAAAATTGGACCGCGCTCGCTGTATCACTGCCGCCCCATGTATCTCTTTACCGGGTTCGCGCTCATGCGGGCCGAGACCGCCAGGAGACAATCTGCGAGATCCGCATGGGTCACTCCAGCCATGACAGCGTACGCGTCTCGCATGACCTATTCGACATGCTGATGCAAATCGAGAAGGAAGCTGTTCTGGCCGATCTTCTCGCCAGGGTCACCTCTGACAGGACCAGGCGCGAAGCTCTCCTGAACGAACTGCGCGGGCTGTGGGATCAGCGTCGTATTCGGCTGCATCCGTCACAGACTGGGCCGTCGTAAAAGGTGCGTAATGTGACACCTCTAGCATGACCTGCCAATCGCAGTGCCGTGCAGAATGAGTTTGCGGGTTGGGTGACTTGCGTCCAGGTGACCAGCGCCCGGCGTGGATCGGCATCGCAGATGAGTTGGTGCGCCACACTCGCGCAACGAGAAGGGTTTGATAACGTGACGAAGGAACGCTTTGTTGTTTCTCGGAGGCGCACCGGCTTTGGTGATTGCCTCTGGTCGTTGGCATCAGCCTGGTCGTATGCGCAGCGGACCGGGCGAACGCTCGTTATTGACTGGCGCGGTTCCTGTTATGTCGACCAACCGTTCAGCAACGCCTTTCCGGTGTTCTTCGAGCCGGTTGAGGAGATCGCTGGCGTGCCGGTGATTTGCGATGACAGGCTCAACCAGCTCTCGTTTCCCGGCCCGTTCTTCCCGCCGTGGTGGAATAGGCCATCGATCGACTGTATCAATCGTCCGGACGAGCAGATCTTCCGAGAACGTGACGAACTGACTGAGCTGTTCCAAGCAGGAGACGATAACGAGGCCAACACCATTGTCTGTGACGCTTGCCTGATGTGGCGTTGTGGTGAGGAAGCCGAACGACTGATCTTCCGAAACATCAAACTCAGGTCTGAGATTCGAGCGCGGATCGAGGACTTGTATGAGCAACACTTTAGCGGCCATAGTATCATCGGCGTTCATGTTCGGCACGGCAATGGCGAAGATATCATGGGGCATGCTCCGTACTGGGCCGATTCGGAGCTCGCTCTTCGTCAGGTCTGCATGGCAATCCGTAAAGCCATGGCTTTGCCATATCCAAAGCCTGTTAAGATCTTCCTGTGCACGGATAGCGCACAGGTGCTCGATCACATATCGGGTCTGTTTCCCGATATCTTCGCCGTACCAAAACGGTTCCAGGCCGATCTGGCAGGGCCGTTGCATAGTGCGGAAATGGGAATTGAAGGTGGAGCGTCCGCGCTCATCGACATGTATCTTCTTGCGCGATGCGCCACCGTGATCCGCTTTCCCCCCACCAGCGCCTTTACGCGCTATGCCCGTCTGCTCGTGCCACGCATTATTGAATTCGATCTGAGCAATCCGGAGCAGTTGACCCTGGTCGATAATCCATACGAGCATTTCGCGGCTTCATGAGGTGCCGCGAATCTGAACCTGAGCAATCGTCGCCTAGATCGTCGGCCTGATACTGCTGGCTTCCACAGCATCGGGTTTCGCAACGTGTCGCAGAAGCGGTGGATGGCGAGTTCTGTCCGCAGGCGAGCGCGCTGACCCGCGCACTATCCGGGATGCAATGCGGCTGGTACGGCGAACGTCTGGCGAAGCGTCGGCCAATGCCGGCGAGCCTCGGGGCCTTGTCCCGCAGTGCGTCGGCCAGCCACGTGTAAGTCGACTGGCGCGGAAAAGATGATCGTCCTGTCATCACCGGGCCCTAACCGCCATCGCTGGCCGGGCGGTGAATCGGATGGCGATGGTGGTCCGGGCCGCTGAGGAAATCTGACGTAGCAGACGGTCACGTCAGAATGTCCCAGCAGCAAGGACGCGCGTCAGCGTAGACGTATCGCCGTTTCTGCGTTAATCCTTTCGCGGTCAGCTCGTCTTCTGGACGACGGCCTTGTTCATGCGCTGGTTGCGAAATACTTTCGACCACAGCTGATCAACGGCACGAGGCCCAGCCCATCGATGTCGAACCAGAGCCGCATCTGCGGCGGCGCGTCCAACCGAGGAATTTGAACGAACTGGCCATCGATCCTGATCTCCGCACAAGGCAGCTAAACTATCTCCGCCAACTCGAATGAGCCACAGACCACGCCTCGAGTGCGATGCGGTCAACGCGCCCGGGCGCTTGACGCGGCGTTGCTGTTGTCGAAAAGCAAACAGGCCAGATGTTCAGAACCTGCCATTTGTCGCAAAAGTGCGCCCCTTATGCCCTCCGTCGCTTTGGCCCGGATCCTGCACCAGGTGCACAGCCGATGGGAGCGGAAGGGAGCCGCGCGTGAATCTAGATCTACCACATGACAAAGCGGTCGTACCTCAATCGTCGGAAACGGACCCTAGCGGTCCAACTCACGCCGATCGAGCGGGCCGCCCGCTGCGTGAGCGAAAGACGCTGGTATTGACCGGGGCATCGCGCGGTATCGGTCGCGCCACCGGAAAATTGTTTTCGAAAGCCGGTTGGCGCATCATTTCTTGCGCGCGCCAACCATTGGACGCGGCGCGTCGTCCATCAGACTCAGAGGGCGACAGCTTTATCGAAGTCGACCTGGGCGATCATCGGATGCTGCCGCGCGTGATTGCCGAGATCAAGGAGCGCCTAGCTGGCGCACCGTTGCACGGACTGGTAAACAATGCCGGAAACTCACCAAAAGCTGCAAACGGTACCAGGCTGACATCGCTGGCGACCTCAGTCGACACCTGGATGAGCGTGTTCCACCTCAATCTGGTCGCACCGATCCTACTCGCTCAAGGCCTGTTCGACGAATTAAAAAGGGCGTCAGGCTCGATCGTCAACGTGACCTCGATCGCCGGCTCGCGGGTGCATCCATTTGCAGGCTCGGCATATGCGACTTCGAAAGCTGCGCTCGCTTGTCTCACGCGCGAAATGGCGCACGATTACGCCGCACATGGCATTCGCGTCAATGCGATCGCGCCCGGCGAAATCAAGACGGACATTTTGTCGCCTGACACGGAAGCGCATCTTGTGCCAAAGATCCCACTCCGCCGAGTGGGTACACCCGAAGAGGTCGCCAAGGTCATTTTCTTCCTATGTTCCGATGCGGCAAGTTATGTCACCGGCGCCGAAGTGCCGATCAATGGCGGGCAACACTTATAGTACAATCCGCCCCTAAGGAGCCCCGGCTGTTCTGAGCTTCATCGCTGGAAGTCATGTTGGTTGGGGTGAATCCGCGCAGCGAGTTGGAAAGAAAAAAGCGGCAACCTAGTCACTCTAAGTGCTGCCGACGTGCCATGAAGAGGGGTAATCTCTCGTCCCGCCCTGAGAACTAGATGTCAGATCGGCATGCAACACGAATCCAACAAGCCCGATGGGGAGGATCGAGAAAGGAACGGAGAAGTCGGCATGCTAGACAGCATTTCCCTGCGCGACAAGCCAAACTCAACCTCCGACGCGGACGCTTCCGCTTGTATTGTGCGGTCGCAAGAGAAATCGCTAAGCACGATTGTTGAAATTGCGCACACGCTCACTGGCCTATGTCGGCTCGAGGCTAAGCTGGCGAGCGTCATCGAGCGCCTGGGATCGCTCGTGCGGATGCGGCGCGGCATCGTATGTCTGTTCGAGCATGACGGCGGGCCGGAGATCATCGTAGAGGACGGCAGGAGCGAAGACCGCGATGCGCGCTGCCGGGTGCGCTTGCCGCAAGGAGCAATCGATCAAATCGTCGCCTCGGGGCAGCCGCTCATCGTGGAGAATGTAGCGCTGCATTCGGCCTTCAGTTCTTCGGAGGTCGATATACTAAATGCCGGCGGTCATACGCGTGTTGCGTTCATCGGCGTTCCCATAGACGTTGACGGCAAAGTTGTGGGTACGCTGAGCATCGACCGCATCGCGGACAATGGGACGCGTGCGCAGCTCGAGGACGACCTCGGCCTTCTGACGATGGTCGCCAGCCTGCTGGGCCAGACGACCAAGCTGCATTGCTCGTTTGTGCGCGATCGCGGGCGCCTTATGGACGAGGAGTTCCGGCTGCAGAAGCAACTCTCCGAGCTCAAGCCTCAAGGGCGGGACCGTAAGAAGGTCCAAGTCGAGGGAATTATCGGCGACAGCCCGGCGCTGCGCGCGCTACTAGACAAGATCGAGGTGATCTCAAAATCGAATAGCACGGTTTTGTTGCGTGGCGAATCGGGTACCGGCAAAGAGCTGGTCGCGAAGGCTATTCACGAGTGTTCAGCGCGCGCCAAACGCCCCTTTATCAAGCTGAATTGCGCAGCCCTCACAGAGACGGTGCTGGAATCCGAATTGTTCGGACACGAGAAGGGGGCGTTTACGGGCGCATTCAACGCGCGCAAGGGGCGCTTCGAGATCGCCGACAAGGGAACGTTGTTTCTGGATGAGATTGGAGAGATCTCGGGCTCGTTCCAGGCGAAGCTCCTGCGCGTGCTTCAGGAGCAGGAATTCGAGCGGGTGGGCGGCAATCAGACGATCAAAGTCGACGTCCGCGTGATTGCGGCCACGAACAAGAATCTTGAAGAGGCGGTGGCCAGGAACGAGTTTCGTGCCGATCTCTATTACCGCATCAGCGTGGTTCCTCTGCTATTGCCGCCGCTGCGCGAAAGACGCACTGATATTCCGCTTCTCGCCGCTCGTTTTTTGAAGAACTTCAACAATGAGAACGGCCGTGCCCTGGTATTCGATTCAAGTGCGATTGAGGTCCTCATGAATTGCGGATTTCCCGGCAACGTCCGTGAGCTCGAAAACTGCGTGCAGCGGACCGCGACGCTAGCGCGAGGATCGTCGATCGTAAGAGATGACTTTGCGTGCTGCCATGGGCAATGCCTGTCGGCCTTGCTATGGAAGTGTGGACCGGCGGAAATGGCGCGACAGCCGAGCCCGACAATCGCACCGCGCGCGAGGCTGAGCACGCCGGCAACGGAAGCCGCGACACCCGTTCAGCCGGTGAGCAGCGAGCTGACACCGCTAGGGCCGCCTGGGCGCCCCGTGGTGGGGGCCGCGAAAGTCACCGATCGCGAGCGCGTGATCGCAGCCATGGAAAGATCCGGATGGGTACAGGCGAAGGCGGCGCGCCTGCTTGGACTGACCCCGCGCCAGATTGGCTATGCCTTGCGAAGACACGGCATCGAGATCAAACGCTTCTGAACAAAGCGTCGGGCTCGCTCCTCTCTCTCGCTCGGCCGACTGAGATAGGAAAGCGTGGAAAGGGGCGGTCGCCAGCTCGGATGCATGACGAGGATACTAGCCTCATGCCTTCGGTTGGGATTCCCTCGCCGGCGAAGCGTAGGGCGTCTTCGCATCGGCCAGCCTCGTCATCTTCTGTTCGCGGCGTGCTCGTCCTGAAAATAGATTGGCGTCGAACCGGCGCGTGATCACTGCGGTTCCGTTGCTGCCCGTGACTCAGATCAGCTTGAGATGACGCCCGTGCGCAAACTGTCGCAGTTGCGACAACCAGCTCGACGTCAGGCGTCATTCATCGCATTGCTTTCTAGTTGCTGGAATGCCCGGGGTGGTATGACATTTGCTGCATCGGCAGTCGGCTCGGCATTTAGGAGAAGTACATGCACAGCATCGTCTGCATCAAACAGGTCCCCGACTCCGCGCAAATCCGCGTGCACCCCGTTACGAATACGATTATGCGCCAGGGTGTGCCTACAATCATAAACCCATATGATCTCTTTGCACTGGAAGCTGCGCTCGAGCTAAGAGATAAATTCGGCGGCGAAATCACCGTCCTGACAATGGGGCCACCGTCGGCCGAAGAATCTCTCCGAAAGGCACTAACATTTGGTGCCGATCGCGCTGTCCTGCTCACCGACCGTAGCTTCGCGGGCTCCGATACGCTGGCGACGAGTTACGCGTTGGCCTGCGCGATTCGCAACATCGAGAGGGAATATGGCCCACCGGACGTCATATTCACTGGCAAGCAGACGATCGACGGCGATACGGCGCAGGTGGGACCTGGCATTGCAAGGCGGCTCGGAGTCCAGCAGCTTACTTATGTTTCCACAATCAAAGCGTTAGACTTCAAGCTACGCACCATCGAGGCCGAACGACGCTGCGAAGGAGGCGTCCAGGTGTTGCGTTCCAAGCTGCCGTGTCTCGTCAGCATGTTAGAGGCAACAAATCAAATTCGTCGCGGCGCAATGACAGATGCTTTGCGTGCCGCCCGTACCGCAATCGTAAAATGGAGCGCCCAAAGCGCCGGCGTGGATGACATGACCAATTGCGGTCTGAGGGGTTCGCCGACCGTCGTCAAACGTGTTTTCGCGCCCTCCGCGCGAGCGGAGAAAGCCACGTGGGTGGAGGCGGCCGAGCAGCCGGCGCAAGCATTGATCGACGCTATGTTCAAGCGCAACCCTATGCTCGAAACGGAGCTCGCACAGCTCGCCTCATCTGCGCAAGCTCGCGGTGCGTGAAGTCACGGTTGCTCGAGCGCAGCGAGCAACAGCCTGGGTCTGGTTACGCATTGGCCCATCGCTCGTTGTACAGGCACGACCAAACTTCTCGACCACTCCCCGCCAGATGCGACAAGAAGGTGAGCCTTCAACCTGCGTATCCGAGCGCCGAGAGGTCGGTATCGGACCAGGATACAAGACGGCCCGCTACGCTAACGTTTGTCGCTACCTGCGAGACGACCAGTCCGCTGGGGAATTCACGCAGCCCGACGATGTGCGCGTTCGAGTTTTGTGGCGGCCGCACAGAATATCAGGGCGTGGAGCTCGCACGAGGGATCCCAGTCCTCGCGCGAAATCCGCCGTGTTTCACGCGACTGCAAGTGCGGGCAGCGCACCGTCCGACCACAGGACGGAATCGAGGTTGGCTGATAAGCTCAGCCTTTCCCGGTCAACATCACCGCCAGCTCGTCCCTATACTGCCCAGATCACATAGGAAGAACGGTGATCGGCAGAACGGCCGCGCACCATCGTGAAAATCACCGCAGGGATAGTCGCGCACCAACTTCAGTTCAGCCTTGGGCCCCCAACGTCCCGCGGGCGCGCGTGCTAACGCGTGGTAAATTGCGCGCTTACCGCCGGGTTAGGCCGCTCGGGTCGCAACGGCTTTCGCAACTCTCTTGGTGTTTCCTGGATAAATCGTGAGCGCGGCGATAATGCCGAGCAAAGCCGCAAACATCAACCAGAAACCGGGCGACGCCTTGTCATCTGTCCGGTCGATCAGCCAGGTCGATGCAAGCGGCGTAAACGTGCCAAACAGAGCCGCGGCGAGTGCGAACGCCAAAGAAAAGCAAGTTGTGCGAATGTGCTTCGGCACGATTTCGACCAGAGCGCCCAACATGGCGCCGCTATAGGTGCCAAAGTAAAACGAGAACATCATCTCAACGATCAGCATCTTGCCAAAGCTTGGGTCCGTTACAAGCCAAGACAACGCTGGATATGCAGTCACCAAGGCAAGGCCGGCAATGGTCAGCAGGACCGGTTTCCGGCCGATTCTGTCGGAAATCGCGCCGCCAATTGGGTTCCAGATGAAGTTCGTCACCGCGACCAAAAGCGTCACCAAGAGCGTGTTCTGCGAGGACAACTGCAATACGTGCCTGCCGAACGTAGGCGTGTACACCGTCACGAAATAGAATGTCGTGGTCGTCAGCATCGCGATCATCATGCCGAGAATGACGATGCGCCAGTTCGCAAGTGTGGAGGCAAAGACCTCGCGGGCCGTTGGGTGGTTCTTCATGACCAGAAACTCCGGAGTTTCCTCCAGCGTCCGGCGCAGGAAGAAGATAAGCGGTACGATCAAGCAGCCAAGGAAGAAGGGGATCCGCCAGCCCCAAGCGGCAACCATTTCGGCCGGAAGTGCTTCGCTCAAAAAATATCCGATAAGAGCCGCGACAAAGATCGCAACCTGCTGGCTCGAGGACTGGAAAGATGTGTAAAAGCCGCGGTTGCCCGGCGTGGCAATCTCGGAGAGGTAAACGGAAACACCACCAACCTCAACGCCGGCAGAAAAGCCCTGCAACAGCCGTCCGAACAGCACGATCGCAGGTGCGGCAATGCCGATCGTCGCATAGCCCGGACAAAAGGCGATGATGATGGTGCCAATGGCCATGATCGAAAGCGTGATGATCAGGCCTTGCCGACGGCCAATCTGGTCAATATAGGCTCCAAGCACGATCGCACCAACAGGTCGCATCAAGGCACCCAACCAGAACACACCGAAGGTGTTAAGCAGTGAAGCGGTTTCGCTTCCTGATGGAAAGAACGCGTTTCCGATCGCACTGGCGTAGAACCCGAACAAGAAGAAGTCGAACTGCTCGAGGAAGTTGCCGCTCGTGGCACGTAATATGGCGCCAATGCGCGATTTGGCATTTGAGGCGTGCGCAATGGGCGCTGGTGACATGGCGAGTTTCCTCTCGATTTTGAAATGGCCGCTTCCGGAGAAAATCTCACGGCAGCCGCGTGCAGTTTCATGGCCGCGAATCGGCCATCAGGGCACTATCGACCAAGCCGTAAGCGCCTGACGTTTCCGGCATATTTTCGGCAATTGCCGCCAAACTCTCACCATTTCCGCTCGTGCAGCAGGAGTGACTCTCAAGCTACTGAAGCCTCGGGGCGGTTTCGGTGACAGGCTTGTTGTCTGTGGCCTAGCCGAAGTTCTCATCGAGCGCACCGATATGCAGTAAAAGGGGGGAAGGACGAGATGGGACCAGGTCGCATCACCTTGCCTTATTCGACGGTTACCGATTTCGCGAGGTTTCGGGGTTGGTCGACGTCCGTGCCCATGAGGATGGCCGTGTGGTAGGCCAGGAGCTGCACCGGAATCGCATAGACTATCGAGGTAAATGTCGCACCCATCTCCGGCAGCACAATGGTCGCGAGCGAATCCATGGACACTTCGGCGGCTCCCCTGACGTCCGTTATCAAGATAATCTTGCCACCGCGTGCGGCGACCTCCTGCATGTTCGAGAGGGTCTTTTCGAACACCCGGTCGGAAGGAGCGATGACGATTACGGGAACACTCTCGTCGACCAAGGCGATCGGGCCGTGCTTGAGCTCTCCGGCCGCATAGCCCTCGGCGTGAATATAGGAAATCTCCTTAAGCTTGAGTGCCCCTTCCAGGGCCAGTGGAAACGACGTGCCGCGACCAAGATATAGCACGTCACGCGATTTGCTGATGTCGCGTGCGAGCTTCTCGATCTGTGGCTCGCTGGCAAGCGCCGCGCTAATTAGCCGAGGAAGTTCGATCAGCTCGCGTACAAGATCGATGCTGGCGCTCTCCGACAATTCACCGCGCGCCTCACCCGCAGCGACCGCAAGCGCCGCCAGGACGACCAGCTGGCATGTGAACGCCTTGGTCGAGGCAACGCCAATTTCGGGCCCCGCGAGTATCTGCAATACTGTCCCGCTTTCGCGCGCAATGGTCGAACTCAGTACGTTCACGATCGAGAGGGTATGCAGACCTTGCGATTTGGCATAGCGGAGCGCAGCCAGCGTATCGGCCGTCTCGCCGGACTGCGAGATGAAGATAGCAAGATCTCCCTTGCGCATCGGCGCCTCACGATAGCGAAATTCGGAGGCGACATCGAGCTCGACCGGAATACGAGCCAGCCGCTCGAACCAGTATTTGGCGATGTGGCCGGCGTAGCCGGCCGTACCGCAAGCCGTGACCGAGATATGTCCGATCTCATTGAAGTCGAACGGAAGCTCCTGCGGCAGTACCACGCTCTCGGTGGCAGTATCGACGTAATGGGCAAGCGTATGCCCGATCACCTCTGGCTGTTCGTGGATTTCCTTCGCCATGAAGTGGCGGTAGTTCGCTTTATCGACGAGAGCCGACGACGCGCCAGAGTTCACCACATCCCGGCGGACGACTGTGCCTTGTGCGTCGTAGACCACGCTGAAGTTGCGGTTGAGCACAGCCCAATCGCCATCCTCAAGGTAGGTGATCAAGTCGGTAAGGGGCGCGAGCGCGATAGCATCCGATCCGAGATACATTTCGCCGTCGCCATGCCCGATCGCGAGTGGTGAGCCCTTGCGCGCACCGATCATGAGGTCGTGTCGACCTTTGAACAGGATTGCAAGCGCAAACGCGCCCACTAGCCGTGGCAGCGACGCTTTTACTGCGTCCTGCGGCGAGCAGCCATTCTTCAGATAAGAGTCGATGAGATGTGCCACCACCTCCGTGTCTGTTTCAGAGGCGAAACAAGCGCCATGCTGTTTCAGCTCCGCGCGCAGCTCGCGGAAATTCTCGATTATGCCGTTATGGACGACCGCAACATTGTCCGTTGCATGCGGATGAGCATTGTGCTCGGTCGGCTTGCCGTGAGTAGCCCAGCGCGTGTGCCCGATCCCGACATGGCCTGAGAGTGGATGGCAGCGAACGCGCGTCTCAAGGTTCCGCAGCTTCCCCTCGGCGCGTCGAAGTTCGATATGATTTCCTTTGAGCGTTCCGATGCCTGCTGAGTCGTAGCCGCGATACTCCAGTCGTTTTAGTGAATCGATGAGTCGATCCGCGACCGGACCGCGCCCCAAGATGCCAACAATTCCGCACATGCTAATCAGTTTACCTCAAGTTCAACACAGAGCGGGCCGGAAGGCGCGCCTGACCAATTCACTCGCTAGTATCGGCCAAGCTAGCCGTGCCGGCCCTCCATCCGGCCTGCGTCACCAGCAGGCGCGCGAGCTCCAAGAAAAGCGTGGAGCCCTGTCGAATTCTCCGGGAGTATCCTAAAGCAACTTTCTGGACGGACAATGAGCCCCGTCAGCGGCTAGCAGCGCATGATTACTCCGTTTGTCCCGATGTAGCCGATAGCGACAAGAAGGTCTCGTAGGTCTGCCGCATTCCATCTGCAAGCCATGTTCTCGCGCGCCAGCCGAGTTTGTCGAGACGGCCGACATCGAGCAGCTTGCGCGGTGTGCCGTCGGGACGCGAGGTATCGAAACTGATTTCGCCCTGGTAGCCGACGATTTCGGCAACGACACGCGCGAATTCGGTGATAGTGATGTCCTCACCGGTGCCGATGTTCATCAGCTCGGCACTCGAATAGGTCTTCATCAGGTGCACGCAGGCATCCGCCATGTCGTCGACATAAAGGAACTCACGCCGCGGCGTGCCGGTGCCCCAGACGACGACATTCTTCGCGCCAGAAACCTTGGCCTCGTGGAAGCGGCGGATCAGGGCGGCGACCACGTGGCTATACTCGGGATGATAATTGTCGCCAGGGCCGTAGAGATTGGTCGGCATCACGCTGATGAAGTCGGATCCATACTGCGCGCGATAGGCCTCGATCATCTTGATGCCGGCAATCTTGGCGATCGCATAGGGCTCGTTGGTGGGCTCCAGCGGACCGGACATCACCGACTCCTCGCGCAAGGGCTGCGGAGCCAGCTTCGGATAGATGCAGGAGGAGCCGAGAAACATCAGCTTCTCGGCGCCACTCAGATGCGCGGCATGGATCACGTTCGCCGCAATCGCGATGTTGTCATAGATGAATTCGGCGCGCAGCGTGGCGTTGGCGACGATGCCGCCGACCTTGGCAGCGGCTAGGAAAATCACCTGTGGCCGCACGCGCGCAAACCAGTCGAACACGGCGGCTTGATTGCAGAGATCGACCTCGCGCCGGTCCACCGTCACGAGATTCACGTCCTCCCGTGCGAGCCGGCGCACAAGCGCACTGCCGACCATGCCGCGATGACCCGCGACGTAGACGCTTTTGCCCTTCAGCTCAAACCGTGCGTTTGCCACCGGCCCCATCCCGTTTGGCGTCCGCCAGGTCGCTCGCCATCATTTCCGCGACGAGCTCCGCAAAACTCCGCTTCGGCTTCCAGCCGAGCACCTCGCGTGCCTTGCTGGCGTCGCCGACGAGCAGATCGACCTCGGTGGGGCGGAAATAGGTCGGATCGATTTTCACCACCGTCTTGCCGCTCGTCTCGTCCACGCCGGTCTCCTCGACGCCTGCGCCGCGCCATGCGATGCGGCGGCCGAGCTGGGCGAACGATAGCTCGACCATCTCGCGCACCGAGTGTATCTCGCCGGTGGCGAGCACGAAATCGTCGGGCTTGTCGGCTTGCAGGATCTTGTGCATGCCCTCGACGTAGTCGCGCGCGTGGCCCCAGTCGCGCTTGGCTTCGAGATTGCCGAGATAGAGCGTCTCCTCTAGCCCGACCTCGATACGGGCGACAGCGCGCGTGATCTTGCGGGTCACAAACGTCTCACCGCGGATCGGGCTCTCGTGATTGAACAGGATGCCGTTGCTCGCGAACATGCCATAGGCTTCGCGGTAGTTCACCGTGATCCAGTAGCCGTAGAGTTTTGCCACGCCGTAGGGCGAGCGCGGATAGAACGGCGTGGTCTCCTTCTGCGGGATCTCCTGGACGAGGCCGTAGAGCTCGGAGGTCGAAGCCTGGTAGAACCGCGTCTCCTTCTCCATGCCGAGGATGCGGATTGCTTCCAGCAGGCGGAGTACGCCGATGCCGTCGGCATTGGCCGTGTATTCCGGGCTCTCGAAGCTGACGGCGACGTGGCTCTGGGCGGCGAGATTGTAGATCTCGGTCGGCCGGATCTGCTGCACCAGGCGGATCAGATTGCTTGAGTCCGTCATGTCGCCGTAGTGCATCAGGAACGGCACGTTGCCGACATGCGGGTCCTGGTAGAGATGATCGACCCGCGCGGTGTTGAACGAGGACGAACGCCGCTTGATGCCGTGCACGACATAGCCGAGCGACAGCAGGTATTCGGCGAGATAGGCGCCGTCCTGGCCGGTCACGCCGGTGATCAGAGCGACCCGCCGTTTGCTCTCGTGGTTTAACAAGTCATCTCTCTGCGCAGGTTAATGTCGTTCCCCGATCGACGCGTCAATCGCGTCTGGCTCTTCCAATGCGGAAGCGTCACGCTCTCGATCTGCCGAAGTGTGGACCCTCTACAGGCATTGCGTCGATTGCTCAACTGTACTGAGGTAAACCTTCCACGGCGAAAGGGTTTTGAAGGACTATACGAAAGTTTGTAGTCCGGCAGATCTCGTTTGGCCTTCGTCAGGCGCTTCTCTATCGTTTAGGTGCGACCAATGAATTGCGGCGCAGCTAAGGGGTAAGCAGACCGTTTGGCCGTGAAGCTCCCACAGTCTCTCGGTGCTCAGCTCGCGCGTCAAGCCAGGGAGTTTCCCTCATTTCTTGTCCTTACCTGAGAGCTTACCAGTCTTGCTGTTCGTCCAGTGCAACTGCGCGCAAGCCGGGCCAACAAAGCCTAGAAATTCGCTCTCTGAAGGCGCGCATATTGGCTCTGTGCGGTTTGAGTTCATAGCAAATGCATGAATGAGGCAGGTGCACCTGCTTTACCAAACCTCAAGGGAGATTATCGCGACTGGCCGTGTGCTCTGCCCCCTTACGACGAATTCAGTTGCGGAAACAATCTGGCGGTTCATTGCGCGCGAGTGCGTCTCGGAGTGGACAATAATGGTGCGTCTAGCGCGCGGACGACGGCGGTACTATGGACAGGCGAAGACCGGATGTGCGTGAACAAAGCGGCTTGAGCGCAGCCGGTGTCATTGAAACGGTTAGCTGATCCCGAGCGCCCCTTCTGTTATCGATACGGCGGCAAGGTCCCGGTTCTTGAGCCCGCTTTCGGGGAAACCAACCCGGAGTGACGGATCAATCGCGTTCTATCTCAATTATCGCACTTGATTTGCAGCCCCTCCGAGAAAGAGTTGGAATGAGCTGCGCGCTAAGGGCGTCGAGCTGGGTATTTGACCACGCGCCGCCTGCTCGAATGCGACAAAAGCAGCGTAAGCTTAGAGGCACACCCTCGAAGTGGATCGCCCGTTTATTGAGTTCGAACGCAGCGTTGCGCTCAATCAAGGCCGAGATCAAATCTTCGGTCGCTCGCGGGGTCTAGACTTGCACATCATTTCCTTTCGGAGGCGCTCACATGAGCTCTCAACACTCGTTCGTCAGGTCTCATTGCCTGGAGCGGCGCTCGGCCTTGGGGCAATTGTCGGGCCTGCATGTGGAGCAGATCCAGCTCGCGGAGTACCGGCATCTCTCTTGCTGCCGCAATAGGCGCTGCCGAAGGCCAGCAGCTGCGCGCGCTCCTCTTGGTCATCTAGTCTGCTTTCTTTCAAGGACGCCGCGTCCGTCCGACCATGGCATGACGTGCATTCGGGCATAGTGATAAGCGCACCATGATGACAGCTTTTGGCGCGGTCCCCTCACAACGGGTTCGCCGCACATATACGCCGTTCCAGGATCGCCATTCTTGAAGCCAACAATGGCCCGGCATTGGCCCTCACAGTGATCGACGAGCAAGACCCTGTTTGATTTATCGGGTCTTCTCACATTACCGCTCCGGGACAGCGCACAATCTCCCGGCGGCTCGTTGGGCACTCGGTGCCCGCAAACGTCTTTCGAAGCCTCCAATGGTGGATTGGTCCTTCTTACATGTGAGCGATGGTGTCTTCATACGGCTCGGCGAGTTTCGTTGACAGAACAGAAATAGCTTCCTTCGCACTCAGCGCGATCCTCGAGCCGCTTTGGCAGAAGACCTCTCATCGCACGCGATCGCGCTCCGCTTTAGCCCACAGGAATTCTGAAGCGGCCGAAGATTGATGCTAACTAGCTGCGCACTCTACAATCTGACGCTACGTGCGGTTCAATCCCCCTGGGGGCTAATCGCGTGAATATGTCAAACTCGTATTTGTTCGCCGGCAGCCAGCCGCGAAGCGAGGAGGGCGGCAGGCGCTTTACCAAATCAGCTGGCTTTCGGTATTCGTGGTCTGCGGAATCGCGCAGCTCAGGTCCGCTGAGTTGTGCGCGCAGAGCGACGCCGAGCTGTGAGGCTACTCATCGCTAGACGACGAGTGACCAGCGAGTCCCTGAAGTTCTTGGAACGTCCATGGGATAGGAGCTGCCTCGCCGCCGGAATCAATCGTCCATGGCGAGAAGGCTCTCTCTCGCGTGTGTGCGAATTGGCTTCGGCCTATCCAGCCGAGCTTCCGCTCCCACGATCCTAATGGGGCTGTTCCCGGGACTTTGTGGAGCCGCGGCGGCCGGGCGGAATAGGAACCAAGATTAGACGGGAGCGCGCTATTCTCGTGAGTGAGCCGAATTCTGGGGCACCAACAGTGACTTCGCTGTTCTCGATAACTTTGAGCTATCGACCTCGAAAGGCGCCACCAGGTCCAGGCCACGTCAGGTCAACGATCATTGCGGGTTCGATACCTGTGGGAAGATCTGCCTGGCCGTCATACGTTTGGAAAGGCCATCAAGCGGTGCTCAGCCCTGGTCCCGTTGAGTATCGCGGCTTGGGTCCAGATTGGCGTGTTTGCTACAATCGTGGTTGGTATCAAAGAGTTGCTATTGGGATCTGCAACGTCAGATCGGCCGAAGCGAAAGACGACGGTTCTGGAGGCAATCAGACGTCTCATGGAACGAGCAGCGTAGTTGGCCATCCTCTCTGATGGGCCGCCAAGGCCTTCGTAGGGGGCGCCGATCGGCGTTCCCGCCCCTCATCTTGAGGCGCGAGCGATTGTTAGACCGGCATTCTCTAGCGCATCCAAAATCCTATTAGCAGCCGCCCGCGGGGCGCGCTGCTCCTCTCCGCTCACGTTACAGGCCAACGTAGCAGCGATGATCTCGTGCGCCGTTTTGCGCTGGAGGCAATCGTACTCGGCATGCTCACCACAAGCATTGCAGGTGATCACTGGTCGGCCCGCCCAGGGATCGTGCATTGCGACCTCGCACCAGCTTTCTGTATGACATTTCGGGCAAAGCATAGATCGAGAGTTCCCTTGAGGTCAGAGCTCGTGCGCTACGTGGTCATCACTTGAACGACTACTTGGTAGCCATTGCTGCAGAAGCATTGATACTCCGAAGGCCGTGTCGCCTGTCCGCGAAACGAAAACCACGATCGAGACCGGCCCGGAGGCCGCCCAGGCACCCGAAGGGGTTCCGGCGTGAGCGACCAGTTGACGCATCTCTGGCGACAATGCCTTCGATCGCGCCGCCTCGGTGCGCTTCTGGAACCGACGTCGGACGGATCACGGCGAGCATCGGCACATGAACGCTGAGAGACGATCGTCAAGCGCATCCGGCAAAGGGCTCTCCGTCGCGATCTTGACCGCGGCTTCACGAAGCGCCGGCTCATCCGGCCACTTGCTAAAGCCGTCTCCAACTTTCATTCCGCTCTGAGCAGCAAGGCGCTGATCTCCGGACGGCGACCTCCGCCGTGAGCAATATCTCAAATCGGCAATCGCCACGCGGCGATGCTGTTCGATCTTAGAAACCGGTTCTGCCGGTTCATCCCGAGATCTTGCAACGAGTCGCCGAGCCCGCCTCAACTGAGGCGTTTTGGGGCCACCGCGGGCGTTCTCAAGTCTGAGCTCCAAATCACACCAATTTTGTCGCCCGGAAGCTGTTGTACGGCTAGGCGCGCTCGCCAGCGGCATGAAGACCTTACAATCTGACGCTACGTCCGATTCAAGCCCTTATGTTGAGAGTCGCCCATTTGGCACGGGGACCTGACGCGAATCCAATCTCCATTATCATTTTGCGTTGACGCGATGTTTTCAAGTGGGCGTTCTCAACCGAGAAGACCGTAGTGAAGATTACTCGACTCGCTTGGGGTTATTGCGAGTGGCTTGGTCGCATCTCAGACATCGACAGAGCGGACGGTAGATGAAGGCGAATGAGGTGCGTTTGCGAAAGCCAGCCTACGGGATCTTACGTAGGTCATGTGTCGCATTTTGTTGATCTAAATATTGCATCGTCTTTTGCATGAAGCAGAAGAAGCCATTCTCCGACGCCAAACATTGGCGAGGGCGTGCGGAAGCGACGCGAGTAAAAGCGGAGTCGCTCGAGGACGACACATCCAGATGCAGGCTCCTCAAGGTCGCTGAGGAATATGATAAGTTGGCCCGCCTCGCGGAGGGGCAGCAGAGAAATGGGGTTGACGGGCAGTTCTGATCGCCGTCGGAGCGATCGTTGCATCGAAGGTCAATGCGTCGCGATCGCGGCGCGGAAGCCTCTCCGTGGGACGGCTCTCGGGTTGAACTTCGAAACGCCCTCATACGGTAACGCCGATGAGCGAGGCTGTTCAAAAGTGCGGTCCGCGCGTCCGAGCCTCTGGCCGTGAATCAATTGTGAGTAAGGTTGGTCGGCCACATAGATGACGCATTGACGGTGTCTCAGGCGACAAGCCGGCTAACCCTGGACATGAGAAGGAATGAGATGAAGCCCACCGTCAGATCGTCGCAAGAGCGAAATTGCAAGCCTCTCGCTCGACGAACTGTCGAAGCATCGACGTCGCCTTGCATCATCTGCTGAAGCCGGCCACGTGTCTTTGGGTGACAAACTAGCGGATGGCCGGATCATGCCACGCGAATTGGCTTCCGCCGCCATTTTGGCTATGAAGCGTTTCAGTCGAATTGTGGCATCTTGCACCAACACCGTTAGCTCAACGCCATAACGTTACGGACTTGTTAAGGCGAAGAGGCGAGCGGAAGCTCCTGCTGGCAGCTTGCGTAGCCAAACCGGCGTAGATTGTCTGCGCGGATCGTGTGAGTCAGGCAAGTTCGCAGCAAGTCACGCATGACGTGAAAATACAAATGATAATTACGGTCGAAAGACCAACACAACAGAAATCTTTGAGTGGACGATTCCGGACAGAACCGATGTTCTTCATCCAGGTAAGTTGGTGCAGGTGATCAGGAGTATCTGGGACTGGCCATGCCGGGTAGCAGCCGCACGATGGAAGTGTCGGACGACACGTGTGGTGCCGGAGTCAACTCTGTCTCTCGAAACAAGGAGAACGCGTGAGGAAACAAATTGCGGAAAGACTCGAGGCGGGGCGCGTACGCGATGGCCGATTCGCCACCGCACCGGGATCTGGTCCTTCCGGTCTCTTCTACGTGCAGGGGCCTTGTGGCTGTCAACTCAAGATCATCGGCTTCGTCCGTCCGGGATGGGAGCATGTCTCAGTGTCGACGCCACGGCGTTCTCCAAATTGGGACGAAATGTGCCTCGTCAAAGATCTGTTTTGGGATCAGGAGGAATGCGTGATGCAGCTGCATCCTCCTCGTTCGCAGTATGTGAACAATAGTCGCTATTGCTTGCATCTCTGGAGGCCGACACGTCAGGTTATTCCGATGCCTTCCGCAGCTTTCGTGGGCATCGTCGGGCTCGGGCCGTCTGAAGCGGCAATTCTGTTTGGGCAGGTGAGTGCCGGGTCATAACGGATCTCGCCGCGTCGGTGTAAAGTCGAGCGGCGGTAAAGTACTCTGCTGTTTCCCGCAGATCATCTTGGAGAGTCCAGGGGGATGTGCGCAGCGGGCGACGAGCACACGGTCGGTGACGAATTAAATTAGATCCGTCGCTCCGTTATACATGTGGCGCGGCCAAACCACATTTGTATCAGGAAACGATCCTATGGGGCGCAACCACGCATAGGCTGGTTGCCTTAGTGAGGCGCGTCGGGGAATGTTGTTGCGCGTGCCTCGATCTGCGAGGAGGTCCTGCATGAGAGGGCGGCTATTAGGCTGATGCGGGCGCCATCCCGGGCGCAACTCGGCGATTATTCCCGTTTAATCCCGGGCAAGAGTGTTGCTTTGCGGAGCTACGCACGACGGTATCGTCTGTATGATCGAGCGAAAGTCTCGGGGGATGCTGTGGAAGGCGAAGGCAATAGCGCCACCACAGCGCGCCGGTCCGCCTGGCAACGTGCCGCGGCGGAAGGGTTTACGCGCTTCTATTTGCTGACCTCCTATTTCAGGCCCACACCGTTCATCGCGGCGATTTCCACCCAAATCACGTCGAAACCGCAAGCCTGCTTAGCATTAAGACCGGCGGTTGTCCTGAAGATTTCGCCTACTGTGCACAGAGCGTGCATTACGACACTGGCCTGAAGGCAACTCGCTTGCTGGATCGCGTTGATGTGGTCGCCGCCGCGCAGCGCGCCAAGGCCGCCGGCGCGACTCGCCTCTGGCTGGCTGCGGCCTGGCGCAGTCTAAAGGACCGCGACCTCGATCAGGTCTGCGACATGATTGCTGCCATTAAACGTGTTGATATGGAGAGTGCGCAACGCTCGGCATGCTCACGCAAAGCAAGCCGAACGGCTCGCCGACGCCGGCCTCGACTTCTACAATCACAACGTGGACACTTCTCCGGAGTTCTACCGCAGCATCATCACTACCCGGACCTTGCAGGATCGCAGCGACACTCTTTCACGCGTGCGTGGGTAGGGCACCAAAGTCTGCTGCGGCGGCATTATTGGTATGGGTGAGCACGTCGAGGACCGTTTCGGCATGCTGTACTGCTGGCCAATCTTCGCAACCATCCGGATTAGTCGATGACGTCGCAACACTCTGCCGCACTCAAACAAAAAAAAGTACAGCTAGTTCATTGCAGGTTTGGCTTGCGGGAGCCCCGCGCGTGGTGGCATTCCAAGGACCAGCTGAGACAGATATGGAACGCCGCGAACGATGGAGCGGACCGTTAGCGCGATCGCAACGATGGCGGCCCCGAGCACACCCGCGATGATCAACCGCGTCGTGAGATCCCAAAAGTCTCCGAACTGTATGAAATCCATGAGACGGAACACGGTACCCTGGACGAGATAGAGCAGCAGCGTGGTCTGACCCAGCTCCACAGCGATAAACCGGGCAATTCGATTTGAATGGCCAAAGCTCCAGCATTGCAGCAGGAGTTCGATAGCGATTGCCGAGGCAGCTGCAGCGCCAACAAACATCAGAAGCACGTCTTTGGCCGACCGAAAATCGTGAATGACCCCAAGATTATTGTACACATAAGTGTCCTTGCCCCAAGCTAGAAAGGATACGCAAGTCATTATCGAAAGAAAGAAAATCAGGAGCAGCTTGTGATTTCGCGATGTGCTCGTCCATCGTTCTCTCGAATCGGCAAGCAAGAATCCCAAGCAGAAGAACGGGTAAGTGAATCTGATCAGAGGGGATATGGAGAACGTCAGAGGCGCGAGTGCGACCAGTATGGCTGAGCCAGATACGGCCCAAGATCGGTGGCTGAGTTTGGTAAAAATCTTGAGGAGAAGGTAGGAAAATAACGTGGCCCAGATGAACCAGTATGTGCCGGCGAGATCGTCTACAAGTTCCCAAAGTCCGCTCGTTAGGCTGGTCGCGCGCCACAATGCCGCTAACTTAGCTGTCTCCATTAACGCCCACCAAAACAGCATCGGCAGCAAAAGCTGCTTCGCACGGTCGCTGACGGCTCCAACGAAGGACTTTTGAACCAGCGATCGAAAAGAAAGATATCCGCTTATCGCCATGAAGAGTGGCATGTGAAACATATAGATCGATTTGTAGTAGGGCGAATACCAAAACCCGTCGTCTCGATAGATGACGTACTGGATCAGGTGCCCAACGATCACCAAAACAATGAGCGCACCTTTCGCGAAATCTAAGCTTAGATCTCGATCGCTTGCCTTTGTCGCGCGCGAGCTCGGGACGATCGTTCCAGTTACGGATAGCAATGTATCAAACATCTAAATATCTGTTGTTGACGAGCCGGCGGCCCATTGTTCGCTTCTTCTGCCTCATTTTCGTTCCAAGCGAAAGGTGATGGCGGGAGCTTTTGGGAGGGGAATAAGCCCAGCGTGTTAGGCCTTGAAGAATTAGCTGTGGGCCGAGCGTGTCTGTTGCCTCAGGGAACTTTGCGGCAGAGAAAAGATATCGAATTGGGAAATGCCGGTGTAGCAGAACGGGCGCGGCATACTACTTGCAGGCGCGGTTGTGGGAGGAAGGCTGTCGCGCTCAGCCTCCCACTCAGCCCGACGCATCTCAGACCCGGCAGATGCGTCGGGCTTCTTCTGTTGGCCCAGAACAATCGACGTTTGGTCCGTCACCTCCTTGACGACGAGGTGCTTACGCTAATGGGGGCTTCTAAAACTGAACTCGGGCACGCCAAGATGGGGCGCTATGCGCGCATGCGGATAGCGGTGCTCAGCAGTTCTAGAGCAAAAGCCGAGAACGAACGCTTCGTGATTGAGATGCTCGTTCGGTTTCGTGTAACTCACGCCGTGAACCGCCGGTCCCGAGACGACTTTCCTCGCAAAGCTCCGCCGGAATGATTCCTGCTGCACCTTGTAAACGGCTCGGCCTGGATTGCTGCTGCACAACTGCGGTCCTCACAAACTCCGCTCCCGTGTGATGGGCACAGGCTCATCAGGACCAGGCGTGCAACCGCCTGCGCGAGTGGAGTGCCATCTCTTGCTGAAGCTCGTTGATTGGTGTGCATCCGGCGTAGGCCCTACTTAGATCGTACTTGGTCGGATGACCAATTGCGTTCAAGTGAGCGATGTTCAGAGAGCGCAAGTTTCCGCGCCAACGAGGTCACCTTCGGCGGACCTCATTCTGGAACTGAGATAAGCAGCTCGCAGAGTCGCTCCCGACCCCAGGATTGCTCAGTCGCGCGCGATCGAAGAATTGGCGCATACCACCCGGTTAGCTTTGGAAACGGGAAGGATGTAGGCCGAAAAATGTCATCGTGACCAGAGGCGCGGACGCGCTCCCGGCGACAACGCAGCCCGCCAGCCGGAAGCGTGTATTGCATGCTCACGCTCACGGTCGCGGCGAGTAGAAAGGACACCGCCGCCGCGGATCCGGTCCGGCACGCGGGCTCATCGCGCGTCCAAGCCGAGCGCTTTGGGGGACCGGACCGTTGTGTCGGCGGCGTGAATGCGTTCGCTAACAAAGGCATGGCTTGAGATCGCATCGGCCAGCCGCAACGGATGCGTAAGTTTCGGGTGCTTCGGGTTGCTGGGGTCGGACACAGGTTGGCGAATCTGTCGGTGCAAACGTTCGACCGCTTCGCAAACCGTCCTGCCGCTGCGAGGGTGGTGTGCACCGTCATTGAAAGGGAAGGGGGCATCGCCTCGTCGGATTGCGCGATCATACAGGGGCTTCTTGTCAGGAGACCGATGTTGCAAGTGCTTCAACGGGATTTCGAAAGCGGAATAACAGCGATATGAATGCGGCAAGATGGAAAGGCGTTGGTTGCCACTGGCACGCTGTAAGCGCGGGTAATCGCCCATTGATAGACATCGCAAGCGCCGTGCAGGTTGCGGCTTGGTCCGGATTGCTTCCCCATCTTTCAGGCGTCCGTTCCGTCACGATGCTCGTGCAGCGCTTTATCGAGGCAGGCTATCAACTCCAGACCGGCAAAGGGTTTGGGAAAAAAGCCAGTCACGCCGGCTTTCAACGCGCGGGCTCGCGTGCGATCATCCGCGAAGGCAGTAATCAAGATGAATGGCGCAGCGTGGCCCTGGGCCCGCATCCGTTCCAAAAGTTCAAAGCCGCTCATCATGGGCATCTGCACGTCGGTAATGACACAGGACGTATCGTTCAATTGAGACGACCGCAAGAAATCCTCAGCCGATGCAAACGTATGAACGATGTGGCCCTGCGATTTTAAAAGATTGTTCAGTGCGGCACGAATTGAAGGATCGTCGTCGACGACGGAGATAATTGAATACTTAGACAAGACCACCCGTCCTCGTTCGGCGAAGGCACTGGCCGAAGCATAGCGGCCAGCTGAAGGGTGCGCGTGTACGACGAAATTGTAAAATCATACTTAGGTTTGTACCTTGAGACGGTCGGTCCCAATTCCCAGCCTCTCAGCCATCCTAATCAAATCGGCTAGCGATCGAGCGCCCATCTTCCTCATCACGTGCCCGCGGTAGATTTTGACCGTGATCTCCGCGAGCCCGAGTTCCGCGGCGACCTGTTTGTTCAATAGACCGGTGGCGACAAGTCTCAACACATCCTGCTCCCGTGGACTTAGGGCCTCAAACAAGGACTGCAGCCTCTTGACTACCTTGTCTACACCTCGTCTTTTACGATCCTGTTCGATAGCAGCGATGACGCCATCGAGCAGTTCCTGATCGCGAAACGGCTTGCTGAGAAAATCGATTGCTCCACTCTTCATCGCTTTGACGGTCATCGGAATATCGCCATGAGCGGTGATGAAAATGATGGGGATATGAACCTTCAATTTGGCTAACTCATTCTGGAGCTCAAGTCCGCTCAATCCCGGCAGTCTGATGTCAAGCACAAGGCAGCTAGGAACATCAGGAAGTTCGCTGTGGAGCAGTTCCTGGGCGGATCCGTAAGCAACGACATCTAGACCGATGGAACGAAATAGGTTGACCAGCGATTCGCGCATCGAGAGGTCGTCGTCGACGACGAACACGCTCGGTCTCACCTCCGGCCCTTCGACAATTGCGGCTTGCGTCCGCGGTTCAGTGCGCTTGGTCACGATAAGAGCCTCACTTTTGCAATTATAGTAGAAATACCGTGCTAGGACGACCGCTGGTTGATCGCCGTGGCCTGCCTAGGAGCTTTCGCGCATTGCAAATCTGTGAGACTTTCCCAGGGATGTGACCGGGTCAGCCGTTCGCAGCGCGTAATGCATTACCAAGAAAGTCTAACAAAAAGCGCCCGAGTGGTCGAGAACTGGCTTTCGGGTCTCTCCTCCGTTCCGTGGGAACAGGCCCGCGGCATCGATAATCAATCAGCAGCCGTTTGAGAAGCACCGAATCCAGAAAGTGAGGCGTTCGCTCTTGCATGGGGGCGCGTCCCCGCGGGCCACTCGCGAGTGGAGGCTGCATGAGGCGGCGGACCCTCACTATGCGGCTGGATTAGAATGCCCGCCGTCTTGGTAGTTGGATACGCGGCCGTGAGTTGAGCGAATTCGCGCGATGTTGCCTATACATGCGCCGAGCTCGCCGGCATACGGCGTAGACTATCGCGCTTGTACTAAGGAAGATGGAAATTAGAACGAGTAGCAGCGGCATCAGCACATGAACTCTTTTGCTTCGTCAGAGCGCCTGTGAGTTGCGTCTTTAGCGAGCTTGGGGGGGCATCTTGCATCGGCTTCGTACAACCTCACGCAAGGTGCGATTCAAGTCCTTTCCTTCTAAGCGCCTGTCCCAAGATGGGTGGTGAATCTAACTAGAGAGGCCCATTCGCTGCCCGGCTGTCGACCGCTTCGGCAAAGCCAGTGCAATTGCCCTCCTACCTCAGCTCAACAATGGCTCGTCCAGCAAAGGTGAACCGCCCCGGGTTTGCCGGAGGCTATTTGGTTTAAGTTATGCCGCCATGGCGGGTTGTTCCAGCATGGCGTAGTAGCGGCGCTCGGCTTCGGCCGGCGGGATGTTGCCGATGGGCTCCAGGAGCCGCCGGTTGTTGAACCAGTCGACCCATTCCAGGATCGCGAACTCGACGGCCTCGAAGCTGCGCCATGGCCCGCGCCGATGGATCACCTCAGCCTTGTAGAGACCATTGATGGTTTCGGCGAGAGCGTTGTCATAGGAATCTCCGACGCTGCCGACAGAGGTTCGACACCAGCTTCAGCCAGGCGTTCGGTGTATTTGATCGAGACGTATTGGGCTGCCCCTGTCGCTGTGATGCACGAGCCCGCCGCGGTGGACCGGTCGGCGATCGTGCAGGGCCTGCTCCAGCGCATCGAGAACGAAGATGGCGTGCGCCGTGCGCGAGGCCCGCCAGCCCACGATCCTGCGGGCATAGGCGTCGATGACGAAGGCGACGTAGACGAAGCCGGTCCAGGTCGCGACATAGGTGAAGTCGGAGAGCCAGAGAACGTTCGGCCTTGGCGCCTTGAACTGGCGGTTGACGTGATCCAGCGGGCATGGCGCGGCCTTGTCGCTGATCGTGGTTTTGACGGTTTTGCCGCGGATTACCCCTTGCAAGCCCATGTCCCGCATCAGTCGTGACACCGTGCAACGGGCAACATCGAAGCCTTCGCGCTTGAGCTGTGGCCAGACCTGCGCACGCCATAGACGGAGAAGTTCTGATCGAAGACGCGCCGAACCTCGATCTTCAGCGCGGCGTCCTGCCTGGCTCGCGCCGACAGCTTGGCGGGATCGCGCCGCTTGGCCACATGGGCATGGTAGGTCGAGGGGGCGATCGGCAACACCTTGCAGATCGGCTCGACCCCATGCGCCCCACGATGATCGTCGATGAAGGCGATCATGGCTTGGACCGGCGGTCGAGCTCCGCCATCGCAAAATAAGCGCTTGCCTTGCGCAGGATCTCGTTGGCCTGCCGCAGCTCACGATTCTCCCGTTCCAGGGCCTTCAGCTCCTCGGCCATCTCAGTCGGGACACCGGCCCGCTGCCCGCTGTCGATCTCGCCTTCTTGACTCAGTCATGCAGCGTCTGCGGTGTGCAGCCGATCTTGGCCGCAATCGAGGTCACTGCCGCCCAGCGCGACGGGTGCTCGCCGGCGTGATCCAGAACCATCCGAACCGCACGGTCGCGGACTTCAGGCGAAAGCTTGTTCGTGGTCTTGCTTGTCATGGCTCCATCCTCTCAGGAGTTGGAGCCTCCGGCAAACCCGGGGCGGTTCAAAGGTATCGTTCTGTTACCGGTTTGGCGGCATCATAGGTTCGTGGCGAACAGGCTGTTCGAAGCTTATCTACTCAACCCCGCAAGATAGCACAGAATGCGAGCCGAGCGGTCAGCCTAGAAGCACTCGCCCCACTAGCTCATTGATCTTCCCACGCAGCTCATCAAAGCGGCCCGGCGCACTCCTTCGAGAAGAAGTGCGCAGGGTTCGCCCCACATCGCCAGTACATCCGTGGCGATGCTGCCTCCAATGAAGCAATCCACATGGCAAAACTGAGGCTCGCTCCGCAGCCAAACTCAATAGTGGCCGGCTGCTACTCCACACCGAGGGCGACGAGCTTGAATTGTACGTAGCGTCACGTTGTGCGATGTCGAGTTGGCAAAGTCCGACAAGGTGCAGTGCGGAATTGGCAGGGAATGCGATAAATGTTGTTACGTTGCGCGTGGCGAGGAGAAGGCGTTCCGCTGTTCTTCATCTTCGTTGCAATTCTCTTGACCGTTGTGGGATAGCTTCCGCCGCGCTTGAACGCCGGTTTAAGTATGGGAACTCTCGCTGCTCTCTCGGCTTCGACATGGCCGGCAATCCCCTCCTGCGAACGGCGGCGCCCGGCACTCCGATGAGTGAGGGCCTGTACGGGCTCTGTATCAGCATAAGGAGTGCCTTGTCGCGGGTCAGTTGCTTTCGAAAAATGGAAGCAGGAATCCTCAGAACAGCTATCGGCACGGTTTGGCTCAAACTGGCTCGCATATCTGCCGCTTGATGCTGCGGTTCAGATTCGATGACTGCATTGCACCTAACGAAATGGGCTTAGAATGATTGTCGATCTCGCAAATTGCACCGCGCCTGTCGGCGGCATTTCTCTTGCCTGGACTCGCGCGTTGCCTCGATCATGGGCAAACCGATCGGCTTTCACATGTCATGGCCTGATCGAGAGCGGCTATCCGGAGCCCTGCTGCACGTCGGGCAGCGGCTCGCTGGTGGCAGGTAACGGCCACGAGCCGGTCTATATTTCCGAGCGCACACGCTGCGTGATCGGGAGCCGCCGCCCATGCTGGGGGCCCCAGCCTGGGGGCAGGATTGCGGTCGATCGACATGATCGGGCTCTGTGCGTCCGTCGTATTTTGCCTGCTACGAATTCTTTGGCGGCCTTGATCCGGACCTGTGGCGTTCTTTGTGAAGCCCCTTCACAATTGCGTTCCTTATGTGTCAGATTTTGACTCGCGTCTTCCTAGTCTGGGTGGCCAAATGCCGCGGGACCCTCTCAGTCGGACTTTGTTCGGCTCAAATCTCGACAGCGACTTCCAGCCTCTGTGGGAGGATGGTGATCGCGCGTTCTGCCGTGCGTGGCGCCAGCTCATCCATGGCAGCAGAACTGTCGTGCTTGTCGTGCGGCCGATCACGGAACACCCAGCGACGCTCGACCGCCTCGTCCACGAGTGGGAGCTGAGGGAGGAGCTAGACGAGGCATGGGCGGTGCGCCCATTGGAACTGGTCCGGGAATCTGGTCGTACCATGCTGGTCCTGGAGGATCCATGCGGCGAGCCGCTTCTAAACTTAGTTAGAGCCCGCATGGAGCCCCAGCGCTTCCTGCGCCTCGCCGTTGGAATCGCGACGGCCGTGGGCAAGCTTCACCGGCACGGCTTGATCCACAAGGACCTGAAACCCGCTCACATTCTGGTCAATTGCCCGGACGAACAGGTGCGGCTCACTGGGTTTGGTCTGGCTTCCCGTCTTTCGCGCGAGCGGGTGCCGCCTGAGCCTGCCGAGTTCATCGCCGGCTCGCTGCCCTACATGGCGCCCGAACAGACCGGACGAATGAATCGCTCAGTCGACTCTCGCAGTGATCTCTATTCACTTGGCGTGATATTCTACCAGATGCTGACCGGCGCGCTGCCGTTCACGGGCTCAGACCCGTTGGAGTGGATTCATTGTCATATTGCAAGAAAAGCAACACCGCCCCTCGAGAAATCGCAAAATGTCCCGGAGCCAATCTCTCAAATTGTGATGAAACTCCTCGCGAAAACCGCCGAGGAACGCTACCAGACTGCCGCTGGCCTTGAACACGATCTGCAACACTGTCTGGCAGCATGGGCCAACCATGGTCGCATCGAGCCTTTTGAACTTGGCGCAGACGACACACCTGATCGGTTGATCGTCCCCGAGAAGCTCTATGGGAGAGCCCGCGAGATCGAGACCTTGCTTGGCTCTTTCGATCGAGCGGTGAAGAGCGGCGCGCCGAGGTTGGTGCTGGTTGCCGGTTATTCCGGCATCGGTAAGACTTCGCTCGTTCAGGAGCTACACAAAGTACTCGTGCCCTATCGCGGGCTCTTGGCATCAGGCAAATTCGACCAAGTGAAGCGCGATGTGCCCTATGCGACACTAGTGCAGACCTTTCAGAGCCTTGTGCGTCCTCTTCTCAGCAAAAGTGAGGGCGAACTCGCGACCTGGCGGCAAGCGTTCCGGGAGGCGCTCGCTGGGAATGGACGGCTGATCGTCGAATTGATCCCCGATCTGAGCCTGGTTATCGGCGAGCAGCCCGCGGTTGCTGAGCTTCCAGCCCGTCAAGCACAAATCCGTTTCCAGCTCGTGTTTCGTCGCTTTATTGGCGTGTTCGCCCGGCGAACCCATCCATTGGTGCTCTTCCTCGATGATTTGCAGTGGTATGACGCCGCAACACTCGACCTGATCGAGGATCTGCTGACCCAGCCGGATCTGCACCTGCTGCTTATTGGAGCTTACCGCAGCAACGAAGTTGATGCAGATCATTCGCTCAAACGCAAGCTCGAGTCCATCGGGAGAGCCGGCCTAAATCTACAGGAGATCACGCTATCGCCGCTCAGCGCAGAGGACGTCGGGCAGTTGGTCGCGGATACCCTTCGCTGCGGACCAAAGCGCGCTGCCCCGCTTGCGAAGTTGGTGCATCAGAAAACGATGGGCAATCCGTTCTTCGCCGTTCAATTCTTGTCCGAACTAGCCGGAGAGCAGCTGTTGACGTTCGATCACGTGTCGGCGCGCTGGCGTTGGGATCTGCAGCGAATTCACGCAAAAGCGTACACCGAGAACGTCGTCGATCTGATGCTCGGCAAGCTCATCCGGCTGCCAAAGGAAACGCAGGAAGCGCTGCAACAGCTGGCCTGTTTCGGCAACATCGCCGGAACGGCGGAGCTTGCGATTGTGCTCGAAATTTCAGAGGAACAGGTGCACGCGACCCTGTGGCCGGCAATCCGGCTGGAACTGATCGTGCGGCATGGGACAGCCTACCGCTTTGTCCACGATCGCGTTCAAGAGGCGGCCTACTTGCTGATGCCGGAATCCTCGCGCGCTCCTTCCCATCTGCGGATCGGTCGGATGCTCGCGGCACACATCCCTGCGCACAAACGCGAAGAGGCCATCTTCGACATTGTCAGTCAGCTCAATCGAGGCGTCGCGCTCATCGCTTCCGGTCAGGAGCGAGAGCAGCTCGCCGAGTTGAACTTCATGGCAGGGCAGCGTGCCAGGGCGTCGGCGGCCTACGCCTCGGCGCTCACATATTTCACCGTCGGTGCTGCGCTGCTCGCGCCCAATTCTTGGCAAAGGCGCCGCGAGCTCGCGTTCGCACTCGAGACCAGCCGGGCCGAATGCGAACTCTTGGTAGGCCAGCTGGAGATTGCAGAGCGTCTCTTGTCCGCACTGTCGAAGCGAGCTTTGAACGGGCCACAACGAGCAACGGTCGCATGTTTGCGGGTCGATCTTTACTTGACGCTAGGTCAGCACGGCCGGGCAGTGCTCATAGGTCTCGAATATCTTCGCGACGTCGGGATCGAGTGGTCGCAGCGTCCGACAGACCAGGAAATGCTGGCCGAATATCAGCGGATGTGGTCACAGCTGCCCGACGCAATCGAGGATCTTGCTGGTTTGCCTCGAATGACAGAACAGGCCACGCTTGCCACGCTCGCCGTGTTGACGCGGATTCTTCCGGCTGCAGGTTTCACGGACGCCAATTTATCCGCTTTAGTGATCTGCCGAGCGGTCAGCATCAGCCTCGAATACGGCAACACTGATGCTTCCTGCGCCCATTACGCATGGTTAGGCCGAATCTCGGCCGGACGCTTCGGTGACTACCAAGCGGCCGATAAATTTGGTCGTCTTGCTTGCGACCTGGTTGATCGCGGTGAGTTCTCTCGTTTTCGGGCTCACGTCTATTTGGCCGTCGGAGGCACCGTGATCCCGTGGACGAAGCCGCTTAGAGACGGCCGAGTTTTGATCCGGCGAGCCCTCGAAGCCGCGGTCAGTAGCGGTGATGTCATTTATGAGGCGTACAGTTCCGTCCATCTAACCGGAAGTATGATGATGGCCGGAGATCACCTGAAAGAGGTACAGAACGAGTTAGAGAAAAGCGCTGCTACGATCCGGAACAGAAAGGTACAATTTGCTGCTGAGGCGGTAGCCGCTCAGCTCGCAATCGTCAGAACCATGCGCGGCCTCACGCGCTCGCTCGGTTGCTTCGACGACCAACAATTTGACGAGCTAGACGTTGAACGATCGTTGGCAGGAAGTCCGGAGTCACCTAGCGAAACCGTTTACTGGATCCGCAAACTTCAGGCGCGCTTCCTATCCGGCGATTATGCTGCGGCTGTTGAGGCTCGCTCGAAGGCCGAGCCCAAACTATGGACCATACCAACAGAGCCCTTGACCGCGGAGTTTCACTTTTATGGTGCGCTGTCTCACTCGTGTTATTGCGACAGGCTGGGCGAAGGCGAACAACAGCCGCACCGAGATATCATTGATGCCCATTACAGGCAACTGCAGACATGGGCGACGAATTGCCCCGACAACTTCGAGAATCGGGCTGCCTTGGTCGGCGCTGAAATTGCGAGGTTAGAATGCCGGGATGCAGACGCAATGCGACTGTACGAACACTCAATCCAAACCGCAGGACGTAACGGTTTCCCCCACCACGAGGGGATCGCTTGTGAACTTGCAGCGCGCTTTTATGCTGCACGCGGTTTTGGCAGGATCTCCCGGGTTTACCTGCAGGACGCGCGGCGCGGCTACCTTCGTTGGGGAGCGGATGGTAAGGTGCGTCAACTCGAGGAGCTGCATCCGCATCTCATGCATCAGGAGGCCCCTCTCGCCGTGAATGGCATGACGATCGGAGCTCCGGTTGAGCATCTTGATCTGGCGACGGTGATCAAAGTGTCGCAGGCGATCTCCGGCGAGATTGTGCTTCAGAAGCTAATTGACAAGCTTATGCGGACTACCATTGAGCAGGCCGGCGCCGAAAGAGGTTTGTTGATTCTGCTGCATGGCGGCGAGCCACGGATCGAAGCGGAAGGCAAAACGGTAGCAGATGCCCTCGTTGTAAAGGTGGATGAACAGCCCGTAACTCCGATGGCTCTTCCCGAATCCGTGCTGCATTTCGTGCTACGTGTCCGCGAAAACGTGGTTCTCGAAGATGCTGTCGCCCAGCCTTCATTTGCCGAAGATCCTTATATCCGCGAGCGCAAAGCACGTTCTATTCTTTGCCTGCCACTGATCACGCAGGGCAAGCTGATCGGCGTACTTTATCTGGAGAATAATCTCGCCCCGCGCATATTCTCGGCTGCCCGAACGTCATTGCAGAAAATGCTTGCCTCTCAAGGTGCAACAGCCCTGGAAAACAGCCGGTTGTACAGCGAAGTTCACCAACGGGAGGCGAAAATCCGGCGCTTGCTGGACGCTAACATCATCGGAATCTTTATCATTCACGAAGGGGGCGAGATCATCGAGGCAAATCAAGCGTTCCTCACGATGGTTGGATACGACCAAGAAGATCTCCTCGCAGGCCGAGTCAACGGTCTCGACCTGACGCCTCCAGAATGGCACGAGCGCACATTGGGTGCTCGGACAGAAGCAAAAAGAACCGGAGCTGTTCAGCAGTTCGAGAAAGAGTACGTCCGCAAAGATGGCAGTCGCGTGCCAGTGCTAATTGGCCTCGCCACGTTCGATGCGCAACTCGACCAAGGTGTTGGCTTCGTCCTGGACCTGACAGAGCGAAAGAGAGCGGAAGCGGAAGCCCGTGAGAGCGAACGGCGTTATCGCGAGACTCTGATGGGCCTTGCACACGCCAATCGGATCACGACAATGGGGCAGCTGGCCGCCTCGATCGCCCACGAGGTCAACCAGCCGATTGCCGCGATCAGCAGTAATGCAGGGGCAGGGCTAAATTGGCTCGGTGCTCAACCGCCGAATCTGGAAGAGGTTCGGCAGACCTTCGGTTTGATTGTCCGTGACAGTATGCGCGCAGGAAACGTGATCCGTCGGATCCGCGCTCTTATGAATAAAGCTCCTATGCAAACGGAGCTTCTTGCGATTGACGAATTGATCGTAGAGGTGCTGGCCCTAGTCCACGCGGAACTGGCAAAAAATGATGTGTGGGTGCAGACCCTACGGCCTGAGGCTTTGCCGCTCGTTCGAGCGGATCGCGTTCAGGTGCGGCAGGTGATCCTCAATCTGATCACGAACGCCATCGAGGCCATGAGCGTGATCAAGGAAGGCGACCGCGAATTGCTGATCAGTGCCCGGACGGATGGTGCGAATAGCGTATTGGTCAGTTTTCGCGATACGGGTCCAGGGCTCGATCCAAACAGCGCAGACCGCGTGTTCGAGGCTTTTTACAGCACCAAATCCGAGGGCATGGGCATGGGACTGGCCATTTGCCATTCTATTATTGAGGCGCATGGGGGCCGGATGTGGGCGGGCCCGAATGATCCTCGCGGGGCGATCTTTCAGTTCAGCATGCCCATTGCGCCGGAGGGCGTGAATCGGGTGGAATAGGTGTCTTGAACGTCTTAGGCTCGATTTCGACGTCGAGCAGGGGTGCTCCGGGAGGCAATGTGACAGAAGCGAGCCGCGTGACGTTCGTAATGTGAAACATTCGCGTTTCTTGCTGTCCCGTCGGCGAGTGTGGGAGCGACCGCAGATTGTCGCGAATTGTCAGAAAATCTGAATCTGACCGCAGCGGCCAGATTCAAGACGGTTTGAGGCTCTTTGCAAACGTCGTGAGCCTCGCAGGGCGTCAAGCGGAATCAGACGAAGGCAGTAGACGGAGTGTTCGCGAGAATGACGTCAATGGCCATAGAGGAAATGGAGAAAATCTAAGTGATAAGGGATCGTTTACAACCCGTCGTGCGGTTGGTTATCCCTTCCGAATGAGGTGAGCCACTCGACGAGATTCGTCACGGTCGCTCTTGGACAAGCCCTCAATCACGCCGGCGCGATCCGCTGCGTTGCGGTTCTGAGTCATCTTCCGCGTGCCTTCGAGCCGTGTAATTTGCAATCGCGGACCGACAATCCCCTTAAGCTGCGCTTTGATGAAGTCGGCAGGGGCGTCGGAGACGGCCCAGCGGTCTTTGCCCGCCGAGTGGTCATGCGCATCGGTCACTCGCGTGACTACCTCCAGCAGTCGATCGGCATCATCGAAGAAGTCGACCGGCCCGTAGGCATGCACCGCGACTTAGTTCCAGGTCGGTACGGCCTCGCCTCTCTCCTGCTTCGTCACGTACCAGGAAGGGCTGATATAGGTTCGCGGCCCAGTGAAAATAGCCATCGCTAGACTGTATGTCCCCCCACAAAATGAGGCGACTCACCCTCGATGTTGCGACGAGGGTTGCCCGGATGGACCGG
>NZ_JBVVPN010000049.1:0-25830 GCF_055811035.1 Bradyrhizobium sp. MI1.10
TCCTTGGCGACGGTGACGCCGTCCTTGGTGATGCGGGGAGCGCCGAACGACTTGTCGAGCACGACGTTGCGGCCCTTCGGACCGAGCGTGACCTTCACCGCATTGGCGAGAATGTCGACGCCGCGGAGCATCTTGTCGCGCGCATCAACGGAGAATTTAACTTCTTTTGCTGCCATCTGGATTTTTTCCTTAGGTGTTTAGCTGGATAAGAGAGGGGCTCTTAGGCCGCCTTCTTCTTGGAAGCGGGGACGTCGAGGACGCCCATGATGTCGCTTTCCTTCATGATCAGCAGATCGATGTTGTCGATCTTGACCTCAGTGCCGGACCACTTGCCGAACAGCACGCGGTCGCCGACCTTCAGGTCGATCGGGATCAGCTTGCCTGCTTCGTCGCGGCCACCCGGGCCCACGGCGACGATCTCGCCCTGCGAGGGCTTTTCCTTGGCCGTGTCGGGAATGATGATGCCGCCAGCGGTCTTCTCTTCTGCGTCGATGCGCTTGACCACGACGCGGTCGTGAAGCGGACGGAATTTCATGCAGTTCTCCTAAGCTTTTGCACGAGTTGGGAATTTGGGGTTGTTAGCAGTCTGCGCCCGCGAGTGCTAGCACAGGCACAGCTGAGATAAGGCAGGATTTTGGCGGGAGCAAGGGCTTGTAGCAGAAAAATAGCACTCGGAAGCGCCGCCTGCCAAAATCTCTTCCCATCGTTAATCGCGCCGGCGCCCGTATTAGCACGGAGCCGCATCTGCTGCTAACGCATTGAATTTCAACAGCTTGTTAAACTTTTGGGCTTGAGATGGATTGTCAGTTTGCGTCACATTTCACTCATGTGAGCGCATCTCCGCCGGGTGGCTCGTAGGGCGCGTACCGGAAAGCCATCCCTTGAATATGCGCTCCTGCAAAGGAGGTTGGCATGGTCTCGCGAGTTGGGGTTGTTTCCGACGACTTCCGGAAACAGGTGCTGGGTTACGGGCTGACGACGGCCGAAATTCTCTACCGGATGCCGGATCATCGCTCGCTGCTCCAGACCTATGTCTGGCAGAACTACGACATGTTTCCGAAATTTCCCGCGCTGACGGATTTCCTGGCGTTCTGGCAGAAGAAGCTCGACGGGCCGCTATTCTCGGTCACCGTCGCGCATTCCAAGCTGATCAAGCCGGCCGAGCTGCGCGCGGTGGACGGCGTGTTCCGGCTGCATTGAAGGCGGAGCTGTGGGGTGGGTTAGCGTCAGCGTAACCCACCATGCTTCAACGGTTGCGGAAAGAAGAGGTGGGTTACGTTCGCGCTGACCCACCCCACGATTTCGCTTCTGTGCTAGCCTCTCCCCATAACAACAGGGGAGGCCGCTCATGGCCAAGAAAGCAAAATCGCGTAGCGCATCGCAGGCGGCGGTGAAGAAGCAAAGCGGGGCCAAACCCGCAGCACGATCCACGGCGCGCAAGGCGGTGAAGGCAAAAGCCCCCACGACAACGGCCAAGTCATCCGTCAAGAAAACCGCGCGGCCCAAGCAGCGCATCGCGATCAGCCATCACCGCGAGGAAGATTTCAAGGCCGACGGCCTGCGCACCTACGCGAAGTATCGCGATCTCGGCATCGCCGCCGCGAGCCACGGCCTCGCGCAAGCGCACGTGATCCGGCTGCAAGGCCCCTGCAATCCGGACGAGGTGTCGAAGCTGCACTTCCACGACGTCGAATTCCAGATGGTCTACGTGCTCAAGGGCTGGGTGAAGACCTATATGGACGGAGAGGGCGAGACGCTGATGAAAGAAGGCAGCGCCTGGACCCAGCCGCCGAAGATCAAGCACATGATCCTCGACTATTCGGACGACGTCGAACTGCTGGAGGTGATCCTGCCGGCGGAGTTCAGGACGGTGGAGTTGAAGGCGTAGGCGACGCGCAGATCAGCCGCCGTCGTTGCAATAGCGTTTCCACATCGCGCGATAGGCATCGTCCACCGCTTGCGCGTATGAGACGGGGTTGCCGGCGGCGGCAGCCTTGATTTGTCCGGGCAGTTCGCCGCGCAACTTATCGAGCTCGCCGATCTGCGACCCACGGCTCGCTGCGATTTCGACATACGCCTCATCGCTATCCGCGACCCAGTCCGGCAGGCCCAGCGCGGCAAGGATGGAGGCGGCAGCACGGCTCGGCAGGCTATGACCGAGCTTCGCCACCACCGGCACGCCCATCTGCAAGGCTTCCCAAGTGCTGACGCCGCCATTCTGCGGGAATGGGTCGAGACCAATATCGACCCGATTGAACGTTGCCAGATGTTCGTCGCGCGACGTGGCTCCGAGCAGATCGACGCGTTCGGCCGGCAATCGGCAAGCGGCAAACCGCGCCAGCAGGTTGTCGCGGACCAGCTGAGCGTCCAGCGCGGTATCCTTGATCAGCAGTCGCGAACCCGGCACCCGCTCGAGAATCCTGGACCAGACTTCCACTGCCTCGTTCGAAATCTTGCTGATGCGGTTGAAGACACCGAACGTGACGAAGCCGTTCGCAATCGCCGGCGTCGGCGCCCGCGCAATCCCCGCCGGCAGCGGCGCCAGCGTCACAAAGCACGGCAGGTCAACGATGGTCTCCGCAAACAGATGCCGAACCGCGACAGGAATCGCGACCGGGTCTGAGAATAGATAATCGATCGTCGGCAGCCCGGTGCCGGTACCGTGGCCCCAGCCATGCGCCTGAACAGGTGCGGGCTTGCGCGCAAACACACCGAGGCGGTTTCCGCTGGTATGGCCGGACAGATCGATCAGGATATCGACGCCATCGGCGCGGATCTGAGCGGCGAGACGATCGTCGGACCATTGCGAGGCGTCGCGCCAGCGATCGGCGATCCCCTGAAATTCGCGGGTCGTCGCATCCGCTTTCGCTGAACACGCGTAGCACACGATCTCGAACTGTGCCCGATCATGGTGCTGCAAGACCGGCTTGAAAACGAACGCCGCCGAATGTGCGTGAAAATCCGACGAGACATAACCCAGCACCAGACGGCGATCCGGATCGCGGCTGTTATCATGCGGTCCCGCCGCTGCTGAGGCGATCTTCGCACCGATCTGCTCCCACCATACATGTCGCGCTTGCTGATGCTGCGCAACGCTGGCGTCGGCCACAAAATCGAGGGTGAATATCTTGCTGGAGATCGTGCTCTGATCAGGCTCGATGTCGAGAGCTCTGTCGAAACTGGCGAGGGCTTCGTCAACCCGGCCAAGTGCCGCGAGACATTGGCCGAGCAGGCTGTGGGCCTGAGAGAAGCCGGGATCGGTCGCGAGAGCCATCTCGCAATCGGCCAATGCTTCAGCAACTTGCCGGGTCAGGAGCAGGATGCTGGCCCGCCGGAGCCACCCATTCGCGTCATCGGGTGCCAGGGCGATTGCTCGATTGCAATCCGCCATGGCTTCGTCAAATCGCTGAAGTTCCCGCAATGCAACGGCGCGGGTCGACAGCGCCGAGGCATAGTCAGGCTTGATCGATAGCGCGCGGTTTAAGCTTGCGATAGCCTCGTCATAGGCGCGCAGACGGCAGAGCGCCCAACCCCGGCCGTTATGGGCTTCGGAAAGTTTTCCGTCGATTGCGAGCGCCTTGTCGTAGCTCTCGAGCGCTTCCTGGTAAAGTTCAAGGGCCGCGCTCGCGTTCCCGAGATTGGACAGGGCTAAGGCGTAGTTGGGTCGGAAGGCGAGGGCCTTTCGATAGCTCTCGCGGGCCTCATTGTGACGTTTGAGCCCGTTGAGCGCGACGCCCAGGCTCATATGAGCTTCGGCAGATCGCGGATCCACGGCAACCGCTCGGCTCAGCAGAACTTGCGCTTGCTGATAGTTTTTGGCTTCAGACTCCAAGACGCCCAGCAAATGAAGCGCGATGAATTGGTTGGGCGCGAGCTCCAGGAGTTCGCGATAGGCCGCCTTGGCCTCGCGGAGAAGTCCCGCTTTGTGCAGCTGGAGGGCGCGCGCGAGCAACGGCGTCACCTCGGCTTTTTGCCGTTTCTGAAGCCGGGCATTTTGAAATGCCCGCTGGCCTGCGCTGTTGCTCATGAATCAATTCCACCCGAATCTCCTGAAGAGATTAACATGGAAGGATTGTCCGGATTGCGCTGCGCTCTATCGGAGCTGCGACGGCACCAGCCTCACACAAGCTTCACGCCGGATCGACCCACTACCGCTCGAGATAGCCCAATTCCGCGCTCATGACCTTGCGAGCATATTCGCTGAAGGCATCAATCAACCGGGCGCGCGCGGCATAAGGCGGATAGAGCAATGCGATCGTAACGGGGACAGCCGGGTTGAAGGGGCGCGTGACCAGAGCCGCGCCAGAGCTTTCGTCATGCGCGGCAATCGGGTTGATAATGCTGATGCCGAGGCCCGCCGCGACCAGGGCACAGACCGACGCGCCCAGATCGGTCTCCGCAACAATGCGGCGCGCGACGCCCGCCTGCGCGAAGATCGTATCGATGCGATCGTATAGTGGGCTCCCCGTGGCGAAGGAAATGAAGGCCTCGTCGGCGAAATCGGCGGGACGCAACGTCTTCTTCTGCGCAAGACGATGCGCCTTCGGCATGATCGCGACGCAACGGGTCTTGAGCACCGGCTCGACATGCACCCCGGCAACCTCGCCGTAGAGCATCGCCAATCCGGTGTCGCAAAGCCCGGAACTGACCCAGTCGTGCACGGCGCTCGCCGTGCCGGATCGGATCGAGATCATCACATGCGGATAGTCCACCTTGAAGCGTGCCGCGATGCGCGTCAGCAGGCCGCCGGCCAGGCGCGGCATCGCCGCAACGCTTAACCGACCCATACCGAACGAGCGGATGCTGGCTGCGCTGGCCTCCAGTCCTGCCAAGGCGATGAAAGTCTTCTCGACCTCCTGGAAAAAGCGCGATCCGTCCACCGTCGGGCGGAGGCGGCCGCCACTGCGGTCGAACAGCGGGAATTGTGTGATCGCTTCCAGCTGTCCGATCAAGCGGCTGATCTGGGGTTGCGAGGTATGCATGCGCTGAGCCGCCTGCGTCATCGATCCCGTCACGAAGACCGCCCGAAAAGCCTCCACATGCTTCAGGCCCATGCGTCTGGTGGCCATATCAAATCCGTATAGGAGAGTATGAAACTGGAATTTCATCAGATCGGGCTTTTCGACGATAGTCCAGAGCATGAAGCCGTTCGTACGGAGCTGTCCTGTGGTTGCTCACCCGCCGTGGAGGGCGTCACCGACATTCGCGACAAGAGGGGACATATGAAAGCGACAATGATCAAGGCACTGGCCGCGGCGACCGTCGCTGGTGTTCTTCTTTCCAGCGAGGCCATGGCCCAGGGTGCGAGCAGGCTCGACAAGATCCGTGAGAGCGGCTCGATCACATTGGGGTACCCCGAGACCTCGGTGCCCTTCGCCTATCTCGACGGTAACCAGAAGCCGATCGGTTACACCGTGGAAATCTGTGAACAGGTGGTGCAGGCGATCAAGACGGCCCTCAAGCTCCCGAAGCTCGAGATTCGCTATAACCCCATAACCTCGGCGACACGGATTCAGCTGCTCGCCAACGGGACGATCGATCTCGAATGCGGCAACACGACCAACAATGTCGAGCGGCATAAACTCGTTGCCTTTGCTCCCACCACCTTCGTTGCGCAGGTTGTCCTCGTCGCGCGCAAGGATGGGGGGGTCGATGTCAACGAGCCGGCTTCGTTTCGCGGCAAGGCCATCGCCGCCCAAGCCGGCGGCCAGACTTTCAAGGTGATTACGCTGATCAACGCCAGGGACAATCTCGGCATCACGGTGGTGCCAGCCAAGGACACCGCCGAGACCTTCTTGTTGGTGTCGACGGGCCGTGTGGCCGGCACCGCCAACGATGACGGTCTCGCCTATGCCACGGTCGCATCGTCCAGAACGCCGGATGACTTCCTGATCGGTAGCAAGAGTCTCGAGACGGCGCCCTATGGTATCGTCCAACCCAAGGATGACCCTGCTTTCAAGAAGATGGTCGACGATGCCGTGATCGATCTGATGAAGAGCGGGCAGGTTGAGGCGCTCTACGACAAATATTTCAATTCACCGATCCCGCCGCATGGCCTCAACCTGAAATTTCCGATGAGCGCCGCCCTGAAGCGGGCGCTGGCCAACCCGACGGATTCCGGCGACCCGGCAGTCTACGAATGACGCGACAAGCGCTCTAGAGGTCTCGCAATGGCACATCAACACGACACGAGTCCGGCGGGCGCCGGGTTGCCACCCATCGACCTGCGCAGCGATACTGTCACCAAGCCGACCGAGGCGATGTATGGCCGCATGGCCTCTGCGCCGCTCGGCGATGACGGGCTGGACGGTGACCCGACGGTGCAAGAGCTGGAGGCCGTCACAGCTGCGGCGTTGGGCAAGGACGCCGGCCTGTTTGTGCCGAGCTGCACCATGGCCAATCTGCTGGCGACGCTGGCGCAGTCGCAGCGCAGCGAACAGATCGTGCTGGAATCGAATGCCCATATGTACACCTCGGAACGAGGGGCGGCGACGTTTACCGGGCAGTTCTATCTTGCAATAGCCGGCACCGCCGGAGCTATGGACCTGAATTTGTTGGAGGACGCCCTGCAGGGCGAAGGGCTCAAGCTCGGGACCGCTCTTGTCGCAATGGAAACCTCGCACAACAACGCGAGCGGCGCCGTATTGCCGCTGGATCATATGCAGGCCGTGCACGCCATGGCCTCAGCCCGCGGTGTGCCGGTGCATCTCGACGGCGCGCGGCTGTTCAACGCCGCCGTCGCCCTTGAAACGACGCCGGCCGAGGTTGCGAGACATTGCGACACGGTGTCTCTGTGTCTGTCGAAGGGCCTGAGCGCACCCGCCGGTGCCGTGCTCGCCGGGCCGCGCGCGGTGATCGACAGCAGTCGCAGGTTTCGCCGCATGCTCGGAGGCACGCAGCGCCAGATCGGCGTCCTCGCCGCGGCCGGCCTGGAGGCGGTTCAGGTCATGGGGCCGCGTCTGGCGGAGGATCACCGGCGTGCGCGAGCCCTGAGTGATGCGTTGAACGCGATGCATCCAAACATCAGCGCGACAATCCCGCAGACGAACATCGTGCAGGTTGATGTCTCTCTCTCCGGGCGCGACAGCGCCGTGTGGTCGGGGGCTCTCGAAAAGGCGGGCCTGCGGGCGAGGCCTTGGGGCAAGCATCGCTTGCGTTGTGTGACCCATCGCCATATCGATGATGCGGATATTGATCGTGCGGTCATGGCATTTCGCACCGTGGCTGCGGCTTTGGTTTAGACATCTGCCGATGTGAATCGGGTCTCTTGTAGCCCGGATGGAGCGAAGCGAAATCCGGGGCCGCTGCTTGCGACCGATAGGCTTTCCCGGATTGCGCTGCGCTCCATCCGGACTACGAGATCGTTACTACGTCAGCACGCCCACCACCGCCCCCATCAGACACGTCGTCAGCGTCCCCGACACGATCGACTTCAGCCCGAGCGCGTTGATTTCCTCGCGCCGTTCCGGCGCCATCACGCCGAGACCGCCGATCATGATGCCGAGGCTGGCGAAATTGGCGAAGCCGCACATCGCATACAGCATGATCAGGCGCGAGCGCGGATCGAACGTGCCGGGCGGCAGCTTCGAGAAGTCGACATAGGCGATCAGCTCGTTCAGCACGGTTTTCGTGCCCATCAGGCTACCGGCGGTGATCGCCTGGTCCCACGGCAATCCCATCAGCCAGCACACCGGCGCCATCACGAGGCCGAGCAGGCGCTGCAACGAGATCGCGGCGCCGCCGATATCCGGCAGCAGGCCGAGGATCGCATTGACGAGGTAGACCAGCGCCACCAGCACCAGCAGCATGGCGACGATGTTGATCAGCAGCTCGATCCCCGCGCCGGTCCCTTTCACGATCGCATCCATCGTGCCGGAGACTTCCATGTCGGGATCTTCCAGTGCGCCGCCGGTGCGCTTGTCGGATGTCTCGGGCACCATGATCAGGCTGACCAGGATCGCGGCCGGCGCACCCAGCACCGAGGCGATGACGAAATGCGCGGCTGCATCGGGAATGAGGGGAGCAAGGAGCGTCGCATACAGCACCAGCACCGTGCCGGCGATGCCGGCCATGCCGCCGGTCATTACAAGGAATAACTCGCTGCGGGTCATCTGCGCGAGATAAGGTCGCACGAACAGCGGCGCCTCGACCATGCCGAGAAAGATGTTGGCGGCGGTCGAGAGCCCGACCGCGCCGCCGACGCCGAGCGTCCGCTCGAGCAGCCAGGCCATGCCGCGCACCACCGGCGGCAGCACGCGCCAATAGAACAAGAGCGTCGTCAGCACGCTCATGACCAGCACGATCGGCAGCGCCTGGAACGCCAGGACGAAATCGGCACCCGGTGCTTTCAGGTCGAAGGGCAGGGGACCGCCGCCGACATAGCCGAACACGAAGGAGGAGCCGGCGCGCGAGGCCGCCGAGATCGCGCCCACGGCGTCGTTGATGGTACCGAAGGCGCGCGCGACGACGGGCACCTTCAGGAGAACGATCGCGGTGACGAAGGTAGCGATGAGGCCGATCGCCGCCTGGCGCAGCGAGGCCGCGCGGCGATTCTCGCTCAGGACCAAGGCGATCAACAGCAATGCGAAAATGCCGAGTGCCGATTGCAGCCGCAGCATGATGTCCCCAAACCCCGATGATTATGGCCACCCCTGCATTGCAAACGCAATGCCGGAAAATTGTCGGAGCGTCCCGCTGTTGACAAGCAGGTCCGCGTCAGCCACCCGGAGCACGTCGCCATCAGGAGCCGGATAGTCCGAACGTGACCGAAGAGGCGATGCCAAGCCAGCCAATATCGGGAAACCCGCCGGTCAGCGCCCGCGCGCTCCTCTCCCATCGCGCCTTCCTGTTCTTTCTGCTCTCGCGCAGCTTGTCGCGTTTCTCCAGCCAGATCGCGGCGGTCGCGATCGGCTGGCAGATTTACGATCTCACGGGCTCGGCCTTCGATCTCGGCATGGTCGGCCTCGTGCAATTCCTGCCCACCGCGCTGCTGGTGTTCGTCGCCGGCCATGCCGCCGACCGCTACGAGCGCAAGCGCGTGGTCCAGCTCTGCCAGCTCGTGGAAGCCGCGACCGCGCTCTATCTCGGCGTCATCACCTATCTCGGCTTGGTCAGCGAACTTCAGATTTTCGTGGCAACCTTCGTGCTCGGCATTGCCGGAGCCTTCGAAAGTCCGACCACTGCCGCGCTGCTGCCGGCGATCGCGCCGCAGGGCTCGCTCCAGCGCGCCACCGCCGTCTCCAGCGGTGCGGCGCAGGTCGCGACCATTACAGGGCCGGCGCTCGGCGGTTTTGCCTACGCGGTTGCGCCGCATCTCGCCTACGCGGTGATGGTGCTGTTCTGGATCTTCGGGATGATCCTGACCGGCTTCATCCGGCCGCGCCCGCAGGCGATCGCCAAGGATATGGCGGGAGCCGACGATATCTTCGCCGGCGTCCGCTTCATCCGCAGCAATCCGGCGATCCTCGGCACCATCTCGCTCGATCTGTTCGCGGTGCTGTTCGGCGGCGTCACCGCGCTGTTGCCGATCTATGCCCGAGATATCCTCCAGACCGGTCCGATGGGGCTCGGGATCCTGCGCGCCGCGCCCGCGGTCGGCGCGCTGCTGATGACCATGGTGCTGGCCCGACACGCCATTTCGCGGCATGTGGGCCTGCGCATGTTTCAGGCCGTGATCGTGTTCGGCGTCGCAACGATCGTGTTCGCACTGTCGTCCTGGATGTGGCTGTCGGTGCTCGCGCTCGCCGTTCTCGGCGCGGCCGATACGATCAGCGTCGTGATCCGCTTCTCGCTCGTGCAGCTCGCGACCCCCGACGAGATGCGCGGCCGGGTCGGTGCGGTGAACTTCCTCTTCATCAACGCCTCGAACCAGCTCGGCCAGTTCGAGAGCGGGGTTGCCGCCGCACTGTTCGGCGCCATGCCAGCTGCCGTGCTGGGCGGCGTCTGCACGGTCGCGGTGGCGCTGTTGTGGATGAAGCTGTTTCCGAGCCTGCGGCAGGTGGAGAGTTTGGAGTAGGGGAAGGCCTCGTGTCCCGGACGCGGTGCGGCACGAAGTGACGCGCTGCTGAGCCGGGACCCAGAACGCCAAGAACGAGGTCGCGGATGCGTGGGCCCCGGCTCAGCAGCGCGTCATTGCATGCCGCGCTGCGTCCGGGGCACGAGAGCGGCGTTCAACCCCGCCCGACGAACGGCATCTTGGTTGCCATGACGGTCATGGTCAGCACGTTGGCATCGAGCGGCAGGCCGGCCATGTAGGCGACGGCATCGCCGACCGCTTTCGCGTCCATGCGCGGCTCCTGCTTCGACGTGCCGTCGGGCTGCAGCACGCCGGGACCGTTGACCATGCGATCGGTCATGGGAGTCGCGGCATTGCCGATGTCAACCTGGCCGACTGCGATGTCGTACATGCGGCCGTCGAGGTTGGACGCCTTGGTGAGGCCGGTGATGGCGTGCTTGGTCGAAGTATAGGCCGCCGAGAACGGCCGCGGCGCATGCGCCGAGATCGAGCCGTTGTTGATGATGCGGCCGCCGCGCGGGCTCTGGTCCTTCATGATGCGGAAGGCGTGCTGGGTGCACAGGAACGGGCCTGTGAGGTTGGTGTTCACTACCGCCTGCCACTGCTCGAGGCTGAGATCCTCGAAATTCACCGGCGGTGCGCCCATGCCGGCATTGTTGAAGAGCACGTCGAGCCGGCCATAGGTGGCCTTCACCTTGTCGAACAGCGCGGCGATCGAGTCCGGCTTGGTCATGTCGGCGGTGACGCAGAGGCTTTTTCCCGCAGGACCGAGCTTGGCCGTCTCCTCGAGCATGTCGGGCCGGCGCCCGACCAGCACCACGGTGAAGCCGGTGTTCATCAGCGCCAGTGACGCCGCGCGCCCGACTCCGGTGCCGGCGCCCGTCACCACCGCGATCTTTTTCGCTTCACTCATCGTTTCCTGCCTTTTCTCTTGATCTGTCAGGTTTTGGAGTCTTTTTCGTTCTTGTAGGGCGGCCGCGGAATGTTCTGATGTGCGGCGCGCAAGGCCGCCGACCAGCGCGAGCGCAAATCGTGGAAATAGGGCTCCCCCGCCTCGATGCGGTGGTTGAGATCGGCCTCGCAGGCGTCGGCGCGCACGACCAGTACGTCGATCGGCAGGCCGACGCCGAGATTCGAGCGCATGGTCGAATCCATCGAGATCAGCCCGGTCTTCAGTGCCTCGTAGAGCTCGACGTCGTAATGCATGGCGCGGTCGAGCACCGGCTTGCCGTATTTGTGCTCGCCGATCTGCAGATAGGGTGTGTCGGTGGTGCATTCGATGAAATTGCCGGCGGTGTAGACCATGAACAGGCGCATGCGCGCGCCGCTAATCTGGCCGCCGAACAGGAAGGAGACGTCGAACGACACGTCCTCGGATCTCAGCGCCGGGCCCTCGGTCGCGTGCACGGCCCGGATCGCCCGGCCAATGCGCTGGGCGGCCTGGAACATGGTCGGCGCGTTCATCAGGGTCTCGATCTCACCCGTGTTGGGGTCTTCGAGGCCCTCGGTCAGCGTCGAGAGCACCGACTGGCTGACGGCGAGGTTGCCGGCGCTGGCGATCGCCATGATGCGGTCGCCGGGCTTGGAGAAGATGTGGAGCTTGCGGAAGGTCGAGACGTTGTCGAGGCCCGCATTGGTGCGGGTGTCGGCGATCATCACCAGACCGTCCCGAACCAGAATTCCGCAACAATAGGTCATTTCCAGTCCCCGAACGCGTTTGCGCGGAATTACTAGCCAATTTCAAGGGCCGCTCCAACCCCCGATTGCCGCGGGGCGGCAGGGTGGAAACCGACTGTGGGTGAGGGGCGCGCGCGGCGCGGCTCAGCTCTGCCGCTGGGACTGCGATTGCGACTGGCCGCCGCGGCCGGCCTGCTCGACCTTGACCGCCACCGACAGCGTCTCCGCGCCGCCGCCATAGCGGGTGCCGCGCACGGGCGCTGCGCCGAGATAATCCAGCCCGATCGCGACGCGGACATGGGCGTCGGTGGCGCAGATGCTGTTGGCGGGGTCGAAGCCGACCCAGCCGAGACCGTCGACATAGGCCTCCGCCCAGGCATGGCCCGCGTCCTGATGCACCGTGCCGTCTGAGCGCAGGAAGTGGCCGGAGACAAAGCGCGCCGGCACGCCCCCGCTGCGCGCGCAGGCGATGAAGATGTGCGCGTAGTCCTGGCAGACGCCGCGCTTGAGCGTGAACGCTTCCGCCGCCGACGTGCCGCTGTTGGTGGGGTCCTCGTCGAACGTCATGTGATCGCTGATTTGCGTCATCAGCGTGTGCAGGAAGCCGAGCATGTCGCTCTCGGCCTCGCTGCGCAGCTGGCGCGCGACCGCATTCATCGCCGGATTGACCGCGGTGAGGTCGGTGGCGCGCAAGAACATGCCGGCCGGAAAGCGCTCGTCGGCGCCGCGAAGAACGCCGCCGGTGTCGTGGGTCTCGATCAGGCCCTCGGCGGTGATCTTGATGTCGCCGACGGGTCCGCAGGACAGCACATGGGTGACGTTGCCGAACGCGTCCTCGTGGGTGTCGAGCTTGGTGTCGGTCGACACGTCGATCTGCCACTCCGCCACATATTGCCCGTCATGGCTGCCCGGCGTCATGCGCAGGATCTGGATCACGCTCGTAGCCTGCGGCTCGTAGCGATAGGTCGTGGTGTGCAGGATTCGCAGGCGCATGGTGGACCGTGATTTCTAAATGGTCATTCCGGGGCGATGCGTCAGCATCGAACCCGGAATCTCGAGATTCCGGGTCTGGTCCTACGGACCGTCCCGGAATGACAGAAGGTCAGATCAAATACTGCTTCGTGATGATTTCGCCCAGCCTGGAATTGTCCGAGATGAATTCCTGAATGAATTCATGCACGCCATGCTGGAAAATGTCGTTCATATTGCTGTGTTCCAGCCGGTTGCGGATGCCGCGGGCATGGCGCTGGGCCGGGCCCTGGCGGCCATAGGCGACCCCGATCTGATCGAGATTGCGCACGAGGTTGCCGTAGCAGCTCGCCAGTGAACGCGGCAGCGTGTCGTTGAGGATCAGGAGGTCCGCGATTAGCCAGGGTTTCAGCGTCTCGCGATAGACCCAGTGGTAGGCCGTCAGCGCCGAAACCGAGCGCAGGATCGAGGTCCACTGGTAGAAATCGAGAGGGCCACCGACGTGCTCCTCCTCGGGCAGCAGCACATGGTATTTCACGTCGAGAATACGTGCGGTGTTGTCGGCGCGTTCGAGATGCAGGCCCATCCGCGAAAACCAGTACGCGTCGTTGCGCAACATGGTCCGGTAGGCCGAGCCGTCGAAACGCAGCGAGGTCTCCTGCACGAAGCGCAGGAACTTTGCGAGATCCTCGCGCGTGGAGGTCCCTCTGCTCCAGACCTCCTGCAGTTCGATCCAGGCCGAGTTGATGGTGTCCCACATCTCGCTCGTCAGCGCTGTGCGAACCGAGCGCGAATTCAGCCGCGCCGCCTCGATGCAGTTCCTGATCGAGGACGGATTGTCCGCGGAGAACGAGAGATAGTCGACGACGTTGTGCTCGTTGGCTTCTTCATACTGCTGATAGAAGCTCGCGGCGACGCCGGCGGTCAAAAGCGCCGAGTCCCATTCGTTGGTCTTGCCGATATAGGCGGCGGGAAGCGCGGTGACGCGCAGCGTCGCATCGATGGTGCGCGCGAGATACTCGGCCCGTTCGACGTAACGGGCGAGCCAATAGAGGTTTTCGGCGGTACGCGACAGCATCTCTCTACTCGTCCAGGATCCAGGTATCTTTGGTGCCGCCGCCCTGGCTCGAATTCACCACCAGGGAGCCTTCCTTCAGGGCAACGCGTGTCAACCCGCCGGGCACGATCGTGGTGCTCTTGCTGCCGGTGAGCACGAACGGTCGCAGGTCCACGTGGCGCGGCGCAAGGCCGGATGCCGTGCAGGTCGGGCAGGTCGAGAGCGCCAGCGTCGGCTGCGCGATGAAGCCTTCGGGCTCGCGCTTGAGCTTTTCGCGGAAGGCTTCAATCGTCGCCTTGGTCGCGGCAGGTCCGATCAGCATGCCGTAGCCGCCGGAGCCGTGCACCTCCTTCACGACGAGTTCGTTCAAATTGTCCAGCACATAGGCGAGATCCTTCGGCTCGCGGCAGCGCCAGGTCTGCACGTTCTTCAGAATCGGCTCCTCGCCGAGATAGAATTTCACGATCTCCGGCATGTAGGAGTAGATCGCCTTGTCGTCGGCGATGCCGGTGCCGACGGCGTTGGCGAGCGTGATGTTGCCGGCCGCGTAGGCCGACATCAGCCCGGGCACGCCGAGCGCCGAGTCGGGGCGGAATGTGAGGGGGTCGAGGTAGTCGTCGTCGACGCGGCGGTAGATCACGTCAACACGCTTCACCCCTTCCGTCGTGCGCATGAACACTTCGTTGTTCTTGACGATGAGGTCGCGGCCCTCGACGAGTTCGATGCCGAGCTTGTCGGCGAGGAAGGAGTGCTCGTAATAGGCCGAGTTGTAGACGCCCGGCGTGAGGAGCGCGACGGTCGGCTCGCCGGAGGCGCTTTGCGGCGCCACCGAGCGCAAGGCGGACAGCAGCTCGTCCGGATAGCGTTCGACCGGCGCCACCCTGTGACGGGCGAACAGATCCGGAAACAGCCGCATCATGATCTCGCGGTTTTCCAGCATGTAGGACACGCCCGAAGGCGTGCGCGCATTGTCCTCCAGCACGATGAAGTCCTCGGCATCGACCCTGATGATATCGATGCCGGCGATGTGCACGTAGACGTCGTGCGGCACCTGCTGGCCATTCATCTCAGGACGGAACACCGGGTTCTGGAAGATCAGATCGGCGGGCACGATCTCGGCGCGCAGGATATCGCGGCCGTGATAGATGTCGCGCAGGAACATGTTGAGCGCGCGCACGCGCTGCTTCAGGCCCTTCTCCAGCAGCGACCATTCCTTGCCGGACATGATCCGCGGGATCACGTCGAAGGGGATCAGGCGCTCCGTGGATTCGGAGTCCCCGTAGACCGCGAAGGTAATGCCGATGCGGCGGAAGAGGAGCTCGGCCTCCTGGCGCCGATATTCGAGCGCCTCGGGAGGCGTCTCCTTGAGCCAGCGCGCCAGCTCCTGATAGGCGGGGCGAAGGTCCCCACCGGGAATGTTCATTTCATCAAACGCGACTGCCATAGATCCCGACTTGTCTCCGCAAGGCGTTGCGCCATTCGACAGGCCGCCAGGCCTTGGTGAAGACCGCAACGTCCTGGCCATGCGGCAAGAGTGCATGACTTTCATGCGGTAGCAAGGGCCGGGCCAGCGCGATAAGCATGGGGAGAGGACATTTGCCGGGGATGGCCGGCGGCTTGCCTGAAAAAATGGCTGAGGACTGCTTATTTCGGCAGCAAAACCGCGTGACTTCAACGCGTTACCTCGGCAAAGTCGCGCCGATAGGTGAGGGACTTGAGGTATGAGCGAGATCGTCACGGCGGGTATTCTGGTCATTGGGGACGAAATCCTGTCCGGCCGGACTAAGGACAAGAACATCGGCTTCATCGCCGAATACCTGACCAATATCGGCATCGACCTGAAGGAGGTCCGGGTCGTCTCCGACGACGAGCCCGACATCATTGCCGCGTTGGATGCATTGCGGCATCGCTACACCTATGTCTTCACCACAGGTGGCATCGGGCCGACCCATGACGACATCACCGCCGACAGCGTCGCCAAGGCGTTCGGCGTCGGCATCGACCATCACCCGGAGGTGGTCGCCCGTTTCCGCGAGCGCTGGAGCGAGCAGGACCTCAACGAGGCCCGCCTGCGCATGGCCCGGATTCCTGATGGTGCCGAGTTGATCCAGAGCGCGACCATCCTCGCCCCCGGCTTCAAGATCGGCAATGTCATCGTGATGGCGGGCGTGCCCTCGATCATGCAGGCGATGATGGACATTGTCTCGCCCAAGCTGAAATCGGGCGTGCGCATGCTCTCCGAATCGGTCCGCGCCAATGCGCGGGAAGGCGACATCGGCGGCCCGCTGCGGGCGATTGCCGCCGAACATCCCGACACCATCATCGGCAGCTATCCCTTCACGGATGAAGAGCAGAAGCCCAACACCAATCTGGTGGTGCGCTCGCGCGATGCGGACAAGTTGGCGGCGGCGATGGCCGCGGTGAAGGCAATGCTGGCGGGATTGAATATCAGCCGCTAACAACCAAGCTGCCGGCAGACGAAGGAGACGACAATGGCTGCTGAAGCACCGGAACTAAGTCCGCAAGAACGGGCGGGCCGCCCCTTTCCGGTCTCGTGGGACCAGTTCCACCGGGATTGCCGGGCGCTGACCTGGCGGCTCAACGAGGTTGGTCCGTTTCATGCGGTGATCGCGATCACCCGGGGCGGGCTTGTGCCAGCTGCGATCGTGGCCCGCGAGCTCGGCGTGCGCGTGATCGATACGGTCTGCATCGCCAGCTACGACCACGACAAACAGGGCGACCTCAAAGTGCTGAAGGGCATCTCCGAAGACGTGATGAAGCTCGGCGGCGGCACCGGCAAGGGGCTCCTGATCGTCGACGACCTCGTCGATACCGGCAAGACCGGCAAGCTGGTGCGCGCGATGCTCCCCGATGCGCATTTCGCCACCGTCTACGCCAAGCCGAAGGGACGTCCGCTGGTCGATACCTTCATCACCGAAGTCTCGCAGGACACATGGATATTCTTCCCCTGGGACACCGCGCTGTCGTACCACCCGCCGCTTCGCGACGGGGCGGCGTGAGTATCACCGTCATTGCGAGCGCAGCGAAGCAATCCAGAAATGTGTCCGCGGAAATAGTCTGGATTGCTTCGTCGCTTCGCTCCTCGCAATGACGGGCAGAAGCGACCATGCCCCTGCAAAACCGCGTCACGCCGACCGGCGAGATCATCGCGACACCACATCGCGGCCTATTCACCGGTAACCGCGGCATCATCCATGATCCCGCGACCAAGACGCTGCTGAAAAAGCGCTGGTCGTCGCCGGCCTGGATCACCTGCCTATGTGAATTCCGCGGCTGGCGGCGGCCGGTGATGGCGCGGCGGAGTTGGACCGAACTGTTCTTCCTGGACGAGGCCACCGCCTTTGCCGCAGGCCACCGTCCCTGCTTCTTCTGCCGCCGTGACGATGCGAAGCGCTTTCGCAATGCATGGGAAGCAGGGAATGATGCAAGCGGCATCAGCGCCAAGGCGATGGATGCCGTACTGCATCGGGAACGACTCGAGCGCGGCAAGAAACGGCTGCATGCGCTGCCGAGGCCGCTCGCGGAATTACCGGACGGCGCGATGGTGCAGCAGGGGGATGACTGCTTCCTCGTCGCGCAGGGCAAAGCGCTGCTGTGGTCATTCGCGGGCTACGCCGCGTATCCGAGCGCCCTCGATCATCCGATGCTGTTGACGCCGCCTTCCACACTCCGCGCGATCAACTCCGGATATCAGCCTGTGCTGCATCCGACCGCGCGCCGCTAGCGCAGCGGATTGCCGTCTTCATCCACTGTCGTGCGCGCATCGCGCAGCGCCCATTCGCGGATCACTTGACGGCACCGGATCAGTTCGACTTCGTTGGCGGCGTTCGCCTCCCTCGATGCTCGCTCCACCATCGCCTTGCAGGTGAGGAGCACCGAGCGATCCTCACCGCGCGCCGGCAGTGCGATCGCCGCAAGCGTCGCAACAACGAAAGCGGATCGGACCACCGCCTTAACCCAGCTTCTCGCGTGCCAGCGCAGCACCGGCCCCAAGCGCCATCAGCTTGGCTTCGGCGATCTCGCGCCGCATCGGCGCCATGCCGCAATTGGTGGTGGCGATGATGTTGCTCTTGGGCACGAATTTCGACACCGCGTCGATCACCTGCACGACGTCATCGGCCGTCTCCACCGTGTCGCTGGCGACGTCGATCACGCCGGCCTGCACGATCTTGGTCTTGAGCAGGGCAAGCAGGTCGAGCGGCACCTTCGAGTTGCGGCATTCGATCGCGACCTGCTGGATCGGGCTGGCGTCGATCGCGGGAAAGATCTGCTCGTACTGCCGCCATTGCGCGCCGAGCGTTTCCTTCCAGTCGGTGTTGGCCTTGATGCCGTAGCCGTAGCAGATGTGCACGGCGGTGGCGCAGGTCAGGCCCTGCGCGGCGTGCTCCAGCGCCTTGATGCCCCAATCGTTGACCTCGTCCATGTAGACGTTGAAGGCGGGCTCGTCGAATTGCACGAGATCGACGCCGTCGGCCCGGAGCGCCTTGGCTTCCTCGTTCAGGAGTTCGGCGAACGCAAAGGCCATCTTGACGCGATCGCCATAGTAGCGATCGGCAATGGTGTCGATGATGGTCATCGGGCCGGGCAGGGTGAATTTCAGCTTCTTCTTGGTGTGCGTGCGGGCGACGCGCGCTTCGTCGGCGTGGACGCGTCCTTTGAGCCGGAGTGGGGCCACGACCTGAGGCACCATCGCCTTGTAGCGATCCTTGCGGATGCCCATCTCGACCTTGTGGGCGAAATCGATGCCCTCGATCTTCTCCAGGAAACCGTGGACGAAATGTTGCCGGGCCTGCTCGCCCTCGGTGACGATGTCGATCCCGGCATCCTCCTGGACCTTGACGGCAAGCATCGTCGCATCGCGCTTGGCGCGGACGAGCTCGTCGCCTTGCGACTTCCAGGGCGCCCAGAGCATGTTGGGTTCGGCGAGCCATTCCGGCTTCGGCAAGGAGCCGGCGATCGTGGTTGGAAACAGCATGGCGGCCCTCTCGGCGAGTTGTGATTGCGCCCCTTCCTGCCATGTCTTAACGTCGAGGTACAGAACAACAAAAGTCGCCTTGAAACCGGCGGCGTCGGACCGGAAACGCCATGATCGAATTCTTCTTCGACTGTTCCAGCCCCTGGACCTATCTCGCCTTCCACAACATCCAGCCGCTGGCCAGGGAGGTTGGCGCGGAGATCATCTGGCGGCCGATCCTGGTGGGCGGCATCTTCAATACGGTCAACCCAAGTGTCTATGCGCAACGTGAGACACCGGTGCCGCTGAAGGCGCGCTACATGAAAAAGGACCTTGCCGACTGGTCGCGCTCGGCCGGTCTCGCGATCAAGATGCCGCCGACGGTGTTTCCGGTCAACAGCGTCAAAGCGATGCGCGGCTGCATCTGGCTCGGGCAGGAAACGGTGCCTTTCGCCACGGCGGTGTTCGAGACCTATTGGGGCGAGGACAAGGACATCTCGCAGGACGCAGTGCTCGCCGAGATCTGCAGGAAGGTCGGCGTCGATGAGCAGAAATTCTTCGCGGGCATTTCCGGGCAGGGAATCAAGGATCAGCTCAAGGCCAACACCGAAGAAGTCGTCGCCCGCGGCGGCTTTGGCTCGCCGACGATCTTCGTCGGCAAGACCGACATGTATTTCGGCAATGACCGCCTGCCCTTGATCCGCGAGGCGCTGCTGCGCGGCAAGGCGAGCGCGGCCTGATGGTGCGGGCTGTCGTCTGCCGCGCGCTCGGCGCGCCCGAAAAATTGCAGATCGAAAAGTTTCCGTCGCGCGCCCTGAAGCCGGGCGAAGTGCGCGTCGCGATCCGTGCGGCTGGGTTGAATTTTCCAGACGTGCTGATGGCGGCCGGCGAGTACCAGCTCAAGCCGGAGCTGCCGTTTACGCCGGGAATGGAGGCGGCCGGCGACGTGACCGAGGTCGGCGCAGAGGCGAGCGGCGTCGCCGTCGGCGACAAGGTCATCGTCAAGATGCGGCACGGCGCCTTCACGGATGAAGCCGTGGCGACGCCGTCGCAGCTCACGTCGATGCCATCGACGTTCGACTATGCGGAGGCCGCGACTTATCTCGCCGGGCACGGCACCGCCTATCACGCGCTGATCGATCGCGGCCGGGTCGAGCCGGGCGAGGTGCTGCTGGTGCATGGCGCCGGCGGGGGCGTGGGCCTTGCTGCCGTCGAGATCGGGAAGATGCTGGGCGCGACCGTGATTGCGACGGCCTCCAGCCACGAAAAGCTCGCGATTGCCAGGGCGCGGGGCGCCGATCATCTCGTGCGCTACGACCGCGAGCCGTTTCGTGATGCCGTCAAACGTATCACCGACGGTCGCGGTGCCGACGTCGTGTTCGATCCCGTCGGCGGCGAAGTGTTCGAGAATTCGATGCGTTGCATCGCCTGGGGCGCACGGCTGCTGGTGATCGGCTTCACCGGCGGCATCGGCTCGGCGAAAACCAATCTCTTGCTGATCAAAGGCGCCAGCGTGCTCGGCGTGCGAGCGGGCGAAGCGGTACGCAAAAATCCCGCGCTCGGTGAGGTCAGGCTGAAGGCGCTGCTCCAATGGGCCGAGGAGGGCAAGCTGCGGCCCAACGTCTCGCACCGCCTGCCGCTGGAGGAGGTTGCGAAGGCGATGCGGTTGCTGATCGACCGCAAGGCGATCGGGCGCGTGGCGTTGGTGATGGAGTGACAGTGCCGTAGGGTGGGCAAAGGCGCGTGAGCGCCGTGCCCACCATTTATCGGCAACCGTGACAAGAATGGTGGGCACGCTTCGCTTTGCCCACCCTACGATGCCCTACTTGTATTCCCGCTCTGTCCACCACGGGAAATAATCCGGCATGTCGCTCGATACCTTGTTCTTGAACTGCGCAGGGCGCTTTTCCAGGAACGACACCACGCCTTCCTTCACATCGTCCGAGCGGCCGCGGGCGTAGATGCCACGGCTGTCGACCTTGTGGGCCTCCATCGGATCGTCGGCGCCCATCATGCGCCACATCATCTGGCGGATCAGCGCCACTGACACGGGCGCCGTCTTCGCCGCGAATTCCTTGGCGAGCGCGCGGGCGGTCGGCAGCAGATCATCAGGGGCTACGACCTTGCTGACGAGGCGACCGGCGAGGGCTTCCTGCGCCGGGAAGACGCGGCCCGAATAGCACCATTCCAGCGCCTGCGAGATGCCGACGATGCGCGGCAGGAACCAGCTCGAGGCAGCTTCCGGCACGATGCCGCGCTGGGAGAACACGAAGCCGAACCGCGCGGCATCGGACGCGATGCGGATGTCCATAGCGAGCTGCATGGTGACGCCGATGCCGACCGCGGGTCCGTTCACCGCGGCAATCACCGGCTTCAGGCACTTGAAGATGCGCAGCGTCACCTGGCCACCGCCGTCGCGCACCTGGGAATCACTGTAGTCGACCTTTCCGTCGGCGAAGCGCTTCACCGGCCCGCGCCGTGCGTCGCGATCAAAGGTGTCGGCACCAGACGAAAGGTCTGCGCCCGCGCAAAAACCGCGGCCGGCGCCTGTGACGATGATGGCGCGGACGTCGTCGTCCTTGTCGGCGGCGTCGAACGCGTCGATCAGCTCTCCTTGCATCTGCGCGTTGAAGGCGTTGAGCTTGTCGGGCCGGTTCAGCGTGATGGTGAGGATCTGCTCGGCGATTTCGTATTTAATCGTCTCATACGCCATGGTGGTTTCCTTCCCTGTCCTGAATTCTGTCTCGAAGAGACGTCATGCATGGCTGCCAGCGTCCGTTTTGCGCGGACTGGGCGTGTGGTGGCCAAGCTCTACTTCGCCGGCGGGCTGGGCCAGGGCTTCTGCGGGCCGCGCAGGCTCTCGAACGCCTTGGCCATGCCGAGCACGCCGATATCGTCGAAGCGGCGGCCGACGATCTGCACGCCGATGGGAAAACCCTTGGCGTCGAAGCCGCCGTTGATGGAGATCGCCGGATTTTCCGACATATTCCACGGAACGGTATAGGCGATATGCTCGAAAGGCTTCATGGGATCGTTGGTCGGCGAGGCCCACTCCGCCGGATAGTTCACGTTCGGCGCGGTCGGCGAGATCACATAGTCGAGTTCGCAGAACAGCTTCGATGCCGCGGCGCGGATTGCCATAGTCTGGTTGAAGCCACGGATAACGTCGACACCCGAGAGCTTCGCGCCGGACTCGCCCCACTTGAAAATGTAGGGCAGCACCTTTGCCTGTTCGGCGGGCGTCAGCTTCGACAGATCATCCCACATCCGCGCGCGCCAGAAATTGTCGAGGCCGTCGAGCATCTCGCGCGTGAGGATGCCGTCGACTTCGGTGACGACGGCGGCTGCGGATTCGAACGCTTTCGCCGCCTTCACAGCGACCTCGCGCACCGGTTTCTCCAGCGCCAGGCCAACGCCGGGATCGAGCATCAGTCCGATGCGGAGTTTGCGCGGGGATTTCTCCAGCCCCTTCCAGTTGAGGGGCTCCGCGGGCAGGCTCGTGCCGTCGCGCCGGTCGGGTTTTGCGATCGCGCTCATCATCAGCGCGCAATCGTCGACGGTGCGGGTCATAGGACCGGCGACGCGGCCGACATAGGCGGGATCGATCGGCACGCGTCCAAAGCTCGGCTTCAATCCGACGAGGCCGCACCAGCCCGCGGGCAGGCGGACCGAGCCGCCGATATCAGTCCCGAGATGCAGCGGGCCATAGCCGGCCGCGGCCGCGGCGCCCGCGCCGGCGCTGGAGCCGCCGGGATTTTTGGAGAGGTCCCAGGGATTACGCGCGAGCGCATGGAAAGAGGACAGCCCCGAGGACAGCATGCCGTAATCGGGCATGGTGGTCTTGGCGAAGATGATCGCACCGGCCTCGCGCAGCCGCGCGGCGGGTGGTGCGTCCTTCTCGGCCGGCACCAGCTTGACGCTGGCCGCGCCCAGCGGCACCGGCACGCCTTTGGTCGCGATGTTGTCCTTCACCGTCACCGGCACGCCGTCGAGCGCTCCGGACGGCTCGCCCCCGGTCCAGCGTGCGGTCGAGGCCTTCGCGGCCTCGCGCGCGCCGTCGGGATCGAATGCATAGAGCGCCTTGAGGTGCGGCTCCCAAGCTGCGACGTGCGCGAGCACGTCTTCCAGCACCTCGCTCGGCGAGAACTGCTTGGCGCGATAGCCCGCGATTAGATCGACCGCGGAGAGATCGTGCAGCGAGGTGACGTCCTCTTCGACGCTCTTTTTATGCATGGGCACCCACCGGCATCCGGGTCTCGATGATCCGGGCGAACATGCTGGCACCGATCGGCAGGATCTTGTCGTCGAGCACGAAGCCGGGATTGTGCACGGGCACCGAGCCGTCGTGGCCGACCCAGAAATAGGCGCCGGGAATGGTTTGCAGCATGTCGGCAAAATCCTCGCTGCCCATCTTCGGCTGGGCGCGGGTGATCACGTTGGCGGGGTCGACGATGGTGCGCGCGACGTCTTCGACCACCTTGGACTGCTCGACCTGGTTGACCAGCACATCGAAGGTGTCGCGGATGTCGACGTCGATCACGCACTGATAGGCGCTCGCGATGCCGGCGCAGATCGTGCGAATGCGTTCGCTGATCAGGGTGCGGACTTCTTTCGAGAAAGTGCGGATGGTGCCGCAAAGATGCGCTTCGCCGGGGATGACGTTGTACGCCGAGCCGGCGTGGATCTGCGTGATCGAGACGACTGCGGCCTGCAGCGGCTCGACGTTGCGGCTGACGATGGTCTGGATCGCCTGCGCCAGCGTGGTCGCGATGATCACAGCGTCCTTGGAGCGTTCGGGCATCGCGCCGTGCGCGCCGTAGCCGGTGATGCGGAGGTCGAAGAAGTCGGCGCTGGCCATCGCAGGGCCGGGAAGGATCGCGATCTCGCCGTGGTTGAGGTCCGGCGCATTGTGCAGGCCGTAGAGCTCGTCGCAGGGAAACTTCTCGAACAGCCCGTCCTTGATCATCGCGCGGGCGCCGCCGAGGCCTTCCTCGGCCGGCTGGAAGATCAGGTGTACGGTACCGTCGAAGTTCTTGGTCTCGGCGAGGTAGCGCGCGGTGCCGAGCAGCATGGTGGTGTGGCCGTCATGGCCACAGCCGTGGAAGCGGCCCGGGATTTTCGAACTCCATTTCAGATTGGTGTTCTCCTCCATTGGCAGCGCGTCCATGTCGGCGCGAAGCCCGATGCGCTTGCCGCTCGACCCCTTGCCCTTGATGATTCCGATCACGCCGGTGCCGCCGAGACCGCGATGCACCTCGATGCCCCAGCTCTTCAGCTTGTCGGCGACGATGCCGGAGGTGCGCACTTCCTCGAAGCCGATTTCCGGATGGGCGTGGAGGTCGCGCCTGATAGCGGTGAGTTCGTCGGCATAGCCGTCGATGCGGTCAATCGTGGGCATGTGTTCTGTCCAGTTAGCGTGAGGAGGGAGTGAAAACCGGGCCGTTCGGCTTGATGCGGATGCCCGGCCGCAGGCGTGTCCATGGCAGCGTGGCTGTGTCGGCCGGCATCGCGCCGGGGGCAGCGCAGATCATCAGCTTTTCCGCGATCGGCTCGAAATCCGCGCGGAAGTGCACCGAGCTCTTGTTGACCAAAATCTTCTCTTCGGTCGGCTCGATGCCGACATAGCGGTACATGGCCTGATCGGCGAGCTGCGCCTTGTGCGAGGAGACGACGATTCGGACGTCGCCGATGCGAAGGCAGGCGGACGCGCCCATCTCCATCTCGCGGCCGCCATAGTAGGGCCCGGGCGCGATGAAGCGGCCATCGGAGAGCTTTTCAACGACGAAGGTCTCACGATAGGGCTCATCGCCGGGAATGCCGGACTTGCCGCCGAGCGACAGCGTCACGGTGGCGCCGACGCCGGCTGCATGCGCGGCCTTGGCCGATTCCGGATCGTAGATCGCACCGGTCGCGGCGCTGGCCTTGTTGCGGACCAGCGCTCGTAGCATTCCGGTGGTGTCGGAATCGCCGCCGGCGCCGGGATTGTCCTGGGTGTCGGCGATGATGATCGGCTTGCTCGCGCCCTTCGAGAGTTCCATCGCGTGGCGCACGCCGTCATCGGGTGACCAGATCTTGCCGTCGAAATCGTCCTCGTGGCTTTCGATCAGCTTCACGATCGCATCCGCCGCGCGATCGGCATCGGCTTGCGTCTTGCCAAAGGCGAACACGCTCGGCCCGCAATCGCGGAAATCGGCGGCGGGGAAGCCGGGTGCGAAGGACAATGTCGGAACCGCATCGCTCTCCAGCGCGGCAAGCTTTTCGTAGATGCCCTTGGTGGGCTGGTCGTTGGTGCACTGCCAGCTGATCGGGATCAGGAACGGCAATTGCCGGAAGGCTTTTGCGAAACGCTGCTTTGTCTTCAGCAGCAATGCGAGATGTTGCGCGCAGGCGCGGCCGGTCTCGGCCATGTCGACATGGGGATAGGTGCGGTAGGCGATCAGCGCGTCCGCATGCTCCATCATCTCGGGGGTGACGTTGGCGTGGAGATCCAGGCTGGTGACCAGCGGAATGTCCTTGCCGATGACGCGGCGCACGCGCGCCAGGATCTCGCCTTCGCCGTCGTCGAGATGTTCCGTGACCATCGCGCCGTGCAGATCGAGATAGACGGCGTCGATCGGGCCGGCGGCTGCAATTCCGTCGACCATGACCTTCACGATGCGCTCGAAGGCGTCCCTGGTGACATGCGCCGAGGGGCTCGCGCCGCAGGCAATCGTCGGAACGAGTTCCCAGCCGTGGGCCTCGGCGCTGTCGACGAAACCGGCGAGGCCGACATTGATTCGGCGCATCACCTTCAGCACGTCGGGACCTTGCGTCATTGCCGGCCAGCCGCCGCCGTGCTGGAAGTCCGCGAAGGTCGCCTTCGTCGGAGCGAAGGTGTTGGTCTCGTGCAGGAAGCCGCCGACGGCGATACGTGTCATCAACTCAAGTCCAGCAATTGAAAGTGCGCGACGTTAGCCCTGTGCTTGCGGCGAGAGCAAGCCGGGAAGCAATCGCGCCATGCATGGCGTCAGGCCGTTTTGGGAATGCTTGTCGCAACCGCCCTGGTTTGGGCGCCGACGACAAACAAAACAAAACCCCGCGCGGGGGCCGGTGGGTTTTGGTTGTGGGGGGGGGCAGGAGGCGGGCGGGGGGGGGGGG
>NZ_JBVVPN010000049.1:25840-55493 GCF_055811035.1 Bradyrhizobium sp. MI1.10
CCCGCCCCCCCCCCCCCGTCCCGTGCCCGCCTCACCCCCCACACCCCCCCCCGCGGGGGGGGCCCGGTGGCGGTGGGGGCGGGGGCCCCCCAAACCCCGGAGGAGAGTGACTAGGCGCTAGCCGCCACGCCCTCGGTCACCGGCCGGAAGTTCGCAAAATCCCAGCCGCGGCCTGGCGCTGCCTCGAGCAAGGCTCTGGTGTAGGCTTCCTTCGGATGCGTCAGCACTTCGGCGGCCGGGCCCTGCTCGACGACGCGGCCGTGCTGCATCACCACGACCTCGTCGCAGATCTGCGCTGCGACGCGCAGATCGTGAGTGATGAACAGGATGGCGATGCCGAGCCGCGTCTGGATCTCGTCGAACAGGTCCAGCACCTGCGCCTGCACGGACACGTCGAGGGCGGAGACCGCCTCGTCCGCGACCAGCACGTCGGGATCGAGCGCGAGCGCGCGGGCGATCGCAATGCGCTGACGCTGGCCGCCGGAGAACTGGTGCGGATAGCGCGCGACCGCATCGGCGGGCAGGCCGACCAGCTCGAGCAATTCGCGCGCACGCTTCATTGCGTCGGCATGCGACACGCCGTAATTGATCGGGCCTTCCGCGATGCTTTCGCCGACAGTGACGCGCGGGTTGAGCGAGCGGTAGGGGTCCTGGAATACGATCTGGATCTTCTTCCGATGCGGCTGCAACAGCCGCCGCGAGATGTCCGAGATCTCGCGGCCGGAGAGGCGCACGCCGCCGGAGGTCGGGTCGATCAGGCGGACGATGCAGCGCGCCACGGTCGATTTGCCCGAGCCGCTCTCGCCGACGATGCCGAGCGTGCGGCCCTTGCGCAGCGTCAGCGTGACCTTGTCGGCGGCGACGACTTCGCGGCCTTTACCGAAGAACGCGCGCTCGCGATAGACCTTGCCGAGTTCGTTGGCCTCCAGCACCACCGGTTCCCTGGTCTCAGGCCGCGCCGCGCGCGGCACCAGGCTCGGCACCGCGGAGAGCAGGTTGCGGGTGTATTCCATGGTCGGATTGCGCAGGATGGAATCCAGCGTTCCGGTCTCCACCAGTCGGCCCTGCCGCATCACCGCGACGCGGTCCGCGATTTCGGCGACCACGCCCATGTCATGGGTAATGAACAGCACGGCGGTTCCGTGATCGCGCTGGAGGTCGCGGATCAGGGTCAAAATCTGCTTCTGCGTTGTGACGTCGAGCGCGGTGGTCGGTTCGTCCGCGATGAGCAGCTTCGGTTCGAGCACGAGTGCCATCGCGATCATGATGCGCTGGCGCTGACCGCCGGAGAGTCGGTGAGGGTAGGAGGCAAAGATACGCTCGACCTGGGGCAGGCGCACCTGCTCCATCATGTCGAGGATACGCTTCTTGCGCGCCTTCGCATCGAGTTTGGTGTGCGCGCGCAGGACTTCGTCGATCTGGCGGCCAACCGGCATCACCGGATTGAGCGCCGTCATCGGCTCCTGGAAGATCATCGCCATCCGCGTCGCGCGGAGCTGCCGCAGGCGGCGGACGGTCGCGGTGAGAATCTCCTCGCCGACCAGCTTGACGCTGCCGCCGGTCGGAATCAGCGTGCCCTTCGGCAGCAGACCCATCGTGGTCAGCGAGGTCACCGACTTGCCCGAGCCGCTTTCGCCGACGAGGCACAGCGTCTCGCGCTCGTGCACCTGGATCGAGATGCCGTCGATGATGTTTGCGGCATTCGGCTTCTTGCCGACGGAGACGACGAGGTTGTTGATGTCGAGGATCGGGCTGGTCATCACTTGATCGGTCATCATTTGCCTTCCCGCTGCTTCATGCGCGGATCGAGTGCGTCGCGGGCGGCATCGCCGATCAAATTGATGCTGAGGATCGCGATCGAGAGCAGCAGGCCCGGCCAGAAGATCAGCGTCGGCTTGAGCTGGAAGTACTGACGACCCTCGGCCATGATGTTGCCCCAGGTCGGCGTTTCCGGCGAGATGCCGGCGCCGAGGAAGGAGAGGATGGCCTCGGTGAGGATCGCGGACGCGCAGACATAACTACCCTGCACGATCAGAGGCGCGATCGTGTTCGGCATCAAATGCCGCCACATGATCTTTGGCAGGGATGAGCCGACCGAGATCGCCGCTTCAACATAGGGCTCTTCGCGCGCCGACAGCACGACCGAGCGCACCAGGCGTGCCACGCGCGGAACTTCAGGGATCGTGATTGCGATCAGCACGGTCCAGAGGCTGGCGCCGGACAGCGACACGACGGCGATTGCCAGCAGGATGCTCGGCATTGCCATCAGGCCGTCCATGATCCGCATCATGACGGAATCGACCAGCTTGAAGAAACCGGAGACCAGGCCGATCGCCAACCCAATGACGATCGACATGATCGCCGAGCCGATGCCGATCAGAAGCGAGATGCGTCCGCCATACATGACGCGCGACAGCAGGTCGCGGCCATAGGCGTCGGTGCCGAGCAGGAATTGCGCCGAAGAGGGCTTCAGCCGCTGCGAGGGCGCAAGCTGGATCGGATCATACGGCGCGATCAAGGGCGCGAGGATCGAGATCAGCACAACCAACGCCAGGCAGATGGTCGCCGCCGCGATGATCGGCGTCGAGGTCAGGAATCCGAAGCGCGGCCGCAGCGGCGACGTGATCGGGATGGACGACTGGGGAAGGGTATCGACCGACATTTTTCGTTGTTATCCTTAGCCCTAGTACCGGATCCGGGGATCGAGCAGCGTGTAGGCGACGTCGATCAGAAGATTGACGACGACATAGATCAACGACGTCAGCAAAATCATCGCCTGGATCACCGGATAGTCGCGCGCCAGCACCGCATCCACCGTGAGGCGGCCGATGCCGGGGATGTTGAACACGCTCTCGGTGACGACGACCCCGGAGATCAAAAGCGCAAAGCCGGTACCGATCACCGTGATCACGGGCACGGCGGCGTTGCGCAGCGCATGGCGCATCATCACGGCGACTTCGTTGATGCCTTTTGCGCGCGCGGTGCGGACGTAGTCCTCGCCGAGCACGTCGAGCATCGCCGCGCGCGTCATGCGCGCGATCAAAGCGATGTAGATGAAGGACAGCGCACAGGTTGGCAGGATGATGCGCTCGAAGAACGGCCCAAACCCGTTCGAGATGCTGCGGAAGCCCTGGACCGGCACCCAGCGCAGGTCGATCGCGAAGACCTCGATCAGGATGTAGCCGACCACGAACACCGGCACCGAGAAGCCGAGCACGGACAGGCCCATCACGAAGCGGTCGATCCAGGTGCCGTGCTTCCAGGCAGCGATTACACCGAGGGGAACCGCGACGATGACCGCGAGGATGATGGTCGACAACGCGATCGAGATCGACGGCTCGACCCGCTGGCCGATCATCTTCATCACCGGAAGGTTGGAGATGAGTGACGTTCCGAGATCGCCATGCAGCAGCTTGTTCAGCCAGGTGATGAACTGCACGATCAGCGGCTCGTTGAGACCGAGCGAGGTGCGGATGCGCTCGAGCCGCTCCGGCGTGGCGTTGTCGCCGGCAAGAATCGCGGCGGGATCGCCGGGGGTGAGGCGGAGCAGGAGGAAGACGAACAGCGCCACCACGCCCATCACGGGCACGGCGGCGAGAATTCGGCGAAGGAGATATCCGAGCAAGTTGGATCCCGTCAGATTAGAGTCAAATCAGAGACAGCGGCTGAAGGCTGCGTTCTGCCACCAGCCTAACATTTCAGCAATTCCCATGCCATCCGGGCCACGGTTTTTGCAGTGCGGTCAACTTGTTTCGGGAGACCTGGCCCGCTTGTGGTGACGTGGCTCGCGCCTTACTCCAAGGTCGCGAGCAGCCCCGCCATCAGCCGGCCGCGTTCGACCAGACTTTCGACCTCGATATACTCTTCGAGCGTGTGGCCGTTGCCGCCACGCACGCCCAGGCCGTCGAGAGTCGGGATGCCCATTGCGCCGGTGAAATTGCCGTCGGAGCCGCCGCCGGCGCTCGCATGCGGCAGTTCTGCGCCGAGCGATTTGGCGATCCCGCGCGCCTTTTCGTAAAGCGCCATGGTGCCGGCATCGGGCTCCCAGACCGGACGTGTCACGCCGCGCGTCACCTTGAAGGTGACATCATTGGTTGTACCGGAGAGCGCCAGCATCCTCTCGACGCCGCGCTCGAGGTCGGCCTGGCGCTTGGCCATCGAAAGCGCTTCGCCGGTGGCGGTCGTGGCAACGCAATTGACCCATTGCCCCCCGTGCACCACGCCGACCGAAAACGTACAGTCTTCGCCCGTCATCGCGTCGATGGCGAGGATTTGCCGCGCCATCTCGCGGATAGCAGAGCGGCCCGCCGACAAGGTGGCGCCGGCGTGGCTGGGCCGGCCGGTCGCCTCGAGATTGAAACGCGCAATGGCGTAACGTCCGGTGGTGACGCCGTTGTCAGCGCGGCCGGGCTCGGGGACCAGCACGTATTTGTTGCGCGCGGCTTCCGCCTCGATGATATCGCGCGTGGAGGGTGTGCCGACTTCCTCGTCGGGCGTGAACAGCACGGTGATCGGCAGCGGCGTCGTGAACGAGGCGCGGGCCAGTTGGCGGATCGCTTCCAGCGAAAGATAATTGCCGCCCTTCATGTCATAGATGCCGGGTCCGTAGCACTTGCTGCCCTCGCGCCGCCATTTCAGCTTCTCGATGGTACCCACGGGATGAACAGTATCCATGTGTCCGGCAATCAGGATGCCCGGCTCGCCTTGCTTCGGATGCGGAAAGCGTGCGCGGATCACGCCGCCAAAGCCCTGGCGACCGGCGATGCGCTCGATCGTCGCACCCATGATTGCCATCTCCCGCGCTGCGATATCGAGCATGCGGTTCACGGCGCTCGCGTCCCAGGTCGGGCTTTCGCATTCCACCCAGCCGCGCAGACCCTGGAGCATCGCTTCGGAATCGAAGGGAAGATTGGCTGGATTCATCTCAATGTCTCTCCAATGTCTCTTGGGCTTCGGAACATGGAACGCGCATTGCATTGGCGCGGGGCAGGGCAGGCGGAGAGCGTTGTAGAGCCAAACCGATCCGTGTGGAGCCCGTGCGCGCGCTGCTTGGGCTTGCAGCGAAACCGGATTGACGCGCTCGGCACTGTCTGCAAGTCTCGAAAAGATAAAGGCATTGCATGAGGTTAGTTCGCCTAAAGAACGAACCGGATGCTCAATCAATAACCTGCCTTTGAACAGTTTCACGTCAGGAGAACTTTTTATGTTTAAGTTGATGCGCCGGGGGCCTCGCGCGTTCGCCTCCAAACTTGCGCTGTCGGTCGTCGCGCTTTCGACCGCACTGGCCTCGCCGGTGCTTGCGGCTGGCAAGACCATCACCGCGGTGATGCATTCGGATCTGCGCATCATCGATCCGATCTTCACCACGGCCTACATCACGCGTGACCATGGCTACATGATCTACGACACGCTCGTGGCGCCCGATTCGAACTTCAAGATCCAGCCGCAGATGGCGGACTGGAAGATCTCCGACGACAAGCTCACCTACACGTTCACGCTGCGCGACGGCCTGAAGTGGCATGACGGTGCGCCGGTGACGGCGGAGGACTGCGTTGCCTCGCTCAAGCGCTGGGGCGCAGTCGACGGCATGGGCCAGAAACTTTTCGACTTCACCGCGAGCATCGAGGCGACCGATGCCAAGACCATCACGCTGAAGCTGAAGGAGCCCTACGGCCTCGTGCTCGACTCGATCGGCAAGCCGTCCTCCCGCGTTGCCTTCATGATGCCGAAGCGCCTCGCCGAGACGCCGCCGGACAAGCAGATCCCCGAGCAGATCGGCTCGGGTCCTTTCAAGTTCGTGCAGTCGGAATTCCAGCCGGGCGTGAAGGCGGTCTACGTCAAGAACACCGACTACGTGCCGCGCAAGGAGCCGTCGAGCTGGACCTCCGGCGGCAAGGTGGTGAAGGTCGACCGCGTCGAGTGGATCACCATGCCGGACTCGCAGACCGCGGTGAACGCGTTGCAGTCGGGCGACATCGACTTTGTGGAAAATCTGCCTTACGACATGCTCCCGTTGCTGGAAGCGAACAAGGAGATCACGATCGAGGTCTCGAACAAGTTCGGTTTCCAGACGCTCGGCCGGATGAACTTCCTTTATCCGCCGTTCGATAATGTCAAAGTGCGCCGTGCTGCCTTTCTGGCGATAAACCAGAAGGACGTTCTCGACGCGCTCGTCGGCAACGCCAAATATCAGAAGATCTGTGGCGCCTTCTTCGTGTGCGATACGCCGTTCGCGACCGAGGCCGGTGCCGAGACCCTCGTGAAGGGCAACGGCATGGCCGAAGCCAAGAAGGCGCTCGCCGAATCCGGCTATGACGGCACCCCGATCGTGATCATGGCCCCCGGCGATGTCACGACGCTGAAGGCACAGCCGATCGTTGCGGCTCAGCTGCTGCGCGAGGCTGGCTTCAAGGTCGACCTGCAAGCGACCGATTGGCAGACGGTGGTGAGCCGCCGCGCCAGCCAGAAGCCTCCGAAGGAGGGCGGCTGGAACATGTTCTTCACCAACTGGGTCGCGGCCGACGTCTCCAACCCGATCGCCAATCTCTCGATCGGCGGTCAGGGCAAGAAGGGCTGGTTTGGCTGGGCCGAGAACGCCAAGATCGAAAAGCTCAAGGACGACTTCGTTCGCGCCGCCTCGCTCGACGATCAGAAGAAGATCGCCGCTGACATCCAGAAGGAAGCCTATGAGCAGGTGATTTACATCCCGCTGGGGCAGTATCTCCTGCCGAGCGGCTGGCGCAAATCGCTGACCGGCGTGCTCGACGGTCCCGCGACCCCGCTGTTCTGGAACGTCGACAAGTCGGAGTAGGGCGAAGGCTCTTCCTTTCGTCCGGATCATCCTGCGGCGCCGCTGTCATCAGCGGCGCCGTTGTCGTTTGTCGATCTTGGCTCTTTTGTCGACCTTGCGCCGGCTGAGAAGGCGGACGTTTTCAAACTTTTCCAGTTTCCATTCATTGCTATTTGTTTCCGTCCTGAACTAGATGTGCCGTCCTTGCGCATCACCTTCCTTCCTCCATTTGATTCCAGTGCCGATCGATTTTGCATTCCAGACGATGGCCGAACGGTCCGATCGCACGCCGGCACGATGGCGCCGGCCATTCCTGCGTTGGCTCGATGGCGTCGAGACGGGCTGGGCGGTGCCGCTTCTCATCGCGGGCTTCGTCGCGATCTGGACACTTTATCTAGCGGTCGCCTATGCCGGCGGCGGTCTGCACCCCGATACGCTGGAGGCCTGGACGCTGGGGCGGCATTTCGCGTGGGGCTATCCCAAGCATCCGCCCTTGACCGGCTGGGTTGCCGCGAGCTGGAGCGCCATTTTTCCGCTCACTGACTGGTCGCTGCAATTGATGGCGATGGCCAATGCCGGGCTTGCGCTGGTCTTCGTCGACCGGATCGCGCGGCAATTCGTGACGGGGCACAAGCGCGTCCTTGTGCTGTTGCTCCTGATGCTGACGCCGGCCTATCAGTTCCATGCCCAGCGCTTCAATGCCAATGCGGTGCTGCTGGCCGTCTGGCCGCTGGCGACTTGGTGCTTCGTCCGCGCATTCGAGACCCGCGCGGCGTCGTGGGCGATCGCCGTGGGATTCACGACGGCGCTGGCCATGGCCGGCAAATATTATTCGATCTTCCTTGTCGCGAGCTTCACGTTTGCCGCGCTGGCGCATCCGGCGCGTCGCGCCTATTTCACTTCCGCCTCGCCCTGGATCTCGGTCGTCGTCGGGCTTGCGGCGCTGTCACCGCATGTTCACTGGCTCGCCACGACCGGGGCGCCGACCTTCACCTACGCGCTGAACCATGCCAACGGCACTGCGGCGAGCTCGCTCGGGGAGGCCAGGAACTTCCTTCTGGGGCTGTTGGCGGCCATCAGTGTGTCATCCGTCACCTGGATGTTGATCGCCGGCACGCGGCTGAAGCAGTTTCCGGACGATTTCGCGGCGATGAATCCGGGCCTGCGGCTCCTCTTTTACGTTGCCGTCGGCACGATTGCGCTGCCGGTTCTGATCTCGCTCGTGATCGGCACCGATCTGCCGTCGCTGTGGGCGTTGCAGGGGTTGTTCCTGTTCGCCATTCTCGTGGTCTGCGGCACAAATTACCCGATCGAGCGCTTTTACACCGTCAACCTCACCTTGGTCGTGGCCGGCGTCGCGCTCACGGCCGTCCTCGTCGCCGCGCCGATCCATGCCGTCTATCGCAACGATCACGGTTACGAAGAGGGGCGCAATTTCTACGCGCAGGCCGCCAGCGAATTGACTCGCGAGTGGCGCGAACTGACGGGCGAGCCGCTCGCCGCCGTTAGCGGCGACGATGCGCTGGCCTTCGCGATGGCCTTCTACAGCCCGGACCACCCGCACTACGCCCAGCCGTTCGAGGATCAATCTCCCGGAGGCTTGCCGCGCAAGACGACGCTGGACCGCGGCTGGGCCGCGCTCTGTTTCCGCGATCAGGATGATTGCAGCCGGTGGATGGACGGGGTGGCCGGGCGGGCCGGGCACTTCGTCAGGCGGGAATTTATCGTACAGGCGCAGCTATGGGGCCGGCCCGGTCTCACGCGGGACGTGGTTGTGCTGATGGTGCCGCCCCGTGAAGGCGGCGCGGCACCCGAGGGCGTTGCGGACGATTTCAGCGCCAACAGGCGCGCAACGGAATAGACGTGTTGCTCAACAGTGGCTGTCGCGGACCCGCTCGAGCCCTTCACTCGCGAATGGCACGGTGACGGCGGTCTTTTCAACGCTCGACGGCGTGCGTTCCGTCTTCGCCCGCTCCGTGGCGTCGTGGTCTTTACGGGGTTTCGGTTCCATTGAAGCGCCTTTTCAGATTGTTGCAGTACAACATCGAGAGCGCCGCGAAGTTCCTCACCCGATGGCGCGATGATGCGGCTTGAACAGCCGTCCTCTCTCCACCACCAGCACGATCGCGAGCGCGGCGAGTGACGACACGAAGAAGCCGACCGAGAACGGCAGCAGCGTGCCGTCGAAGCTTTGTCCGATCGCCATGCCGACGACGATGCCGATAAGCGTGGTGATCGAGCCGTAGAGCGAGGACGCCGTGCCGGCGATGTGGCCCTGCGGCTCCATGGCGAGTGCGGTGAAGTTGGCGACCATCATGCCGAACGAGAACATCATCAGCGCCGAGAGCACCATGAACAGGGGAAGCGGCAACGCGCCGAGGCTTTCGGTCAGCAGCATCACGCCGGCCACCGCGGTGTAGAGCGTCAGCGCGCCGTGCGAGATCACGCGCATGCCGAGGGTCCCGACGAATCGCGCATTGAGAAAGCCGGCAATGGCGGTGCCGGCCGCGATCGCGGCGAAGGCGAGCGGAAAATAATGGCCGAGGTGATAGATGTCGACAAAAACCTGCTGGGCCGAAAACACGTAGGCGAACAGCGCACCCATCACGCTTCCGGCGGCGAGCGCGTAGCCGAGGGTTTGGCGATGGGTCACGGTCTGCCAGTAGGCCGTGAGCACGTCGGCCGGCGCGAGCGACCTGCGTTCGCTCTCAGGCAGGGTCTCTGGAAGCCGCAGCACGGACCACGCAAGCGCGAGCAGGCCGTAGAGCATCAGCACGACGAAGATGCCGCGCCATTGCGTGACCAGTAGCACCGCCTGTCCGAACGAGGGGGCGATCACGGGGACGGCGATGAAGATCATCATCGCAAGCGACATCACGCTCGCCATGCGGCGGCCGACGTAACAGTCGCGCACGATCGAGGTCGCGATCACGCGCGTCGCCGAGGTGCCGAAGCCCTGCAGTGCGCGCGCCAGCAGCAGCGTCTCGAACGACGGCGCGGCGATCGCCAGCACGCTCGCCACCGCATAGACCGCCATCCCGCCGAGCAGCACCGGGCGGCGGCCGAAACGATCCGACAGCGGACCCATGACGAACTGCCCCGCGCCAAAGCCGATCAGGAAGGTCGACAGCACCAGCTGAAGATGGTTGGCGACGGGGATATTGAAGGCCGACCCGATGTTGGGCAGCGCCGGGAGCATCATGTCCATCGCAAGCGGATTCAGCGCCATGATCGACGCGATCACGATGACGAATTCGGGGAAACCCATCGGCCGGTGTCCCGAGGACACCCAATCGTCGGCATTGACGTCGGACAAGCAGCTCACCTCTGATTTGAGGCCCCTGTCTACCTTCAATGCTGCGTTGCACAAGCGACGTTTCGGGATAGCTGGCAGGCGGTGCAGGAGCGGACAACATTGACGAGGTATCAGCGCTCGGGGCCGCGGCGATCGGCGGGATCGTCCGCGCGTCTCTCGTGGTGCGGGCAGCCGGGGTCGAACCGGCACAGCGCTTGCGCACCGAGGGATTTTAAGTCCCTTGCGTCTACCAATTCCGCCATGCCCGCTTGATCCAACGAGATCAATCACTTAAGTCCCTTGCCGGCCGTCTGGAATTGGCGTTTGCAGGCCGGAGGGGCGGTTCTTCCTTAGGCGAGCCGGCCGCACAAGGCAAAGCCTCAATCCGGACATCTGTTGTTGCTTTAGGCATTCTCAATCCACGGGGACTATTCATCCGGCATGGCTGCTTTGATCCGATATCGCCTGCGCACGTGCTGCGTGGCCGTCGCGCTGCTCGCGGCCGGCTTCGCACTGTCCGGCTGCGCAGGCATCAGCGAGACGGTCGCTCCGGCCTTTGCCGATCCTGCCAGGTACGAATTGTACGATTGCAAGCTGCTCGAAGCCGAGCGCAAGGGGCTCGCTAACCGCACCGCTGATTTACAGAGGCTGATGGACAAGGCACAGACCGGCGCGGGCGGCGCCGTCGTGTCGGAGCTTGCCTATCGCAATGACTACGTCGCGGTGCGCGGGCACGCGCAGATGGCCGATGACGCTTGGCGCCGCAACAAGTGCCGGGAAACGCCCCCCGAGGCGACGCCCGCCGCTGCGCCGGCGCCCGCAGCCAATCCTGGCCCGATCAAGCCTGCCCCGAAATCGACAAGAGCAGTGCGCTGAAACCGGCGCCTCGCATCAGGGTCGCCAGCCGTAAATCCAGTCCTGCCGTGCCAGCATGCGTTCCGGGCCGAGGGCGCGCACCGCAAGATCGCGCGCGAGCGCGAGCGGCCCAGTGAAATGATAGATGCGGCCCTGCTGCCGCGCGGTCCGCTGCACCCGCCGCACGCGCGCCTGGCGCGTACGGCCGTATTGTCTCAGCGCAGCTGTGATGCCAGCGGTGCTCTCGGCGACCTCAAGGCTCAAATGCTGCGCGAGCACCGCGGCGTCCTCGATCGCCATGCCGGCGCCCTGGGCTGCAAACGGCAGCATCGCATGCACGGCGTCGCCGAGCAGCGCGACCGGGCCGTTGCTCCAGGGGCAGTCGTCAGGCACGCCGAACAGCGCCCATTTCCGCCAGCTATCGACCGTGGCGAGCATCATGCGCGCCGCTGGCGGCCAGCGCGGCGCGGCGAAGGCGTCCATCACCTCGCGGGGATCGCCGGGCGTGCTCCAGCCCGGTCTATTCCAGGTGCCCGGCAGCACCGCGACCACGTTGATCTGGCGTCCCCCCGCGATCGGGTAGGCGACGAGATGGGCATTCGGGCCCATCCAGAGCTGGACCCGGCGCGCGGTGTAGTCCTTCGGCAGTTGCGTGGCGTCGAGCGTGCCGCGCCAGGCAATCAGCCCGGAGAAGCGCGGCTGCACCTCGGGAAACAGATGCTGGCGCACCGTCGACCAGATGCCGTCCGCGCCGATCAGCGCACTGGCGAGATCGCTGCGCCGGATCGTACCGCTGCGATGGACGACCGTCAGCCCCTTGGCGTGAGGCGCGACGTCTTCGAAGGTCGCGCCGAGTTTCAGGTCGATATCGGGATGGTCGGAGACTGCGCCGGCGAGGGCGGATTGCAAATCGGCGCGGTGCACCACCCAATAGGGGGCGCCGGCGCGCGCGGCGGCGGCTTCTCCCAGCGGCATGCGCAACAGCTCGCCGCCGGCCCGCGCGCTCATGATCGAGACCGCCTCCGGGATCACGGCGCGCAGCTTGAGGCGCTCGGTAAGGCCGAGCTCGACCAGCACGCGGCTGGCATTGGGGGAGAGTTGCAGACCGGCGCCGACTTCCTCGAGCCGCTCGGCCTTTTCCAGCACGACGATGCGGAAGCCGCGTGCCGCGAGCGCGAGCGCAGCCGTCAGTCCACCTATGCCGGCACCGGCGATGACAATCGTTCGGGAGAGCGCCACCCCTGGCCGATGGAAGCGGTCAGGCCACCTTGTCCTTCAGGACGCATTCCGGCGGACGGGCTTCGCCCGCCTTCAGGTCGGCGGCGAAACGGTACAGCGTCGAGCAGTAGGGGCAGATGATCTCGTTGTCGTTGCCGAGGTCGAGGAAGACGTGCGGATGATCGAACGGAGGGTTGGCGCCCACGCACATGAACTCTTGCGAGCCGATCTCGATGACGGGGACACCGGCATCGTTGTGGAAGTGCGGGACGACATGGTCGGACATCGTACTCATCCTGGAGTGGCAATGGCGGCAGACACAATCACGACTGACGCGGCATTATTAAGGCGCCGCGGACCATACTGGCGGGTGTGGATGATTGCTAGTCCAGCGGAACCGAAAGCTCCGCAATGCCCCATGCTCATTTGCTCATGCAAATTCGACACAATCTTGCGGCCTGAGAGAAGCCCTTCTTTCGTCGGGGACGTTGTGTCGCAATTTTGGCATACTATGTCTGTGGACGAGCGTAATTGCGACGAAAGACCAACCGTTAGGCGTCAACGATCTCAGGACCGTCCAGGCTCTCCGCATGAAGTGGTTGCGAATCAGCACAGCGTTGACCGGTATCGTGGCTTGCGGCTTCATGCTCGCGCAGGTAGCACCGCCTGCCCGCGAGGCCGGGGCGATTCTGGCCGCCCAGGACGATCCCGCCGCGCTCTCCGAGATCAAGCTCGACGCGCTGCTGCGGCACAATGACCGCATGATTCAGGACAACATCGAGGCTGCGCTCGCGTCGGGCGATGCCGATCTCGCCGACAGTTTTGTCGCGCTGGCGCGCGACCGCAACATCGCGCTGCCTGACGACCTCCTGAGCCGTGTCAGCGACGCGGTCAAAGCCGAAAATTCCACCTCGCATGTCGCAAAACGGTTTGCCACGGGTCTCGTCACCGGCAACGCGGACGATGTTGCGAGCCTGTCGGGGACCGTGGCCGGCGATCTCTTCGTCATCGGCGACATCAGGGATGTCGTGCGCGAGGGCAAGCACCTCGCCATGGGCGAGGAGACCGATCGCCTGGTGCTGGGCCTCGCGGCCGCGGGTCTCGCGGTCACGGCCGTGACCTACGTCTCCGTCGGCGGTGCCGCGCCGGTTCGCGCCGGGCTGACGCTGGTGAAGGACGCGCGGAAGGTGGGCCGGCTCGGCGAGGGACTGGCGGCATGGGCCGGCCGGTCCGCGCGCGAGGTCGTCGATACGCCGATGCTCCAGAACGCGGTTGCCTCCGGCTCGGTGCTGCGGCCGGGCCAGACCTTGAGCGCGATCAAGGCCGCGTTCCGCGCCGAGAAGGCCGGCGCGCTGGTTCGGCTCGGCAAGGATGTCACGCGCGTCGTCGAGAAGACCGGCACGCGCGGTGCGATGGATAGCTTGCGCATCGCCGAAGGTCCGAAGGACGTCGCACGCGCGGCGCGGCTCGCGGAAGCGCAGGGCGGCAAGACGCGCGCGATCCTGAAGCTGCTCGGCCGCGGCGCGCTGCTGCTGATCGGCGGGGCGTTCAATCTCGCACTCTGGCTGTTCGGTGCGGCCTTGACGCTGTTCGGCCTGTTGTCCTCGATCAAGGCGACCACGGAGCGCCTGACCCAGGCCTGGTGCGATCGCAGGCGGGCGCGGCGACTTCGCCAGGCCCGGATCGCCGCCGAAGCCGTTCTGGCAAGCGCTGCCGTCACCGCCTAAGATACCTCTTCCCCTCAAGATTGCGGAACTGATGATGCCGAGCTTTCACAACGGCGCCGTTGAAATTGCCTATCTCGACGAAGGCGAGGGCGATCCGATCATCCTGGTGCACGGCTTTGCCTCCAGCAAGAACGTGAACTGGGTCTATCCGACCTGGGTCTCGGAGCTGCGCAAGAACGGCCGCCGCGTCATTGCGCTCGACAATCGCGGCCATGGCGAAAGCGCCAAGCTCTACGAGCCCGCGCAGTACTCGATCCCGACCATGGCCGGCGACGTGCTCGCGCTGATGGATCACCTCGCCATCCCGCAGGCCGATCTCATGGGCTATTCGATGGGCGGACGGATGACGGCCTGGCTCTCCCTCAACGAGCCGCAGCGCCTGCGTTCGGCAATTCTCGGCGGCATCGGCATCGGCGGCCTGATCGAGGGCACCGGGCCCGGCGAGAACGTCGCGAAGGCGCTCGAAGCGCCCTCGCTCGACGACGTCTCCGATCCCGTCGGACGCACTTTTCGTGCTTTTGCAGACCAAACCCGTTCCGACCACAAGGCGCTGGCCGCCTGCCTGCGCGGCACGCGCGATCTCATGACGAAAGAGCAGGCCGCACGCATCGACGTGCCCGTGCTGATCGCGGTGGGCTCGACCGACGACGTCGCGGGATCGGCCAGCGCGCTCGGCGCGATCATCCCGGGTTCGGAAGTGCTCGACATTCCGAACCGCGATCACATGCGCGCAGTCGGCGACAAGGTCTACAAGACCGGCGTGCTGGATTTCCTCTCACGCAGGAGCTGAGGCGATGAGGCGGTTTCAGCTATCCTGAAATGTCTCGTTACAATGGGCCATCCACTCCCTTCGGGGCAACCGTCCATTCCTCTACGCAGGCACCGGGGTTCGCTAAGCGCGCATATGAGACTCAGCTCAAAGCCACAGCCTTATCCAGGTCAATCGGATACTTGCAATTCCGATCCGTCCAACTGCGCACGGCCTCCGTCGGCGCGTCGCGCAGCCCGGTAACGGCCGGGCGACTGACCAATGTGCCGGTGAAACAACTTCGAAAACGCCGCTGCAGTCTCGTAACCGACCCGGTTGGCAATCCGTGCGATCGGCTCGTCGCTGGTTTCGAGCAGGAACGCCGCCTCCGTCATCCGGCGTTCGATCACATAACGTTGCATGGGCTGGCCCACGAGCCTGGTGAAGCGCGCCGAAAATGCCGAGCGGCCGAGCCCGACGCGACGGCCAAGGTCGCTCAGCGTCCAAAGCTGCTCCGGACTTTCGTGAATCAGCTTCAGCGCGGGTCCGATATGGGGGTCAGAAATGGCCCCGATCCAGCCGCCTTGTCCGGGGCTGAGAGACGCGATCCAGCTTCGCAGCACCTCGACGAAGAGCACTTCCGTCAGTCGTGAAAGCGCGACGCCTTGGCCAGGACGCTCGAGCGCGGACTCGCTCATCATGCGGCGCAGGATGGCTTCAAGCCAACCACGGTCCGACGTCGGCTTCAGCAAGAGCACGGGTGGAAGCAACTCCAGCACGCTGCCAAACGTCGGCCGCGACACCGTGAAATTGCCGCAGAGCATGGTCGAGAGCGGCTTTGCACGGCTGCCGTGGCGAAGGAAGCCGAGGCGTGGCGACGACCGTTCGATATCCACGATGCGCAAAGGCTCGGCCCGGCGATCCGAATAAAACACATGGGGCTCGCCACGTGTGATGACGACAAAATCGCCCCCGGTGATCTGGATTTCCTCTCCCTGTTCGAGCGCGAGGGTCGCTGAACCTTGGCTGAGATAGTGAAACAGGGCGTAGGGGCGCGCCGGCAACTCAAGATGCCAGGGATGGCCGAGCTCGAAGTGAAAGAGCAGCGTCCCGCCGAGACGAACCCGATCGAGCACCTGGGTAAGTATATCCATCCACCGAGACTAGATCCATGGACGATCGGACACAAGACGCGGACGATTGGTCCCTATCGTCCGATGAGGTCCATGGAATACGTCATGCCACGGCGGGCCGACGTGACGTGCGGCAACCATTTAGCCAACGGCAGATGGAAGAACCGCGACCTTGCTGGAAACGCCTGTCCATTCCCCCGGACTGTGTTCGTCCGACATACCAACAGGAACAATCAATGCTAAATTTCCTACTTTCAGCAGCCGCCGTACTCCTGGCCGGATCGACAATGGTCGGGCCCGCCCGTTCCGCCGAACTGCCCAAGGGGGCAGCCCACAATATCGTGCTCGTGCACGGCGCCTTTGTAGACCAGACGAGCTGGCAGCCGGTTGCCGATATTCTCACGAAGAAAGGCTACAACGTCACGCTCGTCGAAAATCCACTCACTTCGCTCGCCGCCGACGTCGATGCGACCAAACAGGCGCTCGCGAAGCAAGCCGGCAGGACCGTTCTGGTCGGCCACTCATGGGGCGGCGTGGTGATCACGCAAGCCGGCAACGATCCCAAGGTTTCGGCGCTGGTTTATGTGTCCGCCTTTGCGCCGGAGATCGGTGAATCCCTGGCGTCGCTGACGAAGGCCGGTCCGCCGACCGAAGGCGGCAAGGCGATCCACCCCGATGCGAAGGGCAATCTGTACATCGATCCAAAGGTGTTTCCGTCAGCCGTCGCGGCTGACCTTCCTCCGGAGATCGCCGCGCACCTGGCCAACTCGCAGCTTCCGCTGAACCACGTTGCGTTCGAAGCTCCGGTCGACGTTGCGGCCTGGCATGACAAGCCGAATTTCTACGTCATCAGCACGAAGGACAAAGTCCTCGCGCCCGAGGCCCAGAAGTCGTTCGCAGCCAGGATCCATGCTCAGACGACGGAAGTCGCCGGCAGCCATGCCTCGCTCGTCGTCCATGCGAAGCAGGTCGCTGAGGTGATCGAAAAAGCGGCCCTCGCGAAGTGACGGTGCCGCTCCCGGCGCTTTGGCGCCGGGAGCCCGCACGCTTCCGCTCGACCATTTTGAGCCAGGCATCCGGAGAATGACATTACCCAACTCGACATGGCGACTGGATGCACAGCTTGCAGCAGTTACGGAGGACCAATGACAATCGCTAAAGTCGAGGTCGAGCGTTTCAGCCTTAGGGGCTCGAAGCCATTCGACGTTGTCGTGGCAGCGTTCAAGTCGGCAGTCGGGCAACCCGACATGGTCGAATTTTCAAGCAGACGAGGGCGACGAATTCGTTCCAAGAACTGGAGCGCGATAGCGCTTCACCCCAATCTCATCGCGCCTTGCTGTCCTCGCCAAACCGTCGCGCCAGCGCCATCAGCACCACGAAGGTCGCGACCCACGCCATCCGCGCGCCGTAGCGGTCGTGCGGGCCGGAGATCACGCCGCAGATGAAGGCGTTGCCGAGCAGCGCCAGCGTGACGGTTGCCGCCAGCAGCGTCAGGTCGTCAAGCCGGCGGATCGCGAGAGCATGCGCAAGCAGCACGACAAGCGCCAGCATCGAGGCCAGCGCAACGGGCACGTGCAGCCAGTTGACGTAGGCGAAATCGAGACCCCAGTGCTGCTGGCGCGCCGCCCGCATCGGCGCGGCCTGTGAGGGGATATAGCGCTCGATGATGCCGCGGGTGTGCGGGATCCAGCCATTGGTGCCTTCGCCGGTCGCGACATGCAGCAATTGCCGACCCAGCGCCCGCAACGCCGCGCCGGCTTGCCAGGCCGGATAGTCGGCGAGCGAACCCACGACGATGGTGCCCATCTCGTCGTTCATGCCCTCGAACCGGCCTAGCGTGTTGAACATGCTCTTGCCCCACAGGAATTCGTCGGCGGTCGCCGGCAATTGGTCGCGATAGGGGCAGAGCTTGAGTTTTTCGCGCGGGCAATGGTCGTTGAGATAACGCGCGACGATGCCGTCCTGCATCATGCGGCCGAAGGCGACCCCCGTGCCGCCGGGGGTCCAGGCCCATTTGCCTGACAGCGCATGGTTGGCTGACACCAGCATCAGTCCGCCCACGACGATGGTCAGGCTCGCCTGCGCCAGTCCGGCGATAGGAAGCCGGCGCCCCAGCAACGGTCGCGCCATCCAGCCGGCGACGCAGAGCCCGAGCAGCACGCCGAGCGTGGCGCTGTGGGTCGCGGCGGCAAAGGCGGTGAAGACGAACAGCGTGATCTTTTCGAGCGCCGAAGTCCGCTGCCCACCGACGACCAGCAGGAATAACGACAGCACCGACAGGCCTGCAAAGATGTCGGTGAGCAACATGCTCGCAAGCCAGGGCAGCGCAGTCGACAGGATCAGGAGCAGGCTGATCGCCACGAAACGGAACGTTTGCATCAGGCCGAGCACGCGCAAGGTGAGCTGCAACAGCCACAGCGTCGCCAGCGCCTGGGCCGCGAGGTTGATCCAGAATCCAGAACTCTCGCCATAGTGCAGATAGATGCCGAACACCGTGGAGCGGCTCGGGACGAGATAGCCCTCGTACCAGCGCGCCAGATAGCCTCCGGTATCCCATTGCAACAGCGGATAGCCGTTCCAGAACGCCGGCGCGATCAACAGGAGCGGCAGGGCGACCGCGGCGAGCCGCAGCCAGAGGGTATCAGCGGCGCCCGCGCGCAAATGATCGGTGGTGATGGTCAAATCCGCTCCGTCCTCACTCGGACCATGCCCGCAATCACGGTTGAGGCGGAATTCACCAATAGTTTGACGCCGCCCGGCTTGAATTTGGCGAAACCCTGACCATTTTGAGCCGACCTTGCCGCCGGGGGTGTCGGAAGAAACTGTTGTGATTCAACGTGTTGGCATGCCCCCGCTGGGCAACGCACTGTTCACTCTCAGGCAAGCCCGTCAGGACTTTGTCGCTTAGACTGTGTTATAGAACCATCGAAACGAGCCAATTCGAAAGAGCAGATCTCATGGCAGTGCATCAGGTCAATCCGGGAGGAAAGCTCGCAACGCTTGATCCGATCTGGGATCGGATCCGCGGCGAAGCGGAGGACATCGTCCATCGCGAGCCGGAGCTTGCGACCTTCATCTATTCGACGGTGCTGCATCACAGCCGCCTGGAAGATGCTGTCATCCATCGTGTCGCCGATCGGCTCGATCATTCCGCGCTGTCGGGCGATCTCGTGCGCCAGACCTACGACGAGGCGCTACGCGATGATCCCGATCTCGGCAACGCGTTCCGCGCCGATCTCGTCGCCGTTTACGACCGCGACCCCGCGACGTCGCGCTTCATCGACCCGTTGCTCTATTTCAAGGGCTTTCACGCCATCCAGACCCACCGCCTCGCGCATTGGCTCTATCTGAAGGGCCGCAAGGATTTTGCGTATTATCTGCAGAGCCGGGCGTCTGCGGTATTCCAGACCGACATCAATCCCGCCGCGCGCATCGGCCGCGGCATCTTCCTCGACCACGCCACCGGTTTCGTCTGCGGTGAGACTGCGCTGATCGAGGACGACGTCTCGATCCTGCACGGCGTCACGCTCGGCGGCACCGGCAAGGAGAACGAGGACCGCCATCCGAAAATCCGTCACGGGGTCCTGATCGGCGCGGGCGCAAAGATCCTCGGCAATATCGAGATCGGTCATTGCGCGCGCATCGCGGCGGGCTCGGTCGTGGTCAAACCGGTGCCGCACAACGTGACGGTCGCAGGCGTGCCCGCCAAGGTCGTCGGCGAAGCCGGCTGCGCCGAGCCGTCGCGCACCATGGATCAGATGATCAACGCCATGGGACTTTGAGGCGGGACTCTGAGGCGGACTTCGAGCTTGTCGGAAGGGCGGGATTTCCCGCCCCTTTCGGTCCCCAAATTCTTTGGCAATTCATGCTGGCGGTTGGTCGCGTCTCGTCCTAAAACCCGCGCCAACCTAGATTTCGATTGGAGACTTGCCGTGGACGTCAAGGAAGTTAGGAAGCTCGACGCGTACCTGAAACGCGTATTCGGCAATCCCAAGATCCGCGTCGTGCCGCGGCCTAAGAAGGATGATTCCGCCGAAGTCTATATCGGCGAGGAATTCATCGGTGTGCTCTTCGTCGACGACGAGGACGATGATCGCTCGTTCCAGTTCCAGATGGCGATCCTCGAGGACGATCTGGTCGACCAGGAGTGATGCGACACGACTGGTGAGGCGGAACTTCCCGCCCTCACCATTTGGTGTCTGACGCGGCGGTGCGATCGGCCGCCGCTTTTCCCATATTCCTTCCATGCGAACAGTTCTGATCTCCGGGGCGGGGATTGCAGGGCCGACGCTCGCCTATTGGCTCAAGGCGGCGGGCTACGCGCCGACGCTGGTCGAGCGCGCGAGCGCACTTCGTCGCGGCGGCTACGTGATCGATTTCTGGGGACTCGGCTACGACATCGCCGAACGGATGGGGCTGCTGCCGGCGATCGAGAACGCCGGCTATCGCGCCAGGGAAATGCGGATCGTCGACGATCATGGCCGGCGTATCGCCGGATTTGGCACGGACGTCCTCGACGATCTCACAGGCGGCCGCTACGTCACTCTGGCACGAAGCGATCTGTCGCGCCTGCTGTACGGTACGGTCCGCGACGGTGTTGAAACGATCTTCGATGAGGAGATCGTTGGCCTGGAGCAGCAGCCTGAATGGGTCGACGTCCAGTTGCGGCGCGGCGGGAGCCGACGTTTCGATCTCGTCGTCGGTGCTGACGGCTTGCATTCGCAGGTGCGCAGCCTTGCGTTCGGCTCGATCGGGACGTTCGAAAGAAATCTCGGCTATGGCGTCGCGGCATTCGAAACCCGCGGCTATCGTCGTCGCGACGAGAATGTGTATCTGATGCACAACCGGCCGGGCCGGATGATTGGCCGTTTCGCGCTGTGCAATGATCGCACCTTGTTCCTCTTCGTGTTTCGCGGCGATGCAGGCGGGCCTGCCGCAAAGGCACAGCTGCGTGATCTCTATCGCGACGCCCGCTGGGAATGCCCAGACATTCTGAACGAACTCGAGCGCACCGATGATTTGTATTGCGACCGGGTCAGCCAGATCAGGATGGACGGCTGGTCGCGGGGCCGCGTCGTGCTGATTGGAGACGCTGCCTTCTGCGTGTCGCTCGTCGCCGGGCAGGGCTCGGCTCTGGCCATGATCTCTGCCTATGTGCTTGCGGGAGAACTCGCACGCGCCGACGGGCGCCACGAGCAAGCATTCAGCGCCTATGAGACCCGCCTTCGCAGCTATATCGGCGCCAAGCAGCGCGGAGCGGAGCGCTTCGCCGCGGCATTTGCGCCGCGGACGTCATGGGGATTGTGGTTTCGCAATCAGGTCGTGAAGGCGTTCTCGTTTCCCGGTGCGGCGAGACTCGCCATCGGTCGAGACCTTGCCGACAAGCTGGATCTGCCGACTTATCGCTGGAGCGATCACAAGGAGATCGGCGTTTGAATTGCCTGCGGCTTTGAATCTTTTTCGAAAAGACGAATTCTCGGGAGGGGCCGAATTTTTTGCAGGCTGGCTTCGAAAATACGAAGTCATGCCAGGCACTTGGCTACTGTGCATGGGGTTGTTTTCGCAGTTTTTGTTTTGGAGGCTCGGGGCGCAGAGGCTGCGCTCAGCCCTTCGGGCCGCGCAGTTGCGCCGTCAGCTTCTCCATCGCTTCCGCCGCATCGCGCCACTGCGATAGCCAGCTGCGCGGAAAGCGGAAGGTGAGGTCGGCGCCGCCGACGCGGCGTTCGGCGAGGCACATGCCGGGCGTCGCCGCATCCCGCGTGCAGCGCGCGGTCAGTGCAGGACTCGCGGCAGAGTAGAGATCCTCGTTGCCGTAGGGCGTATCGGCGCGGAACATCCGCATTGTTAGCCCGTCCTGGGGCGTTGCCGCGGCCTGGTCGAGATAGCGCGGATAGATCGTGGCGGTGCGCTGCTCGGGCGAGAGCGCATCGCGATGCGCGGCGATCGACAGGAAGATGCGGTCGATCGGCTGCATCGCCGCATCCACACTATCGGCGGTGACGTGCTTCGGCGCGCCCGGCGGCTCGAGCGAGGGATACAGGAAGTCGAGATCGATCCGCTCCTGCGGCCCGGAGTGGCGCTGGATCTTCATGCGGATCGCATTGGTCGGCAGGTTGAACAGCGTGCCGCCGACGCTCACCGGCAGCTTGTCCGGGGCGCTCGCGCCGCTCGGGCCCCAGGTTGGCCACAACAAATAGGCGACGAGCGCGACGGCGCACATCGCGGCAGTGCCGCCGAGCACGATCGGCACCACATGGGCCCGGGTGTGCGCTCGGGGAGATTGAGGGGAAATTGCCGAAAACACCGTCATGAGCCGCGCGAATGAGCCGGAAGTCGGCCGATGGCCGACGAATCAGCAGCGAATATGCCACGCGGCTGCGATTTCGCGGAGCGTTCGCCGGCTGCAGGGAAGGGAGACAGGCCTGCGTGGAACGGCCGGCGGCGTTAACCTTCCCTTAAGGATAATGTAGCGTTAACCGGCACTCTTTGTCACAGGAAGTCACCTCGCGTTGCGTAAGGGCGGACCGTTCCGATGACACCTGAAGCTCTCAATACATTCTTCTCGATCGGCATCGGTTTCGCGCTCGCGGGAGCGCTCGTCAGCGGATATCAGACGGTCGCACAGCGGCCCGCCGGCTTCGGTCTGTTGCAGGACGGCGTGGCGCCGAAGACCTTCGCGGCGGTTCCGTTCCTGGTGTTCGCGGCGCCTTTCATCATCATGCGCAACACCCTGCGCGGCAGGCAGGTGGAGAGCCGCCGCGTCGAATTCGTGATGATGGCCACCGTCATCGCCGGCTTCTGGAGTATGATGAGCGGCACCTTCTTCCTGATGACGCTCCGCGCGGCCGGCGTTCTGGTCTGATACGGGCGCTGTAGGGCTGCCTGCGCGGCGGGCCTTTGCGTCAAGGCTGCCGTTTCGCTATGGCTGGGGTTGACCCGACAGGAGACCCTCATGGCGATCTACGAGCTCGACGGGCAGGCGCCCGACCTTCCCGCCGACGGCAATTACTTCATCGCTGAGACCGCCACCGTGATCGGCCGCGTGCGCCTGAAGCCGGGCGCGAGCGTCTGGTTCGGCGCGGTGCTGCGCGGCGACAATGAGTGGATCGAGATCGGCGAGGGATCCAACGTGCAGGACGGCTCGACCTGCCACACCGATCTCGGTTTTCCGCTTCACATCGGCAGAAACTGTACGGTCGGCCACAACGTCATCCTGCACGGCTGCACCATCGAGGAGGGCGCACTCGTCGGCATGGGCTCCATCGTGATGAACGGCGCCAGGATCGGCCGCAACAGCATCGTCGGCGCCGGCTCCGTCATCACCGAAGGCAAGGAATTCCCCGAACGGTCCCTGATCATCGGCTCGCCGGCGCGGGTGATCCGCACGCTCGACGACGCCCAGGTGCAGAAGATGGGCAGCGCGGCGAAGTTCTACGTCGCGAACGGCCCGCGCTTCACGAAGGGTCTAAAGCGGATCGACTGAGATGCACGCAGGCCGTGTGCGGCCGGCATCTGGTTCCGTACCGTAAAAACACCCGCCGGTATTTTAATCCTCCGCTAGCGCCATCATGCCTATCCTGGAGCGTTTTCAACCAGGAGGAGTGGCGCCATGGATGCTGCGGCGCTGGGATCCGGACTCGGCGCCGGAACCAAATTTGTGAAAAAGCTCGTTCGTTTCGCTCGCGGCGCGGATACCCTGAGCGTTGCGGAGAAAGTCTACAGCATTGCCGGCTTTCTCGCGATCGTCACTACCTTCCTGCTCGTGATGTCGATCCAGACCGTCCGCCTGCAGACGACCTACCGCCACATGCACGCCTCTTCGGCGGAGGCGGCGATCAATGTCGGGCGTATCAACACGCTGATCTACGCCGTCGTCATGGAATCGCGCGGCATCTACATGTCCGCCGATCGCGGCGCGATGAAGCAGTTCGCCGACGGTCTGGTGCGCCGTAACCGCGAACTCGCCGAGGCGGTGAAGAGCATGGAGCGGACCGTCGCCGCCGACGATGCCGCGCAAGTCTCGAGCTTCCGCCAGCGCATCGCGCAGTTCATCGAATTTCGCCAGGAGCTTGTTCGGCGCGGGCTGGAGATCAGTCCGGCCGCAGCGCGCGAATGGGGCGATAACGACACCAACCGGACGCTACGCAACAAGCTCAATCTCGATCTGGAGACGCTGGAACGGATCTACGGGCAGCGCGCCCGCGAGGCGGACGAACTTGCCAACGAGAACCGCTATGCCGCGGCTTATTTGTTCGTGCTCGGGCTCGTGGCGCTCGTTTTCGCGGGGCTGAACGTCGTTGTGATGCGGGGCTCGGTGGTCGGGGCGCTGGCTGAGATCACGCAAGCGACCGACCGCATTGCCGGCGGTGACGTCAAGAGCGAGGTGCCGCATCTCGGCCGTCACGACGAGATCGGTCGTCTTGCGCGAGCCGTACAGAACTTCCGCGATGCGGTGGCGCGGATCTTCGAGCTCGAGGAGATCGAACTCGGCACAGCGCAGGCGCGCGACGCGGCCATGACCGAGCGCGACAAGTTCAACGACAAGTACCAGGCCAAGAAGTGGCAGCTTTCGGCCGCTATCAACAGCATGCCGCAGGGCCTGGTTATGCTCGACGGCAAGGCCAATGTGGTCGCGATGAACACCAACTACCGGGGGATCTACAATCTACCCGAGACGATCCAGGCCGGGTCGACGGTCGAGGAAATTCTCCAGCACAGAGTCAGGAGCGGGTTGTTCAGCGGTAACGTCGCGAAATATGTCGCGGCGGTCCTCGACCGGATCACCAAGCGCGAGCCGGCGGTCGACGAGGTCGCCCTGAATGACGGCCGCATCATCAAGATCTACGAGCGTCCGATGGACGGTGGCGGCTGGGTGTCGGTGCAGGAAGACGTCACCGAGCAGCGTCAGCGCGAGCGCATTCTCGAGCGGATGGAGCGCTTCCTCGCCACCATCATCGAGAACGTGGCCGAGGGCATCATCGCCAAGGACGCGCGCAATTTGCGTTACGTCTTCGTCAACAAGGCGGCCGAGAACATGATCGGCATGTCGCGCGGCGAGATCATCGGCAAGACCGCGCGGGAGTTGTTCTCCGCGGAGGCAGCCGAATTGATCGAGCAGCGCGACCAACAGCTTCTGGCGCAGAAACAGCAGCTCGAGCCGATCGTCGATACCATCGACAATGCCGCGCGCGGGCGCCGCGTGATCTCCGCCCGCCGTGTCCAGATCGGCGGCGCAGGGGAAGAGTCCCACATGTTCGTGACCATGGTCGAGGACCGGACCGAGGGGATGGTGGCGGCCGCGTAGTTCAACGGCGCGCCCCATTCGAAGCGGCGCCTCAGCTTCCCTCGGATTCGCGCGCTTCGATCGCACCCGCGACCCTCTCGTGACCGGCAGCCCACAACGCGTGTTCGTCGCTGCCGTCCGAGTAAGGATTGGCTTCTGCCGGAATGTTTTCGCGCGCGGCGCGTTCGCCCTCTGCAAAAGGATCGCGATCCGTCATCCTGATTTCGCCTCTCTGGTTTGCAGCGTCGAACGCGATCGGCTTTCGCATGATCGTGGCTCTCCCCCTTTCAAGCTGAACTGACGGCAATTGTTCCGGAACCGGTCATCGATGCGGCGGTTGATCGGTAAAGGAGCATTCGAATGGCAACATCGTCCGCAACCTGTTCAATCAAGACCATGATTGTCATCTTCGCCCTTGCCGCGATGCCGGCCGTAGCGTTCGCGCAAGCGAGCGGCGGCGCAGCGGGATCGGCCGGAGGTGTCGCCAATTCTCCGGCTCCGCCGCCCGGGACCAACAGCCTGGGTACGGCGCAATCATCGGGAGCGAATGCCACCTCCGGAACCACCACCGGGACCGGCGCAGGTGGATCCACCGACGCCGCCGTCAACGCCGAGAACCGGCTGCTCGACAAGAAGCTCAAGAGCATCTGCCGCGGCTGCTGACGCTCGCGCGGAAGTGAGGCAGCGTGGCTGTCCGGAATGCCCAGGGAACGCTAGCTTGATCCTGCTTTGAGCGTGGAGCGTGTCCACGCGGAGGATCGAAGATGATGATGGCGGCGCTGGCCGTCGCGATAGTCGGGCTGTCAGCCCCACAGGCCGCCCAGGCGCGGGGCGGTTTCGGCCACGGTGGTGGCGGCTGGGGCCACGGTGGCGGCTGGGGTCACGGCGGCCACTGGCATGGCGGTGGCTTCTGGCCGGGAATCGCCATCGGGGCGGGTATCGCCGGCGCGGGTTATTACGGCGGCTATTACGGCTACGGCCAACCGTATTACGGCGATCCCTATTACTATGGTACCGGCTACGACGATGGTGGCTATGGCGGCTGCTACGTCGTGCGCAAGCGCGTCATGACGCCGTCGGGCTGGCGCATCCGCTCCGTGGATGTCTGCGAATAGGCGGCGGTACCCGTTAAAAAACAAGGCCGTTGACGCAATATACCGTCAACGACCTTGCCAGCCCCGGACATTGAAATCGGCTCACGCCATCCGGTGACGGCGAGCATCGCTCGGAATCATACGGGCGAATGTGATCCAGTTCACAAGTCCAAAAATTTAGGCGGCGCCGGCTGCTCAGCCGCGCGAGCGCTTGCGTGCACTGGCATGGACACGATGCCGCGCCGGTTTCCTGCGGGTAACCGAGGGAGTCTCCGCCTCGGTCGCCCGGGCGCTCGCAAAGGATTGCCGCAGGCCGTCGATGGACTCGTTGAGTGTCGTGACCTGCTCGGACAGACGCTTGGTGTCGGCCTGCTGGAATGCGAGCAAGCGCTTCATACTCTGGAGCTGGTCCTGCACGACCTGAAGCTGGTCGATCGATTCCTGCTGGGTTGCCTCCAGCCCCTTGGTCTTCTCGACCAGCTGCTCGGATGCCTGTGCGGTCCGAGCCTGAAGCTGCCGCGACGCAACCACCCGGTCGGTCTCAGGGGCTGAGCCGGTAAAGGCGCGCCAGATCGCGATCGAGGTCACACCGGCGATCAGCAGGAGGAGGGCGGCGGCGGTCAGCGCGATGGGCTGGGCGCCGAGGCGAAGAAGCGGGTTGGACGGTGCGTCCTCTGCGAGATCGATCATCGCTGACAAAACCCAAATTGAAACTTGGTGAGTGGCGAAGACCGGCAACCCTGAGGCCACCGGGTGTCCCGAAAGCGTTACGTTTCGGCAAGGAATGGGACCAAAAAGAGGCTAAGAGCAAAAAAACCAGCAATCAGGATGCCTTAGGGCATCCAAGCGCCCGTCAGAGGCAGAGATCAGGGCTGAAACGGCGAAAACGGACCTGAATAGGTCTTCGATCGGGGCGCCGCATAGGGTCCGAGCCGGGAGGTTTTCAGTCCCAATCGCACCAGTGATTCCGCCAAGGTCACCGCGGCCGCGACGCCGTCGATCACGGGCAGGCCGTGCGTGGCGGCGAGTTCATTGGCGAGATCGGCCATGCCGGCGCAACCGAGCACGATGGCCTCTGCGCGGTCGTCGCGGATCGCGGCCGTGATTTCCGTAGAGATTTTTGCGAGCGCATCGGTGTTGCGCTCCTCGAGTGCGAGCACCGGCACCTCGGCAGCGCGGACGCGGGTGCAGCGGTCGGTGAGGCCGTATTTCCGCAAATTATGTTCGATCGGCACGATGGAAACACCGAGCGTCGTCACCACGGCGAAGCGCGCGGCGATCAGGCTCGCCATGTGGAAGCCGGCCTCGCCAATGCCGATCACGGGCGTCTTTGCCGCGGCGCGCGCGGCGTCGAGACCGGTGTCGTCGAAGCAGGCGATGATGTGCGCATCCGCGCCGTCGCGGTCGGCCTCGCGGATGCAGCCGAGCATGCCGGGCACCGCGAACGCCTCGTCGTAAAATCCCTCGATCGAGACCGGGCCCATCGTGGGCTGGCGCGCATCGATCATCGTGTCGGGCAGGGCGACGCTTCGCGCGGCAGCGGCGATCTTCACCGTCATGGTCGCAGCGGTGTTGGGATTGACGACGTGAAGCCGCATCAGATCAGACAAGCCCCTTTTCAGACAAGCCCCTTGCCGGCGTCCGAGCCTTTGGCCGCCTGTCGCTTGTTCAGCATGTGGATGGTGCCAAGCGCAAGCGCGATCACCGTGAACGAGACGGCCGAGATCACGGTGCCGAGCGCATAGATGTCGGGGTTGGTCACGGTGGTGGTGAGGCCCTGGAGATCGAGAGGCAGCGTGTTCACGGCCCCGATCGCCTGGCTGGAACGCGCGAGTTCGTCCCAGGACAGCGTGAAGCCGAACAGGCCGATACCGATCACGGAGGGCAGGATGATCGGCAGCACGACATGACGGAACGCCTGCCACGGCGTCGCACCGAGATCGCGCGCGGCTTCCTCGAGCCTGGGATCGAAGCGGTTGAAGATCGCGAACATGATGAGCAGGCCGAACGGCAGCGTCCAGGTCAGATGCGCGCCGAGGCCGGAAGTGAGCAGGCCCATCGAGGTCTCGAAATTCTCGTTGAAGGTGCCCTTGATCACATCGTCGATGATGCGGAATTCAAGCGAGATGCCGAGCGAGGTGATGATCGAGGGCACGATGAGGCTCGCGATCGCCGAGTAGAACAGGATGCTTTGCGCCTTGAACTTGCGGCGAAACGCCATGCCCGCGGCGACCGACAGCACGACGGTGACGATCATCACGATAATGCCGAGCAGCAGCGAACGGCGAAAGGCCGCGCCGAGATCGACGATGCCGGTACCCTGGAACAGTTTTGCGATCCAGAAAGTCGACACACCGTTCATCGGGAAGGTGAGGCCACCCTGCGGCCCCTGGAACGACAGCACGTAGATCGCGATCATCGGGCCGTAGAGGAACAGCGTGTAGGCCGCGAAGAAGATCGCGAGCACGTAGAAAGAGCGCGGGCGTCCTTCCTTCATGCTCTAGAGCTCCTTCTTGATGTCGACGATGCGCGACATCATGGTGATGATCAGGAAGGTGATGACGAGCAGGATCACGGCGTTGGCCGCTGCTGCGGGGAATTGCAACGCGTTCACCCGCGTCTCGATGATCTTGCCGGCGGCCGCGATCTGCTGCCCGCCCATCACGCCGATGGTGATGAAATCGCCCATCACGATGGTGATGACGAAGATCGAGCCGATCACGATGCCAGGTTTTGCCAGGGGAATGATGACGTTGACGAGGGTCTGGAAACCGGTCGCGCCGGCGTCATAGGCAGCCTCGATCAGCGATTTGTCGATGCGTACCATCGAATTGAAGATCGGCACCACCATGAAGAAGGTGAAGAGATGCACAAGTGCCAGCACCACGGAGAATTCGGAGAACAGCAGCCATTCAACGGGATGGTTGATCAGCCCCGTCTTCACCAAGCCTGAGTTGACAAGGCCGTTGCGTCCGAGCAGCGGAATCCAGGCGATCATGCGGATCACGTTGGAGGTCCAGAACGGGATCGTGCAGAGCAGCGACAGTCCCATCTGCCAGGTCTTCGACTTGACGTGGAAGGCGAGGAAGTAGGCGACCCAAAAGCCAATGAAAAGTGTGATGACCCACACGAGGAAGCACAGCTTCAGCGTCTTCAGATAAGTCTTGGCGATCGTGCAGAGATCGGGGAGCTGCGCGATGCAGCCTTCGAACGTGTCGGTGTAACCGCGGCCCGAGAAGGCCGGCAGCAACTGGTATTCGTTGTAGTCCCAGAACGAGACGATGACGACGAAGACGAGCGGGATCAGGAAGAAGGCGAGGAACACCAGCATCATCGGCCCGGCCTGAAGCCAGGAGATGAAGGAGGGTGACAGGCGGGGCGCGGGGGGGGGGGGGGCCGGCGCCCCCCCCCCCCCGGGGGGGCGCCGCCCCCCCGACGCGAGAGCGCGTGAACTAAACCGGCTTTCCCGTATAGGGCATCGACGCCGTCAGTCCGCCGTCCACCGGGAAG
>NZ_JBVVPN010000050.1:0-52982 GCF_055811035.1 Bradyrhizobium sp. MI1.10
GCATCGGTCGGAAAGGTGATGGCCTTCGGCTGCACCGTGGTGTCGACGGTGACGCGCTTGAGGTCCTGGCCGCGTAAGGCGCCGGCTGCGCCACCTGCAGGCTCTCGGCCAGCAGCAGCTCCAGCTTGTCGCCGAGCCGCTTGCGCCAATGGCTCAGGTCCGAGCGTTCGTGCGGGAAAGCGTGCTGGAATAACTCTTCGCCGGTGAAGAACTGGAAATAAGGGTCGTAGACCCAGCGCTCGCACACCCCCTCATCGGACAGCCCGTAGATATGCTTGAGCAACAACAGCCCGATCATGAAGCGGGTCTCGATCCCCGGCCGGCCGTTCTCGCTGTAGAGCGGCGCGATCTCGCCGTCGATCCAGTTCCAATCGATCTTGCCGGCAAGCAGAACCAACCCGTGCTTTCGATCGATGATCTGGTCCAGCCGCGCCGGGAACAGATCGTTCGATCCCGTCCTCTTGTGCTTCTTCGGCCGCATCGTTCCCTCCGATGCACCACAGAATCCTAGGCCGCAGGGAAAGGGAATCCAAAAGCGAAATTGCAGAGTTCGGCTGTCTCGATATTGGCGCCGTCGGCGAGGGCCTCGACTAGCGGCCCTCGATCAGGCAGACGAGAGTGCTTCTCTGAGACGCCGGAATCGCCAGCCCCTGGCGATCGTCCTCGAAAAGGCTCGTTGCAAGTGGTGGCTTGGTTGCATGATCCCCTCCTTCACGCAGGGGCCATGCCTCGCCTCGAGAGGCGATAAGCACATCGATTCGCGCCCGCAGCTCGACGAGCCTTTCGACAGCCAACCGAGGGCTTGCTGTGAGCGTTGCAGAGCGAGCAATATCCTCGCTCATCCAGGCCGGGATCACGGCGAGTGTCCCGTCGGGCTGCACCACGACCAGATGGTTCTCGCCGGCGAAGCGCTTGCGGTGCTCGACCTGCACCATCTGCCCGGCCCGAGGGTGGAACGGATAGAGGATCAAAACCTCGAACGCCGGACACCCGGCATTGTGACGCTGTCTCGCCCGGCGTCGGCAAGACGCACTTGTCGATCGCGCCGGAGCGAGAGGCGACCCTTGCCGGGGCACGGTGCAGTTCACCACGGCGACGATGCTGGTCGCGGGCCTCGCCGAGGCGCATGGCGAAAGGCGTCTCGACGAGAAACTGCTCGCGCTATCCAAGCCAAAGCTGCTGATCGTCGACGAGCTCGGCTTTCTTCCGCTGGAACCCAACCCGGCGCATCTGTTCTTCCAACTCTCAGTAGGCGCTAACCGGCGCGATGCTGATCACGTCGAACCGCAGCGTTGCGGACCACGCCACCGCCATCCTCGATCGGCTCCTGCACCACAGCCACGTGCTGACGATCCGCGGCGACAGTTACCGGCTCCGAGCCAAGCGCAAGAGCGGCCTCATCAAGGCGCCGACCGCCGGTGACGGCCCTCCCGTCGGCTCCGCCTCCCGCCGGGCCGTGCCGTCGGAAGTAATTCAACCGAGATCATAACCCAGATGGTGGGGGCAGTTCTTCATGGCGCAAAGGGGGCAGTTCCGGATGGCGTTTGACAGAATCGATGGAGCGGCACGGCCATATGGACCTGGCGACAGAGATTCAGGCTAAATTATTGTCGATGAGTGCGGCGACGATCGACTTGGGCACTTCGATGCGTTCGTGAGCAAAGCGGTCGGCCGCGTCGTCGCTCTGTAGCAAGTGCTCTGCGACGCACCCTATTGGTACTTTAGCGGATTGGGGAGATCCGGCGCCTGGGTTCGTCGAGGCCAATCTTGTTGCGTACAGCAGTCCTTCGGCGCCACGCGCTCGTTCTCACGGACATCGCGACCGGCTGGACGGAATGCGCGCCACTTCTGGTGCGTGAGCAGAAGCTGTTGAACACGGTTCTGACCGAACTTCGTAAACAGCTACCGTTTGCGCTCCTGGGTCTGGACACCGACAACGACTCTGTGTTCATGAATGAGACCTTGAAGGTGTACTGCGAACAGGCTGGTCGTCTTCTCGCACAGTCGCCCCTATCGCAAGAACGATCAGGCCTTGGTCGAGCAGAAGAACGGCGCGGTGGTCCGACGAATGGTCGGCTAGCGTCGATTCGAGGGGCTCGAAGCGGCCGCTTTTGCTGGCTCAGCTTTACCGTTCGGCCCGACTGTTCGTGAACTTGTTGCAGCCGTCGTTCAAACTGCTGCGAAAGGAGCGCCCGACGGTGCGCACGTCCAAACGTACAGCGCCCCGCGACCCCACATCAGCGGCTGGTTGCCGAAGCAAGAACACCTGATGCAATCCGCGCCAGCGTCAATGAAATATATGACCGCCTGGATCCGGTCGGCTTATTGCGCGATATCCGAGCCGTGCAGGAGAAGTTGGTCGGTCTCACGGCCGCCGCCCCAGCTAGCCCTCCAACTGCGGCGCCACCGATCGAACAGTTTTTGTCGAGCTTGGCGGATCGCCTGGAAAGAAGGAGATCTCCGCCGGACCGACAGGCCAATTGCGAAGAGCCGGCTGCGCTGTCTCAGACGGCGGAGTCAGAAAACTCGGCGTGTGGGCTGGTCGGGCCCGAGGCCCTGACGGGACGCTTCCGTCTGCCCGTTCCACGAATCACTCGCACTTGGCGCAGGCGCGGATATGACGCGGGTTACCCTCGGCAAGAGCCGGGTACGGCAAAGCCGCCCGCCCGGATCTGTGAGGGCGAAGCCCGATGGCTGAGCTACTCGACCACCTTCCTTCGCTTTTGGGATCGGCCGTACCCAGCGCTCTCTTTATTTGGCGAGCACCGGTATCGTTCGAGGAGCACGAGACGTGAGCAGTTCCGCGCCAGCATCGGTCACGACAACGACCTCTTCATGCAGCATCAGCTTCGGTGATCCGTCGAAATATGAAGGATACGAGGTGCTTGGCTCAATATTAATGATCATGCCTGGCTTTAGTATGGTCTTATCGTCCGGTTGAACCGAAGGTAGCTCAGGCATCCATAAACCCATGGAGTGTCCCATTCGCCCGATGTTCGTGGCTTTCCCGCGATTGTTTGAGCCGTTTAATACGGCTGACATTGCGCTCCAGACATTGCAGATCGGAATGCCAGGGTTAACGGCGGCAATTCCCGCTTCGGTGGCATCCCAAACGACTTGAAAGGCATCCTGGGTGTGCGGATCAGGTGCACCGAACGCAAAGTGCCGGTCGAAGTCGCTCCAATAAAAGTCGAATAGACAGCCGGCATCAATAAACAGCAGGTCTCCATCCGACAGAACTTTGTCGCTCGGGACACCGTAGGGCCGCGTATAGCCCCCGCGCCCTGAAACCCCCACAATCTTGCTCGTTTTCTCGACGCCGCGACTGAAGCATTCGGCCTCGAACAAGCGACACACCTCTCGTTCCGTCATGCCCAGACGCAGCTTTGGTGTCAGATTCTCAAATGCCTCTGAAACAAGCCCGCATACAGTTCGAATTCGGTCAACCTCTAGCGGAGACTTGATCATTCGCAATGGAGTGAAAATCGGATCCGATGCATCGACAAACGTCCGAGGTTTGATCGCATCCGCAACGCGCAAGAAATCTCCCGCAGGGAAGCCAAGCCTACTCTCCGCGCCAAGCTCTACGCCGATCCTGACGTGCTCTGGCAACAGTTCATGCAACGCTGCGGCAAGTGCTGACACGCCCTCATCCTTCGGATTCGGACTAGGCCAGCTCCGGAAATTTTTTACCCAGGTTGTCTCTCTATAGAACTGGTCGATTCCCTCTGGAACGATCGCAACAGCTTCACCAGACGAAAGAATAAGAAGAAATCGCGGCCGAGTCGTCTGCTGCGGGGTCGTGCTAGGCTCACCAACGAAATATCGCAAGTTGTGTTCGGAGGTCACCAGAAGCGCGTCTATAGTATGCTCCTTCATCAAACGCCGCGCTCGCTCGACCCGGCCTTCGTATTCGATCCGGGGAAACGGATCGTACGGAATTGTCCTAATCGAACCAAAACCAATAGCGTTCATCGCTTTTCTCCAGAGAACGACGTCACGGGCTGGGCGACCGATAGTTTACATGCTGGTCCGACAGCACATGACAGCTTTCGGGGCTCATTCGATATCCTTGGAAAGAGCCGCCCGCTTTTTTTGTGCGAAAGCATCGGGACGCAAAGAGCTTTCAGCTTGTCGTGGTACACGATGCTTTGGATCCCACCCGCGATCGAATGCACGCATGCTCTTAGATCGACCAAGCGACCTTCCCGGTCATAGCCGTCCGACACTACTAGCCAATGGCCCGGTAGGACGTGACTTGCTGCTATCGGGGTTCGTGGTGTGACTGCAATATGGCGCTCGTAAAGCTTGGCTCGAAGTGAACGCCACCGATGCAAAGGACGGAGTTTACTGGTTCTTCCATGCGATCGAACGTTCGCAATAGCGCTCGCGTCAGCACCCGAGCGGCAAGAGAATTTGGTCCAATCTGCTGGCGAGCTTCCGATCTCAATATCGATTGCAGAAGGCCGCAAGTCGGCTAGACGTGTACCAGCATCACCAGCCATGACGCCCGACCAATGAGTCGCCTCCAGGTAAGTGCGAAAGTCGTCAAGACCAGACGTAACGCGCTCGGCTTCGATGGCTAGAAGAAGGCCGCGAGTAATCCGGGGGGTGACTGCGCTGAAAGTCCCCGTCGCGAGGTCGCCAGTCGTTTGAACGGAGAAGATTGCGTTTGGTGCATTGGCACCCGCGTGCCAATTCACGATTCCAATAACGTTCGCGTCACCGAAGCGTTCATTCAAGATTGGCGCGTACCGCGCATAGTCATTACTCACGACCTCGTTAGTGCGCACGATCGAAATCCGAGCGTTATGCAAGCCAGCAACCTCAAGTACGGAGTGCCCGTCGAGCTTTAAACCCGTTCGAACAATGGTGCATTCGGTCTTGAGCGCATCCAGAACGTGAGCCACGACGGGATCATTTCTTGATCGATGCAGAAGACGAAGAGAGGGGGCCTCATCGCAAGGACCTCGCCAACAAACGGGAGAATTCGTCCGAATCTCGAGGGTAAGAAATCGCCTACGGAAGCGAAGTAGTTGCACAAAGTGTAGCAAGGTTAGCCTCCAATGCGCCCGCATGAACAGCGCTTGTTCGACAAGAATCAACCTTCGCTTGGTGAACCACATGCCCCCCCGAGACCCAACTCCCATTGGGTCCCGGACGCGGCGCTAGATCCTTCTCTTCAGGAGGGCAAATACTCGCGACTCCAGCTTTCGCTTACAGCGCCTTCAGCGAGCAACCCATCTATTTCGGGTTCGGCATATCCTAGCCACCGCAGAACGTGCCGCGTCGAAGCGCCGTATTTTTCTGCCGGGGGCAGCGCATGTACTTTTCCAACCGCCGAGCGGACAGCGCAACAATCGGCCTGTGTTACAGCATGCCCGCTGGGATGGTCTGGAAAGGTGGAGAAGGAATAGCTGCCCTGTTCTGTTCCTGAGGTCGCATCCGTAGGCTTCGAATTTGCCGAGCGTATGGCCGCGACATTCTCGCAGACTGCAGCACCAATACCGGCTGCATCGAACTTCGAGCGCCATTCCTCAGCGGAAGCTTCTTTGATAGCCTTCGCCAGGAAAGAGGGACGGTGCTCCTTCGGCACATCAGCAAGCCCCTCAAGCCCCGGGACTCGCACAAGCCGAGGCAGGTCGCGTTCGGTGGCGCCGAGCAGAAGACTTTGATTAGTGGCCGACGCATAGATATGGGTCAGTGCATCGTAGCCTTTGGCATCAATACCGGAAGGCTCATCGAACGGCCCGCGTCCCGGATAGTCATAGCAGAAGGGTATCTGCAGGAGGCCAGAGAGTGCCGATAGCGAGGTCCGGGCTCTCCCTACGGATCCGGTCCTGGCCTTCTGGTACATCGCGACAGCAATGCCGAGGGCCGCGCCGAGGCCGCCCAATACGTCAATCGTACCAACGTACACGTATTCCTCAGGGGTTTCTGCCGAACCACCGGACCTGAGCATCATGCCGGTGGCCGCTTGGACGTGATTTTCATAGCCGAGATAATCACTGCGAGGACCGCGAGCGACGCCGCCGAAGCAATCGAGTTGACAGAAGACAGCTTGTGGATTGAGCGCTCTCAGTCCGTTCAAATCAAGCCCCACTCGCTTGACTTGCCGGTCAGGCGCATTCCAGATGACGACGTCAACCGACTTCACCAGCCTTTCGAACACCTCCCTACCCCTTGATGAGCCGAAATTCAGCAGAACCGACCGCTTGCCCCTCATATGGTTGATGCCATAGATGACAGTGAAGGAGCTGTCGTACAGTGGGCTAGACGGATCGATCTTGATTACGTTCGCTCCAAAACGGGCAAGATAGTATGCAGAATGCGGCCCAGCGATGACATTGGAAAGGTCAAGAACTCGCACACCGTCAAGCCATCCCGCTGAGTTCTCGGCGGGTCGCTTTGGCAATCGCGTTACAGGGTTCACCGAGACCGCCGCGATCGCTTGCTCGAAGGTAACCCATTTCCGCGGTACCGGGCTAAGCATCGCCTCTCCGCTTTCCTCCAGCCAGGCGATAGGTCCAGGCTGGATCATCCGCCCATACACCGGATCATCGACCTTGATCATCAGGCCCGTACAGTTGGCGTGATCATCGCTGATCCATTCGTGCAACCAACGATGAGCTGCCGCGGGTATCCGCCCTTCCCCGAAAATGTACTCCCATTCCTTTGCGGTTCGCTTCAGGAAAGCTGCCTTCATTCGAGTGGCGATCTTATCAGCCCACGACTTGGGCAAGGCGCCAATCCACACGTCGGATGGCCGTTCCTTGACAGGGAGATACAAATCCGCTTGCTCCTTAAGTCCTTCACCCACGAGTTCATCGTATAATCCCAGAACTTGCAAACAGCGTTTCGGATGATGCTTGTGGGCCGAGCAGAGGACATAGAACATGCGTCCATCTTTGCAGCTGTAACTACGGCAAAACGGATCAAACAGTTCCTGCACGGACTCATAGGAAAGGTTCATCGGCAGGCCGGTTTTGCGCCGCCGGTCGATCTCGTGCTCTCGTTGTGACTTGTATCGGCCTGGAAGTCTGTCAATGCTGATCGTGTTGTACGCGAGACCCTCCATCACTGCGCATGCGAGGGGCACCTCGATCTGGTCACCGATCCCACTTCGCTCGCGTTTCTGAAGCGCGAGCACTGCGGCGGAAACAGCGAGCATCGTGCCGTAGGCAGATGCCAGAGGCAGTGGCGAGAAGGACGGGTTCACCCCCATGAGCACGCGGCTCAGCCCCATATCGCTGAACAGACCTGAGGACGCGGCGATCACGGCTTCGAAGGCGCGCCACTGGCGACGAAGTTGATCGTTCGAAGCAAAACCCGGAATGGAGACCGTGATCAGCTCCGGTCTCACCTTGCGGAGCGACGTAAAGTCAATCCCTAGGCGACCTAGCACTCCGGGACGGAAATTCTCGACCACGATGTCCACTTTCTTCACGAGCGCCTGCGCCTGTGCAAGACCCTCTTCAGCCTTCAAGTCCACAGAAACAGTCAACTTATTTCGATTGAGAATAGCGTTGGCCGGGCTGTCCCAGAGCGGACCAGATGGCGGGTCGATATGGACGACAGTAGCGCCGAGATCCGCCAGGATCATTCCCACCGCCGGACCGGCGATGTGCTGGCCGAAATCAAGGACATTGACTCCCACGAGGGGAAGCGTTGAACGTGTCATCAGTAATTCTCTCCTTCTTCGTCCGGTATTGACTTTCGTGACCAGGGTTCGCGGTGAGTATGGCCACCAAAGAGTCCGTAGCGTGTGATCCGATCGTATGTGGTCAGCCGTATCCCCTTAACGATCAGCCGCGAGTGTCCGAGCAAGCGCGGTACTTACAACGGGTTCGCGCCACGAGTACTTGAGATTGCGCACAAGCGCCGGTTCCGGACCCCTTCGGTTGCGCTCGACGGGCCACGCGGTGGGCGGTGACGCGAGTACTGGAAAAGTTCGAAAGTATCGACCTAACTCCCAGTTGTGCATATCCGATCGAACCATGAGGCGGTCCGATGGCGTGCGTAAGTCTAAAGTAGCGGGGGATCAGTACGGGGAATTATTGCCGGTGTGCTATTCTTGGGACGTGCGTTACCCATTGGAGCTGACTCCATCGTCATCCGGCAGACGCTCGCGATATCGTAGACCGGCAAATTCGTCATCCGACGGATTGCGGGAGAGACGGGTAAGAAAGCCGTGCATTCGAACAAGATTGCAGTTACTTGCGGGTCGGCAGCGAGAAGCCGTGAGACGCAGGAGGAGACATCCTCCTCAATATCGGCGGTTTCGGTGTATACCGGGGGACGCTTCATCTCGTTTTGCCACAACGTCCCCCCTTCAATGCCGCCAATGACCAACCTCGCCCGCTGGATGGAATCTAAGAGGCGGTGCACCCTTTCACTGGAGCACGTTGAGTCCGCGGAAAGAACAGCGATCTTAGCAGTTGACGGCAGTTGGCTAAGCAAAGCCGGCACGAGCAGTAAGCTCGATGTCGCTACGGGGACATTCACCGCGACAGATATAGCCTCCTGAAGATGGATAAAAGAGGCGCAGTTCGAACTTATCGCAACAGCGCCTCTTTCGACCAAGCGTTGGACGGCCGCGATAGTGGCCGGCTCGAGCGCGGGATCACCGCGCATGGCGACATCCGCCCAAGCTCCCTCGACGGTTTCCGAAATGATTGGAAACTCGAAGGTCGATGGATGAAGGATCGAGCCGGGCCTCGGCCGGGGAGGCGTTACTCCCCTTTCGAGGTTTAGAATTCCAAGAGGACGTGAAGCTCGGCTTGCCATAGAAATCTCCCAGGACGATATGCGGCATTCCGCAGCGCCGTCGGTCATCGACCTAGCGACGCCGATCACGCCGCCTGCTCCCAGCCCGCCCGCGTCTCGCCGGTGCCAAAGCTCTGAGTACGAAACTCCCGCAGCGCGGCCAAGATGCCGACGTCGCGCCCCGTTTTCACACCGATTATTGTTCAGCGTGTTTTACAAAGCGCTTCGTACTCACCCATCCCTTCGTTGAACGGTTGGTTTCTCGAAACTCGCGATTGCGGAACGAAGCTCTTCTCGTGCACGGCTGCAACCCACGCCGAGCTCATGCAAAAGCGCGGCTCCTCGTTCGATGCGGTCTTCAAGCCCGTCCAGCGCTGTCGCCAACGGTATCCGGAGCGGGCCCTCCTCCAGCTCGAACCTCTCGCGCGATAACGTCTGTTGCGGCGAGGTCCCGGAGTCGAGTATCCGGCCATCTTGCATCATCCCTGATAGACTCGGTGCGCTGGATTCCAGGGCTCTCGTAACCAAACGCCGGACCTCATCGTGAGCGGAACGTGCCGAGACCACCGTCATGAGCGAGGCGCGTCGCCGTTTCCATGGCATTTACGAATGATCTTTCGAGCATAGCGCAGGCAGCCTCTTAAGAGTGGCGTTGGCGCCATCCCCCAGTTCGATCTGCATCAGTAATTGATGCACGAGCCGCTCAGACCCGCGTTGCGAGCAATCCGCATGTTGAGACGAGGCCGCGGTTCTGAAGATTGTGGCGGTCGTGAATGCCTCCGGATTCTAGTGAGCGTATCGTTCAGGTCGCAGCGTTTAGGGTGACGTACTTGGTTGCGTGGTGGCACCTTACTCAGGCGCGCCGATTTGCGCACCTACCAATCGTGGGAGTGCCACGCGCGAGCCGCAATCGAGCGAGAAGCAGCATTTTCGGTTAGGCATTGACGGTGCAAAGCGTTAAGGCCGGATTGTTCATTGGCGAGCGAGCGGCTCGCGAGCGCAACTTCGCACTCTCTACAAGTGAAGGTCGGCGGCAGTCGCGGGTTACACACATGCTTCAGCGACAAACGTAGACGGTATCACCGGCAACCCACCTGAACGGTACAGACGCCGCTATCGCGCGTGCGATCATTTTCGTCGCAAGCTTGGTTTGGTCGCAACGCTGGCATCGGCAGACACATAGGCGGCTTCCAGACGATCCGGATCGTCAGTCCATTCCTTCGGAAGATACAGCGCGCGGTCGATGAACGCATGACCATGACGCGAAACGTAGGTAGCGAAGACTCCGATCTGGCAATTCCGTAATCTTGCCTACCGAACCAGTGTATTGCCGCGCCACTCCGAATGACGCTTCGCCCTGTTTGAGAAAGCCGGTCTCGTCGATCACCAGCAACGCATCGTCATCCGCCACTCGATGACAGAGTCGTGTGCGATATCGCGCAGGCCATCAGCGTCCCAGTCTCCACGACCCAGAATCGCCTGCTGCCGCCATGGGCCGCGATAGCCAGCCGCCTCCCCCGCATCCAACCAGTTGCTCATGTCCGAGCAGACCTTCTAGGAACAGACCTGCATTCGTCGCAACACGCCTTTGCGTGAACAACGGACGTATCCGTTTCTTGATCTCTCGAAACGACGCCGCCCACAACGCAAGCGTCTCCCCGATCGATGCTAGCGGCGTCCACGACCTCCAAAGTCCATAAAAGGCAACTGTAATGCTAGCTCGGCGGCTCGTTCGCGAACTCGCCGACACGACGCGACCCGACATGGCGCATGGTCCCCAAGCGCGATGTAGATTGGGCCGCCGCCTTGGAGCTTCGTCGACGATGTGCGTCACCGCAATATTCATGCCGATCCTCTTGGATCGACCGCATACAAGTGCGCCGCGCGGCTTCCGCCCCTGGCTCCTGGCGAGCTCCCCTCGGTTGAGTAGTTGTTGGCCCTGCTGGTGGACCCGCTGCCCTGATCGCTGACCGCAATCGTCAGCTTGCCACGCTCCGTCACCAGCCGGGCCGGCTCTCGCGCCACCCGCATGCCCGAGAGAGAGGTGTCGGGCACCAGCGCTAGGCTCTCGCGCGTGCAGTCATCCACCACGGTCGGATAGCCATTGGTGAGCTGATCCGAGAGATGGGGTCGAGCGACCAGCGGCATTCGTCGCGATCGGCACCGTCATCGGCGCTCCGGTCCCGACCGGCCGCTGCCGCCGCCAAGGCGAGGAAACGCGCGTCTCTCTTTCCGCTACTAGAGCTGAAGAGCTTCTTGTGGTTGACCAGAAAACCCTCCCGCCCGAGCTTGACATGCAGGCGCCGATAGGCGCAGCGAAAGGCTCCCTGCGCGATCGCCCTCATGCGCTGACGCGGACGGCATCATCCGCCCGGCTCGCCTGGTATCTCATGGTCTCATCGTAAGAAAAAAATCTCGTTTTCGTTAGTCGCGGAACCTTCCAGGCTCATGGCGCTTGGCGAGCAATGGGGCGCTTGACGACAATTACCGGCTGGTATTCTCGGCAGCCGCAGTCCACATCGACCGGCTAGGGGTCCATGGCACCTATCGTTGATACGCGACGCCACCGCTTCTTCATATCCTCACCAGAGTAGGTAGTGCCCTGATCATTGTTAGTGATGTACCGTCAATTACTAACTGGCCGAATAACGGATGATGGACGCTCATCAAGATACGAAGGTGCAGCAATGGCACGGCTAGTTCATCAATGGAGTGAGGAGCCGCGCATTACTGGACTCGACTTCGCCGTAGTGCCGCGCGCGCGGGGCATCCGCGTGCCGGTCGGTTAATCAGACCAGCGCCCCGCGCAGGCTGTGGCCGAGGCAACTTGTCAAACGGAACGATTGCGCCCGTTGCTCGACTTGTCTTTGTCTCTTCGACCTGAGGATTATAATGACTCCTAACAGCTGGACGTCAAGCCAACTGCACGACCGCGTAGCAAGCGCTTTGCGCAGGAGCGAGGTGCTGGAGGCCGCATATAAAACCACAACAGTGGGACAGCTTGTTTCGTTGCGGGCGCGAACACACGCGTCCACAACCGCGGTCGACATCTTCGAGCGCGGCGAGCGCTTAACCTACTCTGAGTTGGACTGCAGCTCCAACCGCTATGCACATGCGCTGCGCGCATTCGGAGTGCGCAAGCACGATAGCGTCGCAGTGATGCTGCCCAATCGCATCGAATGGCCGACTGTGTGGTTCGCGCTTGCAAAGCTCGGGGCGGTGATGGTCCCGATCAACATGCATTACACGCCGAGGGAGGTCGAATACATTATCAGCGATACCCAGGCCAAATTTGCCATCGTCGACGAATCTGCATGGCCAGTGTTCGGCGCGATCGATCCTTGGCCGCAAGAACTTGCAAATGAGCGAGTAATTCTTGTAGGGCAGCCTTCCGGCGGGACAGCTATCACGCTCCAACAATTATTCAGGAGCGTCGACGATTCGCCGGTCGACGAGGATGTCCGCCCCGAGGACCTGCTGACGATCCAATATACTTCGGGGACGACGGGCTTTCCGAAGGGCTGCATGTTGACGCACGACTATTGGGGGGTCGAATCGTACGTAACTGGCTGTCTTGCCCCGTTCAAGAGGTATCTGAGTTGGGCATCCTTCTCGTATGTCAGTTGGCCATCTATTCTTCTGAGGTCATATGGACAGGGCGGAACGGTGTACGTCGCTCAGCAACTAGACGCATCGCAACTTATGGATTGGGTAAAGAACTTTCGCATCGAGTGGTGTGCGTTGCCGAGGCTCATAGCAGAACGCGACGATAACCTACCGACGAGCCTGAAGCAGGTGTGGCAGTACGACGGCTGGAGTGCTGAAACGGTCCACCGATATCGCGAACAGTTTGCTGTGCGCGCCAACAACCCCTTTGGCATGACCGAAATCGGAACTGGCACGCAAATTCCTCCTGATGTCGCAGACATGAATGAGACCGGTTCGGTCGGAATTCGCTCCCTTTTTCGGGAACTGCGCTTGGTCAACGATGACGGCAGCGCCACCCCCGTCGGCGGAGTCGGCCAGCTCTGGGTGAAGGGGCGTGGCATCTTCAAGGGCTATTGGAACAAGCCAGACGCGAATGCGGGTTGCTTCGAAGGGGAATGGTTCAAGACTGGTGATCTGTTGCGCCACGACGAACTCGGCTTTTATTGGTTCGTAGGACGTAGGAAGGACATGATCCGTCGCTTTAGTCAGAATATCGCTGCTTGCGAGGTGGAGGCCGTCATTCGCGAGATTCCCGAGATCGAGGAGGTGGCCGCGGTGCCTGTTCACGATGATAAATGGGGCGAGGAAATCAAAATTTATGTCGAAATGAAAAAGGGACTCAATCCAGCCCATCTGCAGGTGGAGCGCATTCTCGAACATGCTCGTGCCCGCCTTGCTCCATTCAAGGTACCACGGTATATCGCCTTTACTCCGGCGCTTCCGAGAACGGTCACCAGCAATAAGGTGCTCAAACGTGAGCTGATGGCCATCAACGATCCCTTATCGGACACCTACGATGCTGAGGAGAGCCGCTGGCGCTGATGCCGCTGTTTTGGTCCATGTTTGCGCACCCGCGCAGGTAGTTCGATAGTTCAGCGGGGCGGCGTGGACTCTCTTGCGGCCATTGAGTGCCGTGGATTTTCGGGTCCAAGCTCAGGTTCGGGTTGCAAGCTTTTGCGGTTGGGACCTCGGAAGCTTGCAGTGGGATTTTCAGGAGTCGCTCGAATTGAGACTCGTAATTCTATTACGACATTCGGAAACGCCGGACGCGACTAAGGGAACGAGGATCAGGCCAATCTTCTGCGCTCACCGTTGGACGCGATCATCGACATGACTTCGGCGTTCCGACCAAAATACGTGACCGCAGCGCGGTGCTCGATATGGTGGACCACGTTGAGAGCCTGGCAGCTGAAGAGATCCGTAAGCGTCACCTATTCCTCCGGAAAAAACGGCGCGCTTTTCCGCTACTCACGGAAAAGGGGCGTGTGACATATGAGGGCCGATGCCGATCATCTAGAATCCCCCTTGTTCCCTAAATTCACAGTTTCTGGCAAGGCATTGTGCGCGATTCCAACGGCGGCACAGCCCGGCCAGTTTGTCGATAACCCGTTTCTCATTGGGCTTGCCGGCACCGCGAGCCTAGGACGGGGTCGGCACCAAGCGTTGCCTGCTCTGCTCGCGCAGTCGTCTTCACAGGCTGAAACCTTCGAAGCGGGGAGCGCAAGAACGGCCCTGTTCTTGCCAAGGGTATCGGTGCCACTAATCCGCACTTGATCGGCCAAGTCCCTGGCTCTCAGGCGGTGGTGCCGATGAGCAGTCTCACCTTCCTAAGAATTCTGGGCTTGAACTGAAAACTGGAAAACTCGTGATGACCGAAATTAGGCATAACCTAGATCTCGCTCGCGCTCTGACCGACGCGGAAGAGCGCTACTCAAGACAACACCCGCTGAGCCTCGCCTATATGGAGCGCGCATCCCAATTCATGCCCGGGGGAAATACGCGATCCGTTCTGTTCTTTAAGCCGTTTCCGTTTGTCGTAAAGACGAGCTCGGGCTGTCGAGTTCGAGACCTCGAAGGCAATGAGTATGTTGATTTTCTGTGTGAATACAGCGCGGGGCTGTTCGGACACTCAGAGCCGACGATCAAAGCAGCTATTCAGCATGCTATTGAAACGGGCTGGGTGCATGGCGGGCACATCGAGAACGAGGCGCGCTTGGCAGCCTCCCTGTGCTCGCGCTTCCCATCCGTCGAACGCATCCGATTCACGAATTCGGGCACGGAAGCGAATCTCATGGCGTTGGTGACAGCCAGAGCCTTCACGAAACGTTCGCGAATTATGGCTTTTCGCGGAGGCTATCACGGGGGAGTATTGCATTATAAATCTGGCGATTCTGCTCAAAATGCGCCTTTTCCGCTCGTACTCGGCACTTACAACGAAATAGAACAGACAGTGGCTGCGATTGATCGTGAAGCGCGCGACCTTGCGGCGGTTATCGTTGAGCCGCTGCAGGGATCGGCGGGATGCATTCCTGCGAGTCGGGAATTCCTGTCAGCAATTCGCTGCGCTTGCGAACGGCATGGAGTCATTCTCATCTTTGACGAAGTGATGTGCTCTCGTCTTGCGCCAACTGGACTCCAAGGTGTCCTCGGAACGACGCCAGACCTCACAACACTGGGTAAGTATCTCGGGGGAGGAGCTTCGTTCGGCGCCTTTGGAGGGCGCGAGGAAATCATGGAGCTCTACGATCCAAATCGGCCAGATGCCCTTGCTCATGCCGGCACATTTAATAACAATGCCATCTCCATGGCTGCGGCCGTGGCCGCGGCAACACTGCTGACGAGCGACCGTCTTGTGCAAGTAAACGCCATGGGCGATGCATTGCGGTCGAAGCTCAACGGGATCGCGCAGGCCCGCGCACTGCCCATACAGTTCACTGGAAACGGTTCGATGATGAACATCCATTTCCGTGAGGGCGCCATCCGCACCATCGCGGACACGGAGACCGAAGATCCTAATGCTAAGCCCTTCTTTCAGCTAGAGATGTTAGAGCGGGGCCAATATCTGAGCCGCAAGGGCATGCTCAACTTATCCCTGCCGATGTTGGCGTGTGAGCTCGAGGGGGTTGCAAGCGCATTCGAAGATTTTCTGGAGCTGAATGGGAGGTTGATCGCAGCCTCCTGCAGCCCATTGGCCTAACTGTCGAGAGAGAAAAGCCCGCAAGAAATGCGCAAAGTGGAGACACCGGTCTGACGCCGGTGGCGTCCTATTTCGTAGAAGGCCGCTTTTGCCTCGTCAAGCGTAAGCGTAGCTCTAGGCCCATTTGATTGGTGCCGACGTCTATTTTGAACGCGTGGCGTCGAGGTATTCGGCATAGCCTGACGCACCGCCGAGATGTTCCGGAGGACAACGGCCGGCGGCCTCGAGCAAGAAAGGAAGTCCCTCGTTGTCGTGTTGTCGAACCACTTCTCGAGCTTGATCACGTGATCCCAGCTGTCGCCGAAGTGGTAGATAATGGATCGTCTTGGCGCCTGTCTCTTGAACGATATCGGAGAGCCGCGTCTTGCGAGCATCGATGGGCTGAGGGCCAAAATCTCCATCGCGATCGAAAACACCCCAACGTCCTTCGCCAGCCAGAAACTCGAAGAGCCGGGTATTCGTCCACCCAAACGCCGCCTGAAGCGTCAATGCAGCCGAGCAAGGCGCAGCGTGAGCGGCACAACAAGGCATCGCATCACCTGCGGTTTCACGTTCTTGAGGGGGTCACCTCGATCCGTACCGCGGTCGTGTTCAGGCTCATGCTGCCAGCCTCGGATCGTATACATGCATCGTGTAGATCGACGCCCAAGGGAGCAGTTCGTGCAGTCGCGCCGCAGGCCCATCCATTTACGAGCTTCGCGACAACGTCAGCGAGCCAGTGCTTGACATTGCGCCATCGAGTTACAGTCTATGTCGCCCGCCGAGCTATATCGAGTCGGACGTTTTCCCCAGATTTCTGGCTGACTGGCGTTTGGTCGGCGGCATAGTTCGTTCTGTGCCTCCGCTATAAACAGCGGAGAACAGAAAGATGAAACTTGAAGAGTACTTGGGCAGAAGCCGGCTGTACCGGCGTCTCGGAAGCGGGCCGCACAGACGGCTCGTCCAGTGCTATGCCGTTCGTCTCGTCGAAGAGAGGCTCGTTCGGCACGGCGCGTGGCGTTGCCTCAACGTAGGTGGCGGGCTCCTGAGTTGGATCGCGGGCCGTCGCTATAAGCTGATTGATCTCGATGAGCAGGTCCTTGAGCGCGACCTCCGATATCGAGGCGGGACGCAGTCTATCCAACCCGGTGACCGGGCAGCGCTCAAGCGATGGTTGTCGGTGCTGCGCGAGGAAGCGCGATCGCGCCATTGGTGCTACCGCCTCTCACCCCGCATGAACGGATCTTCAGGGAGTTCGATGCCTACCTGCGATCAGAGCGCGGCTTGGCCCCGAGGTCCATCGTCCGCCATCTCCCGGTCACCCGCAGGTTTTTGCACGAGGTGTGCTCCGGCGCCGCCGCCGCCCTGTGCAAGATCAACCAAGAGGACGCGATCCGCTACATTGAGCGCCACGCCCAGCATTGCTCCCGGGAACAGGCAAGGCGATGCGCTGAACGCGCGCCCGTGGCGGATTGCGTTCCACCGATGCGTCGATGGAAACTCGCAACTCTGCCGACCTATCTGCTGCCGCACAGGTGCGGAAGGCTCTCGACGGTTGCGACCGAAAGACGGTGATGGGACGGCGCGCGACTACGCCATTCTGTTGTTGCTGGCCAAGCTCGGCCTGCGGGCTGGTCGCGACGCTCACGCTCGATGATATTGACTGGCGCGCCAGCGAGATACTCGTTCGCGCCAAGGGCCGACAGCCTGCACGGATGCCGATACCGCCAGACGTTGAGCGGGGCCATCGTTGCATATCTGCGCAGTGGCCGCCCAAAGTCGTGATGCCGACGGGTGTTCGCTTATTCCGGCTCTTAGGTGGAAAGCTGCGGAGGATCGGTGCCCTTTGTGCGCGACAGTGTCGAGCCGCATCCATAGCCGCTACGTCCGGCACGTTGCCGATTTGCGATCAGCGGGCAGAAAGGTGCACCTTCGATTGACGCGGCGCTTCACATGCGAGGTGCCGCATTGCCGCCGGCAGATCTTCGCGGAGGCGTTCGGAGAAGACGTCGTTCCGGTTCGACGGCGTCGGACGGCACGGCTCGAACAGGTCGTCCATTACCTGGGGTGGCGCTCGGCGGCCGCCGGCAGCAAGCTTCGCCAAGCGGCTCATGCTGCCTGTCAGCAACGATACCTCGCTGCGAGTGGTCCGCCGGCGGACGGCGATGCCGACGGATCCATTGCTTGTTGCGGGTATCGATGACTGGGCGTTCCGGAGAAACCGTCGGTACGGGACTATCGTGTGCGATTTGGGGGGTCCGCGGATGGTTGCCTTGCTGCCCGACCGGGAAACGGCGACCGTTCAGGCGTGGGTGTCGAAGCACCCGGGCATCGGCATTGTGTCGCGAGATCGCGGTGGTGGATATGGGCGAGGCAGCAGCCAAGGCGCTGCCGAACGCCATCCAGGTCGCCGACCAATGGCATCTGATGGAAAACGCGAGCGCGGCCTTCCTTGATGCGGTGCGCCGCTCCATGAGCAAAATCCGAACCGAAATTGGGGCGACGACGATCGATCTTAAACTGCTGACTGCGCGGAAAAGCTTGGCTATCAGGGCTATCTGCGGCGCCAGGACAGGCATGCAGCGATCGCGGCTCTTGTCAGCGACGGTGTGCCACTCAACGAGATCGTCCGCCGTACAGGACATACTCGCAATCTGGTTCGCCAAATTAGTCGCGGCGGCGGTACGGATATCTTCCGCACCCGTCAAAGCACCCTGGATGCGAACCCGCCGTTCCCGGACGCGCCGTGGTCAAGCGGCTGTCGCAACGGTGCCGAACTCTGGCGCCGTTTGAGGGGGCAAGGCTTTAAGGGATCGCTGCGCTTGCTGGCGGAATGAGCCACGCGACGGCGACGCGCCGAGACTATCAGCCGTCAACAATTGCAGAAGGTCCCCGCCGGCAGGACGATAGCGCAGTTGACGACGACGAAGCGCGACCACCTAACCAAGGCCCAAACCGTCAGGGTTGCCGCTATGGAACAAAGCGTCCCCATGCTGCCCGATGCCCAAGCTCTCGTTGGCCGCTTCCACGCGATGACCCGAAAGAGGGTCGAGATCGAGCTCGAACTTTGGATAGATGAATCCAAGAGGAGCCTCATTGGCTCGTTCGCGAATGGCATCGCCAACGATAAGGGCGCGGTGCACGCGGCTATGACGCAACCATGGTCCAATGGCCAAGTGGAAGCTCAGATCACCAAGCTCAAGCTGGTCAACGGCAGATGTACCGGCGCGCTAAGCTCGATCTCCTTCAGGCTAGGCTGATTGGCGCGCCATAAAAACGAACACGATCATCGAATATGCGTCAGAGCACCGATTGGATGCCGAGCATTCCGAAAAGGGGTCCTGAACGCGGCGCCTGGCCGCTGGCCACGGTGATATCCGCGGAAGCAATCGCCCAATCAATTTCTCGTGCTCGAAGCGCAGTGAGTCAGGCGGTCTGATTGCTACCGGGAATGACGTCATTCGGGGTTCATCCAGATTTGCACCTTGCCTCCTCGGCAGCTTTCTTCTTCCGCCGGAGAGCTCTTGAGATTAGGATTTCAGCATTGCGGCCGGAGCCTGATAGATGCCGCCTCTGACCAGCAAGGCCCAGATCGTGCGCGCAATCTTATTGGCGAGCGCGACCGATACGACCTTGACCGGCCGTCTTTGCAGCATGGTCCGAATCCAGAGTGGGACTTTCAAGCCTCGCTTAGCAAGCTTGATGATAGAGGTCGCACCAACGATCAGGAGCGTCCGTAGTTGCCGATTTCCACGGTTTGATATCGCGCCGAGCCTTTCTTTCCCGCCGCTCGACTGTGCCCTCGGTGTGAGCCCCGTCCAAGCCGCAAAATCTCGTGCAGTCGCAAAATCGCGAGCATCCACGACGGATGTCCGAACGGTAGCGGCGATGAGAGGACCGACACCCGGAATGCTCATCAGACGCCTTGCATCAGGGTCCTTTCTGACGGCAACCAAAATCTCTCTGTCGAGCTTCTCTATGCGGGTTGTAAGCAGCTCAATCTGTTCAGCGAATAGGATTAGGGCAAAGCGGGCGGCGCCGGGAATCCTATTGTCTTTTTCGTCCCGGGGAAGCACCAGGAGTTTTGCGATGCTTGCCATGCCTGTGCCGGCGATAATGCCCAATTCGGCCATATGAGCACGCAGGGCCTTGCAGTCTGGCTGCGCTGCTTCATCAGCATCTCTCGCGTTCGCAAAATCATGCTGGCTGCTTGTTGTTCGGCAGTCTTCACGGGCACGAACCGCATTGTCGGGCGGTTGACCGCCTCACAAATGGCTTCAGCATCCGCCGCGTCGGTCTTGTTTCGTTTGACGTAAGGCTTCACGTAGGCTGGCGGCATCATGCGGACAGAGTGGCCCAACGCCGCTATCTCGCGTACCCAGTGATGGGCACTCGCACAGGCCTCCATACCTACCCCGCAAGCTGGAAGGCTCCGAAAGAAGGGCAGAACCTGCGATCGCCGCAATGTGCGACGAACCAAGACTTTCCCGTTTTCGGCGATGCCGTGAACTTGAAAGATCGACTTGGCCAAATCCAAACCCACTGTGATAATCTTCTCCATGGAACGGTCCTTCCTTTGTGGCGCCTCTCTACGCGACCACGTTAGGCACTTTTGATGCCGGTCCGAAGGGCCGTTCCACACCATCACGTTTGATGAAGTTCAGGCGCCGGCTCGCGTTGGTTTCACAAGGGAATCAACATGATGCAGCGAGCCCTGCGACCGTCGGCCCTGATCGCTCCTGGGTTTGACGTGGAGAGCGCCGTCCGTGATGTCGCCACGACCGTGATCACCGTCCGTCCCAGGAGCGAAAAGAGTCTTTGTCCCGGATGCGGAGCCAGTTCCAGGCGAATTCATAGCCGATATCAACGATGTCTTACCGATCTGCCGATGGCGGGGCGGCCGGTTCGCCTGGTGGTCGTGGCGCGTCGCTTTCGCTGCGTCACCGTTATGTGCAGTCGACGTATTTTCACCGAGCGGTTCGATGACGGGGCTCTGGCGCCGTGGGCGCGGCGAACGGCGCGGCTGGATCTTCTGGTCCATCACCTTGGGCTTGCCTTGGGTGGCCGCCCCGGCCGCAAGTTTTCCCCGTCGACTTATGCTGCCCGTGAGCAACGATACATTACTTCGGGTCGTGCGAAGGCGCGGTTGCCAGCCCTTTGCTGTGCCGAGCGTGATCGGTATCGACGACTGGGCCTGGCAGCGCAATCAGCGCTACGGAACAATCATCTGCGACCTCGAGCGGCGACGACCGATCGCCCTGTTGTCCGACAGAGAGCCCGCTACGGCACAGGCTTGGCTCGCGGGGCAGCCGCAAATTGCTGTGATCGCGCGCGATCGCGGCGGTGGTTACGCCCGTGCTGTAGCCAAGGCGCTCCCGCAGGCCACCGAGGTTGCTGACCGCTAGCATTTGATGGAGAACGCCAGCCACGCCTTCCTCGATGCGGTCCGCAAATCCATGCGCCAGGTTCGTGTGGCGGTCGGCGCCGCCACAATTGAGCCTGCCTTGTTGACCGCCGCCGAGCGCATCCAGTACGAAGTCTATCTACCAAGTGAGGACACGAATGCGGCAATCTTCAGACAGGCTGAGACGGGTGTCTCCATAAAGGAGATCGTGCGACTTACGGGACATAGCCGGGGCCTCGTCCGCAAAGTTCTGCGAGTTCAGCGAACGGATGTGTTCAGGGTGCGCGAGAGCTCACTCGAGCACCATCTGCCATGGCTCGACGCCCAGGCAATTATAATGGAGCCGACCTGTGGCGTCGCCTTAAGGTGCTAGGCTTTAGGGGCTCTCGGCGAGTTGTTAGAGAGTGGACGACACGCCGTCGGCGCGCCGAAACGCCCGATGCTCAAAGTCTACAGCGCGGGCCGTCTGCCAGAACCATCGCCCGCCTGATGACCAATGGCCGCGATGCGCTATCAAAGTCTGAGACCGTTACCATCCGCGGCGATCGAGCAAGGCGTTCCTCTGCTGGTGGAAGCTCGCGAACCGACGGCACTCGGGAAAGACCTCACTCGGGCATGGAATAGCCCAGGAGCCTCTGTCGAGACGCGTAAGAAGATCATTCGCTCAGTGGTCGAGATTGTGGTCGATATTGTGGACGACACGCTCTCTCTTGTCATCCATTTGCAAAGCGGCGATCACATCCGACTGATCGTCAAAGAACAAGGTCGGGTTAACTCGCTGCAATGAGGAAGTAAATCGCGGCGCTGGTCGGTCTACGCAAAGCGGCGGCGCTCGCATTTCTGGCCGACGCATGGAAAGTCAGAGTCGCCGGACGTCGCAGGGAGCCGCTCGAGCAAGTCGCTCCTGAATTGAACGGCGGCGAGCGGATGCTCGCGATTTCCCCGCGCAGCGGACTACGCGCTTAGGAGCGCTCGTGATAGTAAAATCCGTGGGAACGTTCGTGTGCCTAAACGGCGACCAATCACGCGGTGACGGCATCATCGAGTCGGTATCGCTGGACAGCCGCAAGAACGATATCGCCGTGAGCCAGATCAACCTTGGCGTCGCGCTCACGGAGCTCGCGATCCGCATGGCCGAAGGCGAGCCGCAGGCCGATCACACCATCGCGCTCGGAGCCGCTGATGGATCGAATGCTGGCGGTCGGAGCTCTAGATGGGAAGCCTGCCAGTTGAAGCCAACGTGCGCTTCACCGTTGGTAGGCCGCGGCTATGAACGGACATGCATCGGCAATTGCACGGTGGCAATGCGCGCCAAGACAGCGGCGCCGCCGACATGGATGCCGTGTGCAGGCCGCGCTGCAAACGTACCAGGCGCGCACGCACGTTTCCAGTTCTGTGCGCGTTGCGCGAGCTCTTGTCCCGCCGCCAGTCGATCCTGCGGCACATTGGCCGAGGGTGGATAGCAAGGGCACCTGAAGGGTTTGACGTTCGGCGGAGTGGAAGGTGTTAAAGCGCCCACGTGGTGGATAGACTTTTTGTGAACCCACTCACGCTCTTCAGAGAATTGCGTACTCGCGGGCCTGGAGTCACCACGTTTCATAACGTGAGTCGTGATTCAATATCGGGATCAGCAAGAGAAGTCTATGCTTCGAAGAAAGATCGCAAGTTGCTTGAGGCAAGTTGCCGGTCCGGTAACAATGCAGCGCGATTTGAAAGCGGGCCCGGATCGTTTTGTTGGCCGCGGACGGGCGCAGCATCCGGTCGATAGTGGATGCAAGATTCGGCAGAATCTTCACAAAAAGTACGAAAGTCCTCATTTCGTCCGGTGGAATTGCCGTAAAGCTGCAAGCAACCTCTATATCGTCAAGAGGTGGCAAGGCAGCAAAGTTCCCGGGTCTAGTGTTCGACAATAAGACGCGGATCCGCCGCGCGATCGACTCTAGGGGAGAACGGAACATGACAATCTCTCGACGCGACCTCATCAAGACAACCCTGGCGGTCGGCACAGCGGTATCGTTGCCATCGGTCATACGGGCGCAGACTGGACCTACCGCCGCCCGGACCGTCCGAATGGTCATGGCGGGTGACCTTCGAGTCTTCGATCCGATCTTTACGACAGCTAGCATCACCGGCGATCATGGCTACGCGATCTACGATACGCTGTTCGCGCTGGACTCCAAACTTACACCGCAGCCACAAATGGTGGACAAATGGAGCGTTTCCGACGACAAGAAAACCTATACGTTTGAGCTCCGGGATGGCCTCGCTTGGCATGATGGTACGCCCGTTACTGCGGTGGATTGTGTCACCTCCATCCGTCGGTGGGCCCGGGTCACTCCCGGCGGCAAACTGATCATGGCACGAGCTAAGGATATCTCGAAGAAGGACGATAAAACCTTCACGATCGAGCTCAAGGAACCGCTGGGGCTGCTGATTGATCTGCTGGCGAGTTTGTCAAACCCCTTCCTGTTCATCATGCGGGAGAAGGACGCAAGTCGTCCCGCGACCGAGCAGGTGACCGTGAACATTGGATCGGGGCCGTTTAAGTTCAACGAAACACTGGCCAAGCCGGGGGCGAGCTTCACCTACGACCGCAATGAGAAATACGTGCCGCGCCGCGAGCCGCCCGACGGATTCGCCGGCGGGAAGATCGTCAACGTCGATCGTGTCATCTGGGAGAACATTGCCAATCCGCAGACGGCTTTCGCGGCCTTGCGAGCGGGTGAGGTTGATTTCGTTGAAGCCCCGCTCGCCGATCTTTACCCGGCAGTCGAGAGCGATCCCAATCTCGCGCTCCAAGTTCTGGACAAGAAGGGTTGGGTTAATATTCTGCGCCCGAACTGTCTGCAAAAGCCGTTCGATAACGTGAAGGCCCGCCAGGCGCTGCTTCACCTGGTTGATCAGGAGGCGGTCTCTCGCATTTTCGCTCCCGACCCAAAATACTCCAACACCGTTACTTCGATGTTTGGAAACGACACGCTCTATTCCAACGCTGAGAATACAGGATGGTACAACAAGGGCGGCTATCCGGACAAGGCCAAGCAGTTGTTCAAGGAGGCTGGATATGCCGGTGAGAAGGTCGTCATCCTCCAACCCACGAACTTCGCGTTGACCAGCAATGCCGCGCAGTTCCTGGCGGGCGCACTACGGAAGATCGGGGTTAACGCCGAACTTGCGCCGAGTGACTGGGGCGGGGTTGTGACGCGCCGGACGAACAAGGGCGCCGTTGAGGAAGGCGGCTGGAGCATCTTTATCACGAGTGTGCCCAATTCGACTCTCAGCGACCCGGTCGGCGCGCCCTGGCTCGCCGCGGATGGCGACAAGGGGTACTTTGGCTGGCCGAAGAGCGACGAATACGAGGCCCTTCGGGCCCAATGGGCGGATGCCGCAACCCTCACCGAACGCCAGGCGCTGGCCCGCACGATGCAACAAGTATGGTGGGACTTTGTCCCGACCGTTCTGCTGGGTCAAGTTGTCTACCCAACCGCGCGCCGCAAGACGCTGACCGGCCTCATCGGGATGCCGAGTGCTCTCCCGATGTGGAACATGCAGAAGGCCTAAGCGCACAATGGCCGCTTACATCCTCGGCAGGATGCTCTCGACCATTGCCGTCATGGCGATGGTCGGCACTTTCATCTTTTTGCTTCTCAGGCTGTCGCCTGGCGACCCGGCGGCCATCATCGCCGGCGATGCGGCGACACCGCAGATGATCGCGAGCATCCGCGAACAGCTGGGACTGAACGATCCCCTGCCGGTCCAGTTCTTACATTGGGCGCTGGGCATTCTCGGCGGCGATTTCGGGGCTTCAATCTTCACGGGGCGACCGGTTCTCCTCCTCATTTCGCAGCGGTTGGAGCCCACCCTTTCCCTTTCGATCTTGACGATGATTCTTTCGGTCCCGACGGGGGTCATTTTTGGCATGGGGGCTGCATGGCGTGTCGGCGGCGTCTTCGACCGCGGTCTCGCAGCCTTTGCAGCGCTTGGCTTTTCTGTCCCGGTGTTTGTCGTCGGATATTTTCTTATTTACTGGTTCACCATCAACGTGCGCTGGCTGCCGGTCCAGGGATACCAGCCGATTAACCACGGTCTCGGGCGCTGGTTTGTGCACCTGATCCTGCCGACCGTGGCCTTGAGTTTCCCCTATATTGCTTACTTCTCCCGGATCACGCGTGCGAGCATGCTCGAAGTTCTTTCAGAAGACTATATGCGAACGGCCGCTGCCAAGGGCGCGTCTTCATATTCCATGCTCTTTCACCACGCCCTGAAGAATGCGGGTGTCCCGATCCTCACCGTGATCGGCATAAGTTTCGCATATCTACTTTCTGGCGTCGTCATCACGGAAACCGTGTTCAACATTCCTGGTATCGGCCGGTTGGTCGTCGATGCGATCAACAATCGTGACTATCCCATTATTCAAGGCGTGCTTATCCTCGCTTCGAGCCTGTACGTTTTGATCAATCTCGCGGTCGATCTCGCTTACACTCTGATCGATCCGCGTATTCGGTATTAACATGACATTTTTGTCCGCTTCGGCTGAATCCCTGTCGGTGACGTTGCGGCGGTGGCCATTTGGCCTTCAGCGTTTCGCAAGGCGGCATCCGCTGGTCTTTATAGGTGGTGGCCTCTTGGCGCTGTGGGTCATACTGGCACTCGCTGCTCCGCTTTACGCCAACGATCCGCTGAACATGGATCCATTCAAACGGCTAGAATCGCCTTCGACCGAGATGTGGTTTGGGAGCGACAATCTGGGCCGCGATGTGTTTGCGCGAACGATGTTCGGTGCGCGAATCTCGCTCATGGTGGGACTGACGTGTGCGGCGAGCGCTGCATTGGGCGGTCTATTGATCGGTGTCATCGCCGGCTACAGTCGCAGCTTCGACAACATTGTCATGCGGATCATGGACGGCCTGATGGCGATCCCGACCATTCTGCTTGCGATCGCCCTTATTTCCCTGACAGGCGCAGGGATCGGTATTCTCATCGTCGCAATCACTATCCCTTCGATCCCAAGTGTTACGCGGCTAGTTCGTTCGGTGGTACTGAGTGTCCGCACGCGTCCCTATGTGGAGGCCGCGCTCTGCGGCGGGGCGCGCCTGCCGAAGGTGCTGCGACGGCATATCATCCCGAGCACCATTCCGCCCCTGGTGGTGCAGAGCGCCAACGTCTGCGCGAGTGCGATTCTGACAGAGGCCGGACTAAGTTTCCTCGGCGTCGGCGTGCCGACCGAGATCCCCAGTTGGGGCAACATGATCTCAAGTTCAAGCTTCTATCTCGCTGTCGCGCCATTAACGGTCTTCGCCCCCGGGATCTGTCTCGTCATCACGGTTCTTACCGTCAACCTGCTCGGCGATGGCTTGCGCGACCTGTTTGATCCGCGTGCAAAACGCAGAGTCTGACATGCAAATGCAAGAACCCATCGGGGATGACGTGCTCCTTGATGTTCGGGGCCTGGAGACACACTTTTATGGCGAGGAAAGCGTCACCCGCGCATTGGGCGGCATCAGCTTCCAGGTAAAGAGTGGCGAAACCCTTGGCGTTGTCGGCGAATCCGGATGCGGGAAAAGTGTCACAGCCCTTTCCATTCTTCGCCTCCTGCCGAAGCGAAGCGCCAAGAGCGTCCGCGGCGAGATTCTTTTTCACGGACGTGACCTGTTGAAGCTATCCGAACGAGAGATGCGACAGATCCGCGGTGACCGAATCGCCATGATCTTCCAGGAGCCCATGACGAGCCTCAATCCGGTCTACACTGTTGGTTACCAAATCGCCGAGGCGGTGCAGATCCACACCAAAGCTTCCCGATCAGATGCGATGGCGAGGGCCCAAGAGATGCTCTGGCTCGTCAGCATCGCGGATCCCGAGCGTCGCGTTGGCAACTATCCCCACGAGGTGTCCGGCGGCATGCGCCAGCGTGTCATGATCGCCATGGCGCTCGCCTGCTCACCGGAGCTCTTGATTGCCGACGAGCCAACGACCGCGCTCGACGTCACGATCCAGGCGCAGATCCTGCGGCTGATCGTCGATCTGAAAGAGCGCACGGGAACCGCCGTGATGTTCATCACGCATGACCTGGGCGTCGTCGCCGAGACATGCCAACGTGTCATCGTCATGTATGCTGGCGGCATCGTCGAGCAAGCGTCCGTGATTGATCTGTTCGCGCGACCCGCGCATCCCTATACCCAGGCCCTCATGCGCTCGGTGCCTGATCCGCGGCACGGCCGCCGGCAGCGCCTTCCGGAAATTCCCGGCATCGTGCCAAGCCTGCGCGAGCCCACCGTCGGGTGCAGCTTCGCGCCGCGCTGCCCGTTCGCGGACGGCATTTGCCATGAGCAGACACCTGTTCTGCGTGATGTTGGGGCGGGCCACGCGGCGGCTTGCTGGCGCGCCGAGGAGCTAGTAGGCGCATGAGCGGCCCTCTGCTGAAAGTCGAGAACCTGACCAAGCATTATCGGCTCGGTACGGGTTTCCTGAAGAAGACCGTCCCGGTGGTGCGGGCGGTCACCGATGTATCTTTTTCGGTCGAGGCTGGCGAAACGCTGTGCATTGTCGGCGAATCTGGCTGCGGCAAGTCGACAGTTGCGCGCCTCTTGATGCGTCTCGTGCAGCCGACAGCCGGGCGTGTGCTTATCGAGGGTACCGATATTGCGGGCCTCAAGAAAAATCCGCTTCGAGATTGGCGCCGGCGGATGCAGATGGTCTTTCAGGATCCTTACTCGTCATTGAATCCGCGCCTCAAGGCTGAGCAGATTATTACTGAGCCCGCAGAGAACTTCGAGCGCCTCAGCGTCAAGCAGCGCCAAGCGCTTGCGGCGGATCTTCTCCGTAAGGTTGGGATGTCGCCCGAAATGATGCACAGGATCCCGTCCGAGTTGTCAGGCGGGCAGCGGCAGCGGCTCGGCATCGCCCGTGCGCTGGCACTTAAGCCATCACTCATCATCGCCGACGAGGCGGTCTCGGCCCTTGATGTTTCCGTGCAGGCCCAGATCCTGAACCTGCTTCTGGATCTCCAGCAGCAGACAGGCATCGCCTTCGTCTTCATCTCGCATGACCTGAGCGTGGTGGAGCATATCGGCCATCGCGTCGCGGTCATGTATTTGGGCCGGATCGTGGAGCTCGCTCCGTGCGAGGCGCTCTTTGCAAAGCCCGTTCATCCCTATACGGAAGCGCTGATCGCGGCCGCACCTGTGCCGGACCCCACCCGGATCCGGCTGGAAGTGCCCGTGCACGGCGAGGTGCCAAGTGCTATCAATCCGCCGAGCGGGTGCGCCTTCCATCCGCGCTGTCCGCTCGCGGTCGAGCGTTGCCGGATCGAAGAGCCGCCTTTGGTGCCGATAGAAGACGGGCGCCTCGTGGCCTGCCATTTGCGCGCCCCGGGCACAGACATCTCGGCTCCGACGGCTATGGCGTCCAATTCGCTCACTCCTATGGCACAGCCACTGACGCTTTGACCCGATTGAACATCTCGTGCGCACCGCCCTACACGAATGCCGGGCACGGCAAATGAGCGAGCAAGTAGCCGGGATGGAAAGATAGAACGTGACTCCCTCATGACACAGCGCTCAGCCGCGCCGCCTTTGGTGGTCGATGAGCATAACGTTGATCGACGGCGTTATCCACCCGGGGGCGCGTTCATGGATGGGCAATACGTGCGGATGTCCGAGCTAAGATCTCGGTGCTCGATTGGGGCTTTCTACACTCCGATGCGACCTACGACACGGTCCATGTCCGGAACGGAAAGTTCTTCCGGCTGGACTTGCATCTTGACCGATTGGGGTGTCAAACGTCTGCGAATGAAGCTGAGCTATGATCGTGAACAAATCGCGTTAATCTTCAACAATTGTGTCGCTTTGTCGGGGCACAAGGCATGCGTGATGATGATCTGCACGCGCGGCTCATCACCGACGTTCATCCGGGCTCCGCGTCAAGCGGACAACCGCTTCATCGCGTTTGCTATCCCTTTGGGTCGTCAACAAAGAGAAACTGGAGAGAGGATTGCATGTCGCAATCAGCGATACGGTCCGCATCCCGCCTAAATCGGTCCATCCCAGAATCAAGAACTTTCATTGGCTTGATTTCGTGAACGGCCTTTTTGATGCCTACGAATAAGGACGCGGAGACGGCGCTCATCCTAGATACGAACGGGCACATTGCGGAAGGGCCCGGCTTCAACGCATTCGTGGTCAAGGAAGGAGCCTTGAGGACACACCAGTTTTTGATGTCTTGCCGCGTATCGCACGCCGGACTGTCTTCGATCTTTGCGCCGAGAACGAGCTCTTGGTTACGGCCGCTGATGTCACTCGTGCTGAACTCAAGGACGCTGACGAGGTGTTCATCACCTCGACGGCCGGTGGCATCATGCCTGAGGCATATCGACCCCAGGAGATCGCAAGAGGACAAGTCGGAGCTATCACCCGTCAACATGGATCTCTACTGGCAATAGCACGGCCATCCGGCATGGTCGACGCTTGTCGTATACTCCATGACAGGAGATGAGCCGTGCGACAGCAACTTGGCGGTCGTCTTTGTGACGATCTCGATGAACTGTCGTCACTGAAAGTTCTGAAAATCGAGCAGAAAGTAGCTTTCTGATGTCACCGACAATCGAGCTTAGGGACCAGAAAGTGAACAAGTATTTCGATTGTTTTCATGGAGGCGATTGCTTCCCTACCGAGGGGTCGACCTTCTTCGAAGCTATGATCCTGAATTTGACGATGAAGTATCGGCGTGAGGCAGGGTATTTCCATCGTCCTCGAGGCAGTATGACAGCCGAAGTATGCCGATTGGAGGAGGAGCATGTGCCTGAGGCCCCGGGTAAGGCAGACACAAAATGTGTTGAACCCCTCGCTTGGCTCTTGGCAAAAATAGTTCACGTTGGATCAACCCCCATGAAGCAGCTGAACTAACGGGTGAGATATCAGAGAGTTTGTGAGTGGTCACCGACTTGGATCCCGATGGAGAACAGCTTCTTAAGCACTCGGGCTATCTTGCAGATATCGTCTCTCAATCGTGGAACTGAAATGGGTTTCAGAATACTCGCTCGAAATTGCGAGAGTAGTTTCATCGAGGTGTCTAAATACGAGACCTCCTTGGCATGAGCGATGATTTGGAGAGCTTGGGGCAAGGCGCCTGGATCGGGCGGCTTGAAGCGCCGGTTGGCGAGTTTGGGTTCGGCGGTCAGGCGCCCGTGCACGACCTGCTTCGGGTGAAGCACCCTTGAGCACGCGATGGCGCCTCCGATTGTAGGCCTGCCTGCAGCCCTTGAGCAGCCTCTCAAGATCACGATGGCTATCGATGGTGATGCCGAGCACGTCGCGCTGCACCCGCCCGTTGAAGCGCTCCACAAGACCGTGGGTTTTGCGGTGTGTAGGGGTTGGCCGTGCGATGCACCACCTTCCGCTTGCGGCAGGCGTTCTTCAAAGCCATTGGCCGTAAAGCAGGATCCTCTGTCCGTCAGGACATGCGTGACCTTGAAGGAAAACGCGCGGACCGTCGCTTGGACGAAGGCGAACGCGCTGGTGGCCAGCTCGTCATCATAGACGGCCAGGTGCATCCAAGGGGAGCAGCGATCGATGGCGACATAGAGGAAGCGCTTGCGGCTCTCGCCATTCGCGGTCTGCAGCTTGGGCACGTGGTTGATGCCCATGTGCACGAAGCTGATATCGTGGTCCTTGAACGTGCGGCTCTTGCGCTGGCGCTGCTGCGCCGGCGGCAGGCGACCCAGCCCCTCAGCCTTGAAGATGCGGTAGACAGCATCGCGGTTGAGATGCGGCAGGAAGCGGGTGACCACAAAGGTGAGGTCATCGAGCGGAAAACCGGTGGTCTGGCGCAGGGCGCAGATGCTGGCCCGCTCCTCGTCCGTGGCTTTCCAGGGCGGCGTGTGCGGCCGGCTGCTGTGATCCTGGCAGTCGTCGGCGCCGCGCTTGCGCCTGTAGCGCGACAATCTTGGTGAGAAGCTCTCAGCTTCATTGTCGAGCCGCACATCCGTCCGTCTCCTGGCCGCAGGAGGACGTGATGAACATTCATGCGCCCGCACCACTCCAGCCCGTTCGGAGCGAGATTGCCCGCTCGACCGAGCCCACGGGCGTGCCTGGCGAAACGCTTTGGCGTGAGCACCGAGACCCATCCGCAAGTGGTACAATGCTTGGCTGCACGAATTCATAATCCATGCGCTATCACTGCGCTCTACATGTTGCTCGCCACGCCGGATTTAGTCGCGCATTGAGATCTATGTGCGCGAAACCAGCGTTTGAAGTGAAGTACAGTGCTATGAATGGCTCACCTCTCTCCGCGCGCCACGTGACCGTTAGCTCCACCACAACAATGAGAAGGCAGGAAGAACAAAATGTCCAGGAAACCGGCAGCGCTGATTGCAGATCTTACGGCACTAGACTGTCTTGCCCTCTATAAGAGCCGGGACTTGTCCCCCGTTGAGGTGATCGATGACTGCTTGCAGCGCATCGAAAAACTAAATCCCAAGTTCAACGCGTTCTGCTTCATCGACTTTGAGCAGGCAAAAGCCCAAGCACGTCTCTCAGAGGCCCGGTGGATGCAAGGCGTGCCGATCGGCTTGCTCGACGGAGTGCCGGTAACTTTAAAGGACGTCACACTGAGTCGCGGAATGCCCACACGCTGGGGATCGAAGGCAACCAGCGAAGACGGGCCGTGGGATGTTGATGCTCCGCCCGCTGCGCGTCTGCGAGAGGCGGGGGCTGTCTTTCTGGGAAAGACCACTACTCCGGAATTTGGCTGGAAAAGTGTGACAGATAGTCCACTTTACGGAATAACTCGTAACCCTTGGAATCCGGACCTCACGCCAGGTGGGTCGTCCGGTGGAGCGGCGGTTGCCGCGGCGCTAAACCTTGGGTTTCTCCATCTGGGAAGCGACGGCGGCGGATCTATACGGACGCCCGCAAGCTTCACAGGCACCTTCGGCTTCAAACCAACCTTCGGGTATGTCCCCCAGTGGCCGGCAAGCGCATTTACGACGCTCTCGCATGTCGGGCCGATCACTCGTACGGTAGCCGACGCGGGTCTCATGATGAGAGTTCTCGCCCAAAAGGATGCGAGGGACGGTTATGACGGTCCGGAATATCCATTTGGTGAGGTCCCTTTCACATCGACATTAAAAGGCCTGAGAGTAGCCTATAGCCGAAACTTCGGGTACGTGGATGTCTCGGAAGACGTTCTGAACGTTACTGATGCCGCCGCCCGTAAAATCGAGTCGCTTGGCGCAGACATAACCGAGACAAGCCCCGGCTTCGAAGACCCCAGGGAAGTAATCTCAACATTTTTTTATGCGGGTGCTGCACGGCTGCTTAGCCGACTGAACAATGAGCAACGAAGCCTGCTCGACCCGGCCTTTGTGCAGTGGGCTGAAGAAGGCTTCGCTGTTACTCTTTCCCAATATCAAGACGCTCAAGACGCCCGCGCCGAACTTACTGCCAAGATGGCGGCGTTTCATGAGGACTATGACCTCCTGATCTCGCCAACGATGTCGGTTACACCTTTCCCCGTCGGACTCGATCGGCCACCTAACCGTCCAGATTGGGCGGCTTTCGTCACCCCTTTCAACCTCACGCAGCAACCAGCAGCTTCTCTGCCCTGTGGACTAAATGGCAACGGCCTTCCCGTGGGCCTCCAATTGGTCGGTGCGCGCTACAAGGACATGACGGTGCTATCCGCAGCACGCGTTCTTGAAAGTGTGTTTGGGCGTCTCGTCCCCGGAGGAGCGCGTGAGGCCCTGCCATATGGAATTGCAATGAGCCACAATCGTTCACAAGACGAGGTAAGGGCGCGTTGAATTGGCGTAAGTGGACTTCCGCGCCAAGGCCGGCGCCCCATTTCGGGGTTATCCAGTAACTGGTGTCCTGAACCCGAAGTTCGCAACGTCGCGTCGTGTTTTGCTGGGGCATTATATTGGCAGAAGCGTTCGATGGAAGCAAGGATATCAATCGGCTGACTTGGACCATCGGAAGGGGTTTGGGATCGGCGCTGTGTCGGTCGATGAACGAAGTGATCTCAGCCCTGAGGGCTGGCGACGCTGCGATAGACGCCGCCCCTGATCTTCTCGTCGGTAAGAAGCGCTCGATCGGATTGAGCCATGACGAACTGGTCGGGGTCACGTGCATCGTGCCAACGCCGCCTTTTAGCCAGCCATCTGGATGAGTGGGGTTCTAGTGACGTAGTTGTCCATAACGAGATGTCGACATCGAGTTGGCGCCGGGCGGCGGCCTAGATCTCGTCGAGGAACTTGCGAAACTCGGCAGCACGAGTTGTTTTTGCGCCATTCGGCTGTCCAGAACTCGAGGGGAATGCGCTTCCAGTCGGTCCATGCGCCGTTGCACTGTAAGCGTAGCGCCGCGGCCCTTTAGATTGTCTCTGCGCGATGTTGGAAGCACCGCCAGAAGAATCATCTTCTGCAAGGGTGCTCACAATGGACGACCATTCGGACGACATAAGACGACCATTGAGAAAGCGTATCGAAGTGTACGCCGGCGCCGCAGACTGTCGCCTTTGAGCTCGATGGGGTGCGCATTGTGAATGATGCGGTCCAAAATCGCATCGCGTGCCATTGCGACACGGGGACCTGACTTGTGATCAACAAGGATCCCTTGTCGTAGCGATCGTCGACGATCTCGAGTAGATCACGGCGCTGGTCGGCGGTGAGCGGTTCGGGTCCCCAGTCGCCGAGGATGAGGAGATTGACGCGCTGGAGCGCGGCGATCAGCGCGGGCCAGACGGCCTTCGCCGCGCGCCTGGGTGAGATCGGCGAACAGGCGGGATGCCCGCTTGTAGAGCACGGAGAAGCCGTCGCGGCAGGCTTTGTTGCCGAGCGCACAGGCAAGCCAGGACTTGCCGGTGCCGGTTAAGTGAGCGGTCGAGACCACGGGCGGTACGATAGTCGACGTTCTCGATGGCAGCAGTTTGACGGAGCTTGGCACTGCTCAAACGGCGCGTGAGCGGCGGTTGTCGCGAGCGGCTCGGCCCCTTGTACGTACAGCGCGACCTGCGGTTCATCCGCAACGCCGTTCTCCTCGCACTTGAGCCAGCGGTCGAAAAAGCGTCGCAGTTGGTGCAAGAAGTCGATCGGCGGCCGCCTTGACACGTCGGGAAACTGATGCAGCCATGGGCCTATCAGACCCGATATGCATCCACCATCGCTTGAGGGTAGTAGTCGCGCCAGCCGTCGATGACGAATGTCGGAACCTTTAATCCGCTCGGTCGCAATCGGCCTCGGGTCCTTCGGTTCGCCGTTGGGGCCATTGTAGCGGTTGTCAAGGTCTCTCACACCTTCGTGTTTTAGACGTTGAAGGCGCTCGCGCCATGTGCGCATCCACCGGCCATCATGGTCCTGAAAAGTCGGTGGCGACAAGTCTTGCGTGAACAGCATTGCCAACCAGCCGGCGATGTTGATGCAGCCTTGCATCCACCTGGCGCGAAACTTTCCTCGCGGCGGCCCGTTCCCTATATCCTTGTTACTGGCTTGGTACGAATAGTGAGTTCGTAGCCAGCACGCAGCTCACCACCCTGGGCACGCCGCGATGAACATGGGTACGCCGCGCCCAAGTGATAGCAACTGGAGGGACGCGAGTCGATTGGCATAATTCCATATCTCGATCTCACGCGTCGACGAACGATTTCTTATCACTGAGCCGAAGGATTATGCGATGACGTCCAGAAGTGTAACATCAAGCCAGTTGCGGGAACGCGTCACAAATGCCTTGCTCAGGCTGGAGGTGCTGGAATCCGGGTACGAAACCATCACGATTGGACGGCTGGTTGCAATGCGGCGCAAACGCATGGCTCGATAGTCGCGGTCGACATATTCGAGCGCGACGAGAGCGCGAGCTATTCCGAGATGGAACGCAGGTCGAACCGATATGCACGTGCGCTGCGTTGGTTCGGAGTGAGAAAAGGCGATCGCATCGGAATGATGCTGCCCAATCGCATCGAGTTTCCGATTCTGTTGTTCGCGATTGCAAAGCTCGGTGCGGTGATGGTCCCGATCGACATCTACTATACACCGAGGGAGGTCGAATTCGTTCTCAGTGATACTCAGGCGAAGTTTGTCATCGTGGACGAATCCGCTTGGCCAGTGTTCTCCGCGATGACGCCTTGGCCCCAAGGTCTTTCTATACAGCGGGTGATAGTTGTCGGACAGCCATCCGCGACTGCTACTAACCTGCATGAGGTGCTCGGGGGCATCGAGGATGCGCCGATGGAAACAGATGTTTGCCCCGATGACCTGCTGTTGATCCTGCACACGTCGGGGACAACGGGCTTTCCCAAGGGGTCATGTTGAGGCACGACTGATGGAGGGCGTGTGCGTACGCATCTGCCTACTTGGATCATCAGCCATACAAGAGATATCTGAGTTGGTCGTCCCCATCCTATGGTTATTGGCCAAGTATTCTTTTGAAGTCATATCGACAAGGGAGGACTTTGTACATAGCTCAGCAAATGAACTCGTCGCGACTTCTAGATTGGATCAAGGAATACCGCATCAAGTGGTGTGCGTTATCCAGGCAGATAGCGGAAGCGGCCGAGGACATACTTAGGTGCCTGAAGCAGGTCTCGCAGTACGACGGCTGGAGTGCTGAAACTGTGCGCCGATTCCGGGAGCTGCTTGGCGTGCGCGCCCACTATCCCTACGAGATGACGGAAATCGGATACGGCACACAAATGCCTTTCGACATCGAAGAGATGGATGACACAGGATGTCTCGGGATTCGCTCCCCATTTCGGGAACTGCGGTTGGTCAACGATGACGGTAGCGCCACCGCCATCGGCGAAGTTGGAGAGCTGTCGGTGAGGGGCCGTGGGATCTTGAAGGGCTATTAAAATAACTCGCAAGCGAATGCGGCGGGTGAGCGTCTTTTACATGCTTTCGTCGATAAGCACGCAGCCCCTGCCCAACGTTGCCGCATTTTTTAGAGGAGGGGCGCTGTGACAACGGTTGGCACATTAAACCCTAATTTCAGTCTTAAAACGGCCGAATCGCGTCAAAGCGCTGGTGTGTTGAATCCTACAGGATCTGTTCCGCTGTAAGGAATTGGACGTGCCGCGATCGCGCTAGTCGAACCGAGGCAAGCGTCCTTCTAAGCTCCCTTTGTCGCGTTCTAGCCGGCCTCCGATGTTGAGCCAAAGCCCGGGCAATGGCGTGCTGATGCTCTTGCGAGCGCCTGCTTGTCGCCAGATGCCTTTCGAGCGAGCTAGCCGGCTGCTATTGCTGTCTCAAGCCAGGGCTGCCGTATATTAGAACCGTCAGAGCGCTCGTTTCGGCTTTAGCTGGACGGATACTGACGATCACGCGGCCTTGGCCGTAATCCAGCCGAGGCGTATCGCTGTTGCGCGGCTGGCACGGTGCTTGCTGGAGATCATCTGCCTACACCAGGGTGTGCGTGTGTAGTGCCAGTCTCGCGCCAACGGCTAGGCGCTTCGTACCTTTTTAGGAGGACCGAATCTTGGGAGGAGCGAAATTGTGTCTGCAACTGAAGAAAGCTCAAATGATAGACCTTCAATCGATTCCATATGGTGCTGCAGCGGCGCAAGGAGCGCTGGCCAGCTCCATAGATCTTATCGAAATGGAACGAACTAGCCGTTTCCCTGCGCGTTCCCGTTGATCTTGCAACTGGATTCGATGTTTGACGAAGATAGAGGCCTTCAACGCCACTATCACTGAAATGGGCTTAATTGGTAAGGTGTACGGGAATGGACGTCATCAAACGCGCAGCGCGCCCTGACTCCAAAATCCGTACATCGATCTCGCAAGCGATCTTTCAGCTCAGACGATCGCTTCAATCAAGAGCCTGCTGTTCGAGCGCAAACTAATCTTTTCGACCAAGGTGATCGCGATGACGCCCAGCAAGAGCGATTTGCTACTCGATTTAGAAAGCTGGTGCCGCTTCCGATCGTCAGTGTCAACAAGGGATCGCCATCATTCTCGGCGCGCAGCGGCAGCCGGGCCGATGTGTTGCACGCCGACGGGACCTTCTCGAAGCAAGGCGACCTCAGCGAATCAGCGCGCATTCAGAGTGCGGAGCGGCGAGCAATCGTCGCTTATCGGGCGCTCTTCTGCCGAGGGGTAAAAAAATGGCCCGCGTAACCCAGAATGACAAGACTTTAGACCGGCTGGCTTTCACAGACCACACCCGGTCCGCGGCCATCGCGGTCGATCACCTCGTCAAGGTCTACAAGCAGACGCGCGCGGTGAACGACATCTCTTTTTCGCTTCCGCGCGGCAGCGTCACGGGGCTTCTTGGCGGCAACGGCGCCGGCAAGACCACCACCATCGCAATGATCATGGGCCTGGTGCTGCCGACCTCTGGCCGCGTGCGGGTGCTCGGGCATCGGATGCCGGAGCAGAGCGCCGATGTGCTGGGGCGGATGAATTTCGAGAGCCCCTATGTCGACATGCCGATGCGGCTCACGGTGCGTCAGAACCTCACCGTGTTCGGCAAGCTCTATGCGGTGAAGAACCTCTCCGATCGGATCGCTGAGCTCGCCGACGATCTCGATCTCCACGATTTCATCGACCGCGCCAACGGCAAGCTCTCGGCCGGGCAGAAGACCCGCGTCGCGCTCGCCAAGGCGCTGATCAACCAGCCCGAGCTGTTGCTGCTAGACGAGCCGACCGCCTCGCTCGATCCCGATACGGCTGACTGGGTGCGGGCGCACCTGGAGACCTATCGCAAAGCGCAGAATGCCACCATCCTGCTGGCCTCACACAACATGCTCGAGGTCGAGCGGCTCTGCGACCGCGTTATCATCATGAAGCGCGGCCGGATCGAGGACGACGATACGCCCGAGGCCATCATGGCCCGCTACAACCGCACTACGCTGGAGGAGGTGTTCCTGGATGTCGCGCGCGGCCGGGTCAACCGCGCGCAGGAGGTGGCGCGATGAGCGGGGTAGGGGCGTTTCTTTCGCCATTGCGAGCGAGGCGAAAAGCGAGCCCCTATGTTATGGCACTAGCCGAAGCCCGGATGGAGTGCAGCGTAATCCGGGGACTTCGTCGCTTCTTGCAGGATTCCCTGATTGCGCTTCGCTCCATCCTGGTTATGCGGTGCAACGATGACTGAAATGTCCCTTCTTCGCGGCATCTCCGTGCAACGCATCGGAGCGATGATCCTGCGCTACTGGTATCTCTTGATGTCGTCCTGGCCGCGGCTGCTCGAGCTGCTGTACTGGCCGACGCTCCAGGTCATCACCTGGGGCTTCCTCCAGCTCTACATCTCGCAGAACGCCAATTTCTTCGCGCGCGCCGGCGGCACGCTGATCGGCGCCGTCATCTTGTGGGACATCCTGTTCCGCGGACAGCTCGGCTTCTCGATCTCGTTCCTCGAGGAGATGTGGGCGCGCAACATCGGAAATCTCATGATGAGCCCGTTGAAGTCGATCGAGTTTCTGCTGTCGCTCATGGTGATGAGCCTGATCCGGCTCGCGATCGGCGTCATCCCGATGACGCTGCTCGCGCTGTTCCTGTTTCACTTCAACGTTTATGCACTGGGCGTGCCGCTGATCGCGTTCTTCTGCAATCTGATCTTCACGAGCTGGTCGGTCGGCATCTTCGTCTCGGGGCTGGTGTTGCGGAACGGCCTGGGCGCCGAGAGCATCGTCTGGACGCTGATGTTCGCGATCATGCCGCTCGCCTGCATCTATTATCCCGTCAGCGTGCTGCCCACCTGGCTGCAATATGTCGCCTGGTCGCTGCCGCCGACTTACGTGTTCGAGGGGATGCGCGCGCTCCTGATCGAGAACAGTTTTCGCGGCGACCTGATGCTTGATGCGGTGGCAATCAATGCAGCCCTCCTGGTTGCATCTTTTGTGACATTCCTTGCTCTTTTACGCAGCTCCAAGAAGAACGGCTCGCTCCTGTCGGGCGGTGAATAGGGTTTGAAGAAGCGGCGGACTCGGTCATGACAGTTCGTGGCATAACGTGCGGAACATCAACGCGCGCCCTTGGAACCTATCCCAGCCGGTTCATCGAAGGGTCCACGCCCGTGTAGTCGTAGTAGAGCGGGATCTGCAAGAGACCGGAGAGTGCCGACAGGGACGTGCGAGCTCGCCCAGCTTGTCCGGTCCTGGCCTTCTGATACAACGCCGCCGCAACTCCGAGGGCCGCGCCGAAGCCGCCCATCACGTCACTGGTGCCGATGTTCGCGTATTCCTCAGGTGTTTCCGAGGATTCGCCGGCCCTCGGCATATTGCCTGTCGTTGCCTGAACGTAATTTTCATAACCGAGATAATCGCTTCTTGGGCCGCGAGGATGCCGCCGAAGCAATCGAATTGGCAGAAGATCGCATCTGGATTGAGTGCTTTAAGGCTCTTGGAATCATGCCCCATGCGTTCGACCTGGCGATCAGTCGCATTCCAGATTTCAACGTCAACAGACTTCACGAGCCTCTCGAAAGCCTTTCAGCCAGACGATGACTCGATGTCCAGCAGAACCGAGTGCTTGCCGCGCATGTGAGTCATGCCGCAGATCACTGTTATCGAGCTGTCGAAAAGCGGGCTGGCCGAGTCGATTTTGATCATCTCAGCCCTGAAACGAGCGAGATAGCACGCTGACGCCCGGCGATGACATTGCTTAGATCGAGAACGCGCACACGGTCGAGCCACCCCGCCGACGTGTCAGCCTTGCGTGGCAACTGCCTAGCAGGTAGCGCCGAGAATACTTCGACGGCCTGATCGAAGGCTACCCATTTTCGTGGCGAGGGGCTCAGCATCGGTTCCCCGTCCTCCAGCCACACTACAGGTCCAGGCTGAACCATCCGTCCATACTCCGGATCATCGACCTTGATCATCAGGCCCGCGCGTTCTGCGTGATCGTCTCTGATCCACTCCTGCAGCCAACGCTGCGGCGGAGATTCGCCCATCCGAAAATGCGGTCCCATTCCGTTGCGATGCGGGTACAAAGACGGCGTTCATTCGTGCGGCGATCTTGTCTGCCCATGATTTCGTCAAGGGAGACGCACCGAGCGAGACATCAGATCGCCAGTCGCGCACCGAAATATTGGTAGTCGACTCCTCTATAAGCCCTTCGCTAAAAGCTCGTCGTACAAGCCCAGCACCTGCAAACAGCGCCTGGTATGATGCTTGTGTGTCGAGCAGAGGACGAAGAACATGCGCCCGTGTTGCATTTGTAGTTGCGAGCAAATGGATCAAGAAGCTCCTGCGTCTGCTCGTAGGAGAGAGTCATCGACATCCCACTTCGCGCCGTCGGGCGATCTCTCGCTCCCGGTGCGACTTGTAGCGATGCGGAAGCTGGTCAATGCTAATAGAGTTATATGCGAGCCCCTCCATGACCGCGCATGCAAGAGGCACCTCGATCTGGTCGCCGATTCCGCTGCGTTCCCGCGCCTGAAGCGCCAGCACAGTAGCCGAAACAGCCAGCATCGTACCGTAGTCCGATGCCAGAGGTAGCGGCGAGAAGGACGGGTCGATACCCCTCAACACACGATTCAACCCCCATGTCGGTGAATAAGCCGGAGGACGCCACGATGACGGCCTCAAAGGCACGCCACTCGCGACGGAGTTGACCGTTGGAAGCAAAGCCGGGAATGGAAACGGTAATCAGGGCTGGGCGAGCCTTGCGCAAAACCCTGAAGCCGATCCCGAGGCGGCTCAACGCTCCCGGGCGGAAATTCTCGATGACGATATCCGCGTCGGCGATCAACGTGTTTGCGCTTGCGATAAGCCTTCCTCAGTTTTTAAGTCGACCGAAATAATCAGCTTGTTTCGCTCAAGGGTCGCATTGGCGGGGCTGTCCCAGAGCGGGCCGGATGGGGGGTCGATGGACGGTAGCGCCAAGATCGGCGAGGATCATCGCCACTGCGAGGCCGGCGATGTACTGGCCGAAATCAACGACCTTGAAACCGAAGAGCGGAAGGGTTGAGCCCCGCACAACTAGTCCTTCGCCATGAGGCATTGGTTTTGGATGGGCATGCTGTCACAGTTGCGCAATGCATAACGCTGGCGGTCGCGAACATGGTTCAGGACCATACTGCGCCTGCGGCGGAGGCAAGTTCAGCTCGAGTCGCCTCGCCGATAGCAGCGCAATCGATAGCCGGCGCGAGGCACTGAATCCAGCTTTCAATATGGGTCCGTCGTCGCAGCGATGGCCACAATGCGGTCCGCCCGCGATCGCAATGGCCTTCAAGCGTTAAACCTGCATTCGCTAGCACGATCCCATCTTCGCGCCATCATGATGCCTGTGCTATCTCGTTCAGATATGCGCTACATTATGAGCGACAGACTCCATCATCATCCGGCAGAGGCCCGCGATGTCGTAAACAGGCAGGTTCGTCATCCGACGGATCGCGGGCGAGATGGGCGGGAAAGCCGTGCACTCCAACAAAAATGCAGCGATGTTTGGGTTGGCAACAAGGTGCGCTGAGACGCAACCCGCAACGTCCGCCTCGATATCGGCGGTTTCGGTATATGCTGGGGGACGTTTCATTTCATTGTGGTACAATTGACCTCCTTCTATGCCGCCAATGACTAATCTCGACCATTGACTGACATCTACAAGGCGATGCACGCGTTCGCCGGAATTCCTCGAGTCGGCCGAAAGGACCGCGATTTTAGCAGTCGACGGCAGCTGGCTAAGCAGTGCCGGCAACAGGAGTAGGCTTGAGGTCGCTACGGGCACATTCACCGACACAGCCACGACGTTCTGATGGCGGATAAAGGAAGCGCAGTTTGAGCTAATTGCAACAGCGCCTTTTTCAACCAAGCGTTGGGCTGCTGCGATAGTGGCGGGCTCGAGCGATGGTTCACCGCGCATGGCGACATCCGCCCAAGCTCCGGTGACCGTTTCCGAGATGATCGGGAAGTCGAACGTCGACGGATGGAGTATCGAGCCGGGCCTCGGAGGGGGAGGCTTAGCTCCCCTCTCGAGGTTGAGAATTCCAAGAGGACGTGACTCGTGCTTTGCCATAGAAACTCTCTCCTAGTCGGATTATTGCAGCGCGGTCGCTGGTGAACTAGTGGGGCAACGAGCAGCCGCTGTTCCCGGCGCCCGGCGTTTCACCCGCGTCAAAGCCTCGAGCGCGCACTCCCTGGAGCACGGTCACGAGGGTTCGATCGCGCTTTGCTTCTGTTTCGGAGGCTGTGACATCATCCGGTTTCGCTCGCCTGTCGGATTGCTCGGCCAGCGTCTTGGAAGTTGGGCCCGTGAACTCCGGCGCATGTCTCATCGTTGAGCTCGTTTTCCCGTGTTGAAGCGTTGAAACGTTCACTTCTCGAGCCTCGCAATTGCAGATCGAAGTTCTTCTCGAGCCCGGCTCCAACCAGCGCCGAGATCCCCCAATAGCGCGGCTGCTCGTTCTATGCCCGTTTCCAGCTCGTCGAGCGCTGCCGAAACGGCGTCCGGAGCAGGGCCTCCTCCAGCTCGGGCCGTTACCGCAATAACCTCTGGCGCCAGCGATAGCTCGGAGTCGAGCACCCGACGATCTTGCATGATCGCCGCGAGACTCGATACGCCACCCTCGACCGCTGCCGTAACCAGCTGCCCAACTTCATTGTGAGCAGAACGAAAATCGAGACCACCGTCGACCGCCAGGCGGGTCGCCATTTCCATGGCATTCACGAACGAGCTTTCGAGCATAGCGGAGGCTGCCTCTTCACAGACGATCAAGCCCGCGAAACATAGCCGGATGAGACGAACCGCCCCAATGGAATTGTCGATCCCGGGCCAGACATGGCGAGCAGCCTCCGTTCCGACAGCGACGCAGTTCGTGAAGGGCGTACTATGCATGCCAGTAACTGCGGCAACGAAGCAGCCAATTGTCGCGCCAGCCTTACCTTGGACCTGCTCGAGAAGGAACGGATTGCGCTTGTGAGGCATCGCGGAACTAGAGCCAACTAGTTCGTCCGGAAGACTAGCCAGCCCGGACTCGCTAACCCACAGGAGCAGCGTCTCGGCGATGCGGCTTAGGGACGATCCGAGAATCGCACAACTGGCCAGTAGGCGAAGAACCACATCGCGAGATGCCACGCTGTCGATAGAGCTAAGTGGCGGCATCACGAAGCCGAGCAGCCTTGCGGTCAACTCCGGCAGGATGGGCAGGGTGGTGCCGCCGCCTGCGCCAGCCCCCAGGCAGGAAACATTGAGGAGCGGATGCACGGCCAGAAGAGCGTCCAGATCCCGCGCGAGCGCGCTGCCGAACGCTGTCAGGTGGTGCGCGAATGTGGACGGCAATGCTGGCTGACGGTGAGTGTGCAGTGGAAAGACCGTCTCAAGGTGACCGCGAGCCCGCGCGCACAGCACTCGAAGAAGTTTGATCAGTTCGGCAACCAGCGCCTGATACGGTGCTCTCAGCTTAAGCTTCAGGAGCGTCGCATTGATATCGTTCCGGCTGCGACCAAGATGTAGGTTACTAGCCTCCTTGCCGATCACCGATTGAAGATAATCTTCATAGGCGAGATAGGAGCCTCGGGGCGCACGGCAAACCGCAAGGCTCTGGAATCCGTCGGCCTGCAGTTTATCCAGCTCAACCACGACCCTTCTGGTGAGATCACGGTCAATCAGTCCGACTCGTTCAAGCATGATGGCTTGGGCTCGATCGATGTCGGCGTAAAAGGGCAGCTCGTCGCTCGCTGCACGCTGGAGATCGCTGTCGAAGACGATGGCGCTGGCTTCAGGATGAAGGGTCGATTTGATGCGGCCAGTATGTTGCAAAGATTGTCTCCTTATGCGTTGCAAATGAAAGCGACGGCGGCCTCGGCACGCCGGGTAGCAGCAGCAGGATCGCCATCAACTGCGATGACGTGACCGATCCGATCCCGGAAATCGTTGCGGCGTCTGAATTGCATCGGCAAAGTATGATACAGAACGAGCTCCGCCAGCCCGAAGAGGTCGACGACGCGCCCGCAGTTCTGCGGAAGCGTAAATGAGCCTTCGCGCTCCGGCACGATGAATCGAATGGAGCCATGATTGCTTTCCGCCGGGGACGTCCAAGGCATTCGGAGGAGGCTGCGGAGCACAGCGAGAACCGGATCGAATCCAGTCGTGTGGCGGAAAAGGCTTGGGATCGAGCCGCCGGCGAGCCTTGGATTTACTTCGATAATCGTGATGCAGCCGTGGTGTAGTCGCAGTTCGACATGAGCTGGTCCGCGCACATGACCAAGGGCCTCTATCGCGCGAAGGGCTTCACGTTCGATTTGCGTTCGAGCCTGAGACGGTATTGGTGCTGGTATATCGTGCCCGATCTCGACGAAATGCGGCAGGGCACCAAGATGTTTCCGCGTCACCCCGATGATCTGGCTGTCGAGGATCTCGACGGAATACTCCTCGCCTGCGCTGTAGGACATAAGAAGGGCGCCAGGCTGCATAGAACGGCCACGCACGTCATTCGTGTTTCTAAGGAGCTCGCGCAAAGCCGCAATTGCGTCTGTTTCGGTTTCCACGAGGCGGACCCCGATGCTGCCGGTACCGCTGATCGGCTTGGCGACTGCAGGTAAGCCCACTTGTGTAATCGCGTTGCGAATATCGCAGTCGGCGCCTACTGTGGCGCTATCGGGCACTCCGACGCCCGCCGCCCGCAAGGCGGTAGCCTGGCGGGCCTTATCCCGGCAGAGTGAGATGGCATCGGGATTCGAACCGGTGAGCCCGAGCCGTCTGGCTTGCAGCGCGGCCGTGTAAAGGTAGAGATCGCTGGAGGTCATTAGCAGCGCAATCGGCATGGCCGTGGCGATGCTGTCGATTACGGCTGTAACAGCGGCTTCTGAAGACGTTTCGCATGTACGGAGGTCGAGGTCTGGGATGGCTGGCAGAAAGGCATACCGCTCAGGGGAAGCGGTGACAAACACCGGAGCGAACCCCAGTTCTTGTGCACGCAGAATAAATTCGGCGCCTGAGCCTGTAGTATTGGATTCGATGAAGATCGCAGCTGATTTGGCCATTTTTGTATGCTTCAGTTCGGGGAAAGCTAGCCCATCACGTCGGCCAACGAGCGGCGACTCCAGTCGAAACGGCACCAGCCGTTAACAGCCTGAAGCGGGTGGCGGACGAGGATCGGCTCAGTCGCGGCGAGCTCGGCTTGATAGCCGTTCGCGTGCATCCACCCGGGATCGTAGACGCTGTGCTCGTAGCGGTTGCTGTCGTCGGGAAAGACCGCGAGCACGTTGGTTTTCGAAGAGCGCTCCGCGTACCACTTGGCAACAAGATAGGCCGCCCCGCTTGTGGGGCCGCGCTTTAACGAAGTCTCGCGATGAAGTCGGTGCGCAGCCTGGTATGCCTCGTTGGCGCCGAGCCAGTGGATTTCATCGAACGCCTCGTGAAGCAAGTTCCCAGGAAGAATGCTGTTGCCAAGTCCGCGCAAATCGCGCTCGCCGGCCGGTCGGCCGAACAAGACGCTGCCGAAGGTGTCGATCCCCACGAGTTTCATTTCGGGAAAGAATGCGCGGCAATAGTGGGCCAGGCCGCAGGACGAGCCTCCAGAGCCCACCGTTGCGACCAGGATGTCGATCTTGCCAAACTGCCTGATGGCTTCCTCAGCCGGACGCGCATACGAAAGGCGATTTCCGAGGTTGTCATACTGTCGTGACCAGGTAGCTCCGGTCCGTTCCACAAAATCAAGAAGCGCGTTCTTCCGGAGCAGCTGGATGTTCGGATTGGACGCTGTCGCCTCCACCAGGTGCACTTCGGCCCCCAATTCCTCCATGGTGCGTTTAAGCGGGGGCTCGATCGCGCGGTCACCGAAGATGTGTAACTTGAGCGCGAACTGCATACACACGATCGCGAGACCGAGAGCCATGGTCCCGCTCGACGTTTCAACAATCGTCGTGTTGGGGCCGATGTCGCCGTTCCGAAGGCCTGCTTCGATGATGTTGAAGGCGGGAAATACCTTCATGAGCCTGAAATCGATTGCACCCAAGTTTTCTGGTCGCAATGAAACGATCTTTAGGGGGGCATGAGCGCCGAGTACGTCGGAGAGCGTGTCCGCCATCGAGTCGTCCTCAGTATGGTGTCGAAAACGTGCAGAGGCGATCAAAGCCAAGCCGACCAATCGCGGTTCTAGCCCTAGCCACTCGGCTGCCAATATCGGGGAGGTGGGGGTCAAAGATCAGGCCGGCAACCGTGCCGCTATGCGCAACGACAACACCGGCCGATCCGGTGTCTTCCTTGATGCTGACGAGTTCGTTGAACTTCGGCTTCTTGAGCCGATTCTGGATGGCGCTCTCGCTCTGTAGTGCGGAGAAAGTCGCAACTCGGCCCACGAGTGCGACACTCTGCTCTGCAATTGCACGCTCCAGGACCGCCAATGCGCACCCGAAGGCGGCGATCTGATCACGCGAGTAGCGCGCTCGCGGTAGTCGGTCGGTTCCAATGCCGCCTTCGCAGGAGCCTGTGTCAAACCCCAGAATCTGCATTTGCGGGAGTGGGCCGTTGAAGACACGGATACTCTTGCCCGTTCGTTGGGCGAATAGAATGGTGCTGCTTGTGCAGTCGAACATCAGCGAGTCGGAAGCATGTTCGGCCGCCACGGCAAGTTTCGCTTGGAGATGAGGAGCAGGAATCACTCGGGATCCGCGGTAGGCTTCGACTGCTTTAGCGGCAGCTCGAATGGAAGCCACTACGCCGCTCGTGGACGAGCCCATACCGGCGCCTTCCGGGATGAATGTCCTAACATCGAGTGTAGCTGCCATGTTCCTCATTCCGAAAGCATCGAGGGCAAGCCGAACGGCGAGTTCACACTTGTAGAAATGCTTTGGCATCACTTTGATACCGGTGTCGCCGACCTGAGGCACGAATTTCCCTATCCGGTTCGGCTCCAGTGTCACACGAGCTTCCGATCCATCAGCGTGCGGCATGTGAACTGAGACCAGCGCACGCACCGTCCGCCGGTGCCTGCCGTCCTCTAGGGCGAACGCTCCCTGCAGCAGCTCGCCGAAGTGGGGATGGCAGGTCGCGACGCCGAATGGCTTCGGGAGAGAGCCGCAGCGCGCAACCGTATCGTCCCCTAGAGCTCTCCGTGAAATCTCCATCATGTCCCTGGTTTCCCGGCGCCGCGCCATGAAGCGCGGAGTGAATTGACGTGAGGGCGGGACATAAGCTGACGGAAACGATATTTGCACGTTATGAGGAGGATTTCATCCAATGCTGCACAATCCCATTCGTCATCTAAAAAAAGCGGCATTGTGGCGAGCTCCAAAATTGATGCGGATCAGTGACTGTTTTACGAGCCGCGCAGACTCGCATTGCAAGCAATCCGCATGTTGAGATGAGTCCGCAGAACTGACGACTGTAGCGGTCATGAATGCCTCGGGCTTCTAGTGAGCGCATTGTTCAAGTACCAGCTAAGGTGGCGTACTCGATTTCGAGCCGGCACCTTACTTAGGCGCGCAGATGTGCGCACCTACCAAGACGTGGGAGTGCGCTCTCCAGGTGCCAGTTACGAGCAGCAATCGAGCGAGAAGGCGACTTTCCGGTCAGGCAATGATGATGCGAAGCGTTCAGGCCGCAATATTCATCTGCGAGTGAGCAGCCTGCGAGCGCAGCTTCGAAGTTTCGACAACTAAAAACCCTGCTGTCGCAGATACATCCATGCTTCAGTTAAATCGCTCTCGAAAAGCGGTTTGTATGCCCGACAGCCGTCGCACAGGCCGGCTCACGTCGCTCGAATTATATCGCAGTGATCCTGTCGTCTGCAGCAATCTGATGCCGTACGCGGCGTTCCTGTCGATCCACGAGATGCAACTCGGCTATGCGGCTTATCGTAGCGCTGGTAAGCCAGCATCTTGATGGTAACTCTGAGCTTCTCGATGACAATGTGCTCGTCCAATCTCCGCGTTCCCGGCGGACCATCCGCTTGCCCTCTCAGCGAGCAGCATTGTTTGAGGGTCGCCAGGTGGAAGGCCATCATTATCGCCATCACCGACTACAGAGGGCACCTTTTCAAATGATGGGTTATTCGTGCGCTCATTCGCCTTTTGTGTCGGATTGGAGACATGTTGCGGGCACTCCGACAAACTCAGCGAGACAAGCGGCTCGATCGATTAGCGCGTTTGACGTCTCAATTTGAGCGGATGAGAGGCTCCTGTTGCTGGCATGCCGATTGCTGGGAAGGTACGTGTTTGCGCGGAGGTCCCGCGTTCTCCGGCCAAAGGAGTTCAAATGAAAGCGCCTCCATTGATTCAAATAGACGGCACGGACGCTGTAGCGAGTGCACCGCAAGCCTCTGGCGGTGGCCTAAGCCCTTCCTCCCCGAACAAATCAGATCCGCCGCTCCGCAGTGCAGTCATTAAGTTTATAGAAGGCGCTCGCACGATGACGGAGGCCGAGCTGCAAGCCAGTAGCATCACGCGTCATCATGTCACAAGATCGTATCGTCAACAGATCGCCGACAGTGGCTACTACGACCAGTTAAAATACATTGTGGAGCCCTCACTTAAAGAGTTCGACAGTCCCGGGGCGTTGGATACTAGCGGCGAACACGACAACACAGTCCTTCCTGGACTTCAGCACAAGTACGCGCAGACCGGCTTGTTACTCGTGACTAACCGTTGCGCGTCATATTGCCGGTTTTGCTTCCGCAAACGACTCGTTGGCAGAGAATCCGATGAAATCGTGCCAGACGTGGCGAAAGTCGGGCAGTATATTAGCGGACATCCTGAGATGACGAACGTTCTCCTGTCAGGAGGCGACCCGTTCGTTCTTAGTACGGCAAAGCTCGACGAAATTCTTACGCATCTGCTCCCGATCCCACATTTGAATTCCATTCGAATCGGCACAAAGTTCTTCGCCTTCGAGCCAAAGAGATTCGACGACCCCGCTCTACCTGCCTTCTTTCGACGAATTCGCGACGCGGGTAAGACTGCGGTTCTGGTCACTCATTTCGATCACATCGGTGAGATCTCGGTCGATGCTGAGAGGAATATCCGCAGCTTGCGTGCACAGGAAGTGCAGTTCCTCAATCAATCTGTGCTTCTCGCAGGGGTAAATGACAATTCTGAGATTTTGGCGGCGACGTTTGCCAAGTGTCACCAAATGGGCGTCCGTCCGTACTATCTCTTCCAAGGAAGGCCGGTGAAGGGCGCATCCCATTTTCAGGTTCCGCTTCGTCGCGGATCAGAGATTGCGCGCGGCGTCAATCAGCGTCTCGCGGGGATTGAAAAGACATTCAAGTACATCATGTCTCACTATACAGGAAAGATCGAGATCCTCGATGTCGGCGATGATGACCGCATTTATATGCGATACCATCAGAACAAAAGTCCCGACAAGATTGGAAGGATTTTTTCTAGGCCATATACCGAGGCCGCTTGCTGGTTGGATGATCTGCCCGAATGATGATCCGAGGGGGCGTGGAGCTGGTGCCGCGTCGCGTCGAGCTCACTAGGTCGGATCTTGGAACAGTTTTGCTGTTGAGGCGACGCGGAGGCAGCCTCGCGCTAGGGTTTACCAGCCGCAAGCCTGGATGCGAAGCCTCGACGCGCTGCATTCGGGAGGGACAGCTCGATCTCTCGATAGCCGGCAGGAACGGCGAGGATCGCAGGGTAAGGCCGCCACCCAAGGGGATCGCATAACCCGGAGATAGCCGTGCCAGCCATCGTCGTTGCGACAAACCCGACGGAAGAGATGTGTCATCAACTGCTAAGCGCTGCATCGTGCTCCGCGAGGTAGCTTGTGACGCTAAACGAGAGTGAGGCATTGATGTGCGCGCCTGTTCCGTTACGCCTCTCACGTTCCATTCAGTTGTACGATGCCGCCGCTGCCCAGAGAGGCATCAAGCTGTTGATGGGATTCGATTTCCACGAGTATGTCTCGATTACGCAGGCCACTCCAACAAAGGGGCAAACATTTCCAAATTTTCGGCCAGACCGATCGATGATCAATGCAGGTGAGGGATATTGGCTCTTAGGTCTCGACAAGAAAGAAAGCGTGGTGTTTACAAATGCCACTCGAGTGTATGATCTTTCACCCAGTAATTTTGCAGAGCATCTTCAATCGCTGCGGGCGTTCTACACTGATCCGGTCGCACATGCAGATCCTGGGGATCATTGTATTTGCCTCGCAGCTAATGCAAAGAAGATGACCGGCAAAGTGGCGTACAACGGGGACCTTTGGGTGCGTAGAGACCTAAGAGGACAGGGACTTCCAAACATGATAGCCCGAATCGCACACAGCGTGTCGTTTGCTATGTGGGCTCCCGACTTCTTGTGTGCGCTTGTGGCACCGTGGCGGGTGGCCAAAGGGCTTCTCCACTACCGCCATCATGAACCCGGTGGGTCGATATTGCGGCTCGTGAAAGAGGATATTGCGGAAGAAAATTGGCTTGTTTGGGTCACTGGTGAGGAGCTAAAGAACGATGTCAAGCATTGCTTATGAAACACCACCAGCTTTGGCAGGATCCACGTGATCTTTCGTTGAAGTGGAGGCCGCGACATTGTCTCATGTTCGAACTATGGGAGATTCGGAACGGTCGCCTAGGATAAGGGAGCTGGGGCGGCAACAGACGTAAGTGCGAAGCCGATACCGTTGTTTCAGAATTCAAGTGAACGTGCGAAGAAGTCTCCGGTTGGACGGAGGTCTGGGATGGGGTTGGACAGCAAAGAGGCCGTCCATGGGCGGCTCATCGGTGAGCCGGCTGGAGGTCTTGAAGGACCGTCGGGACGCCGCGGGCGTTCGGAGGCTGAGAGAGCTCGGACCCGGTGCCCAGGGGTCCGAGGTGGCGCGCAAGCACGGAGCGACGCGCTGGCAGATTTACGATTGGCGACGACGTTTCGCCACCGATTCTATGGCTACCGCCGTATCATGGCCGTGCTCAGGCGCCAAGCTTGGTTGTGAATGCCAAGCTGGTTCAGCGGTTCAGCGGGTTATGGCAGGCCTTCGGTCTGCATCGTCGCCTCGATCGAGTTGAGCACGATCCGATCGAGTCCGTGAGCTGCTCCAGGAAGGTCCCACGAGGCGGAGAACCGCAATTTGTCGTTCGAGATCGACGTCGATCCGAATCTCGCGCGCAGCCTCGTCACCGATTCCAAGCGCCTGCAGCAGGTTTTGAAGAACCTGCTCTCCAACGCCTTCAAGTTCACCGCCGAGGCGCGCGAGGATAATCTCTTCGCCATGCGCCGCAACCCTTTTGCCCCATACGCCTCGACCGATTATCGCCAGGGCCTGGCCGGCCACGAGATCAACGTCAGCACGAGCAGGCCTGGCAATCCTTGCGACAATGCCAAGGCCGAGAGCTTCACGAAGAGTCTCCAAAAAACAGAAGAAGTTTTTGATGTCCGCAGCTTCAAGGACCTTAAAGCCGAAAGCCGTTCCATTGGTCCTACAATACTGAGCGCCTCCACCTGCCCTCGCTACCGTACGCTGTCATTCGGCCTGCAATATTGCCCCCCTAAGCCGGGGGATCGGCGTCCAAAATTGGCTCTGACTCACTTTTGATGAAGTTCAAGCGTCGGCTCGCGTTGGTTTCACAAAGGAATCAATACCATGCAGCGAGCCCTACGTCCGTCGGCCTTGGTCCCTCGCGGGTTTAACGTGGAGAGCGCCGTCTGTGACGGCGCCGCGACCGTGATCACCATCCGTTCCACGAGCGGGACGAGCCTCTGTCCTGGATGCGGAGCCAGTTCTGGGCGGATCCATAGCCGATATCAGCGACGCCTCACCGATCTGCCGCTGGCGGGGCGGCCGATTCGCCTGGTGATCGTGGCGCGCCGCTTCCGCTGCGTTACTGTTATGTGCGGTCGACGTATTTTCACCGAGCGTTTCGATGACGGCGCTCTGGCGCCGTGGGCGCGGCGAACGGCCCGGCTCGATCTGGTCGTCCATCACCTTGGGCTTGCCTTGGGTGGCCGCCCGGCCGCGAGTTTTGCCCGTAGACTTATGCTGCCCGTGAGCAACGATACGTTACTTCGGGTGGTTCGAAGGCGGGGCTGTCCGCCTATTGCTGCGCCGAGCGTGATCGGTATCGACGACTGGGCCTGGCGGCGCAATCAGCGGTACGGAACAATCATCTGCGACCTCGAGCGGCGACGACCAATCACTCTCTTACCCGACAGAGAGCCAGCCACTGCGCAAGCCTGGCTCGCGGGGCAGCCACAAATCGCTGTGGTCGCGCGCGACCGCGGCGGCGGATATGCCCTTGCTGTGGCCAAGGCACTCCCGCACGCTACCCAGGTCGCCGACCGTTGGCACCTCATGGAGAACGCCAGCCACGCCTTCCTCGATGCGGTTCGCAAATCTATGCGCCAGGTCCGCGTCGCGGTCGGCTCCGCCACCATAAATCCCGACTTGCTGACCGCCGCCGAGCGCATCCAGTATGAGGGCTATCTTCGGCGTGAGGACACCAACGCGGCAATCCTCAAACAGGCTGAGACGGGCGTCTCCATAAAGGAGATCGTACGGCTCACTGGACATAGTCGGGGTCTCGTCCGCAGGGTATTGCGAGGTCAGCGATCCGATGTGTTCAGGGTGCGCGAGAGCTCGCTCGAGCACTACCTGCCATGGCTGGATGTTCAGTGGGCCGCTGGCCATTGTAATGGCGCCGACCTTTGGCGTCGCCTCAAGGCGCAGGGATTTAGAGGCTCGGTGCGAGTCGTTGCCGAATGGGCGACACGCCGTCGGCGTGCCGAAACGCCCGATGCTCAGAACCTGCAGCGCGTACCATCCGCGAGAACGATCGCCCGCCTGATGACCAATGGCCGTGATACGCTATCAAAGTCAGAGACCGTCACCATTGCGGCGATTGAGCAGGGCGTTCCTCTCCTGGTGGAAGCTCGAGAGATCATAGCCGCTTTCCATGCGATGATCCGCAAGAAGGCTCACGGAGAGCTTGAACCATGGTTGGAACGAGCATGCGCAAGCCTCGTCATGTCTTTCGCCAACGGCGTCATCAAGGACAAGGCCGCCGTCAGCGCAGCGATCACGACCTCCTGGTCCAACGGACAGACCGAAGGCCAGATCACCAAGCTCAAACTGGTCAAGCGCCAAATGTACGGACGCGCCAAGCTCGACTTGCTGCAGGCTCGGCTAATCGGTGCCACATGACCCGTGTTGCACCAAAATTGCGTCAGAGCCAAAATTGGACGCCGATACGGGGTCAAATTTGAACGCCGATTGACACTCAGTCAAATCAACGCCGACCACGCCGTACAGCGCGGCTCTGACATCGAAGGTGGGCGCGTTGACCTGCTTGGTCT
>NZ_JBVVPN010000051.1:0-52685 GCF_055811035.1 Bradyrhizobium sp. MI1.10
CCCTACAGCATCCCGCCCGCCCCTACTCCGACATCGGCTTGTCGGAGATGTCCCAGTCCTTGCCGGTGAACGTGGAGATGAAGAGCGTCTTCATCGGCGTGTAATCGTCAGGCGTGTAGTCGTAGGCGACGCCGTCGAGGAAATAAGGCGAGTGGAAGCCTTTGAGGTTGGAGGCCTGCTTCAGCACGTTGGCGCGCGTGAGCTCGTCGCCGCAGCGGCGCAGGATCTCGCCCATGGTGACGGCCTGGCCGTAGCCGGCGAAGGCGATGGTGTTGTCTTGATCGATCGCCGGCGTGTACTTCTTGCGCAATTCCTCGAACGCCATCACGTCGGGATCCTTCTCCCATTTGGGCAGGCCGACCTCCTTGTTGTAGCGGATGGCGACGATACCGGCGGCGTTCTCGAGGCCCGCGGCATTGAGGATCGAGCGGCCGGTCGAGCCGGCCGACAGCAGCTGCAGCGGCTTCCAGCCGAGCTCGGCCACCTTGCGGATCGACTGCGACGACGCCTTGCCGGTGGAGATGTTGTAGAAGACGTCCGCACCCGACTTCGAGAGGTTGATGAGCTGGGAATCGACGGTCGGATCGGTCAGATCGTAGGTCTGCTCCATGATCACCTTGGCGGTGCCGCCGGCATCTTCCAGAACCTTCTTGAAGGGGCCGAGGAAGTCGCGGCCGAAATCGTCGTTCTGGTAGAGGATGCCGACCTTCGCGTTCGGCTTCACGCTGACGACGTGCCGCGCCAGGATGCGCGCCTCGGTCGGATAGAGCGGCAGGCCCGCCATGGTCCATTTGAACTCTTTCGGATTATTCCACTTCGACGCGCCGGTGTTGAGCAGCAGCTGCGGCACCCCCTTCGAGTTGAGGTATTTGTGCACGGCGGTCTGCGGCGCGGTGCCGAGCGAGCCGTAGAGCGCGAGCACCTCCTCCTGCTCGACCAGGCGCCGCGTCGCCTCGACGCATTTCGGCGCGCTGTAGGCATCGTCCATGGTGAGGAATTTGACCTTGCGTCCGTTGATGCCGCCCTTCTCGTTCAGCATCTGGAAATAGGCTTCGCCGACGCGCCCGAGCACGCCGTAGAGCGAGCCGGGGCCGGAATGCGGCACGGTCTGCCCGATCTTGATCTCGGTGTCGCTGGCGCCGGCATCGTATTTCTTTTCCGCGGCCCAGACATAGGGCGCGGGCAAGGTGGATGCCGCGATGGTCGCGAGCGCGGCGGCGCTGAAATCGCGCCGCGATGGATTCTTCGTCATTGTTCGTTTCTCCCTGGTGCGCGCATTGTGCTGGCATCGCCGCAGGGCTCGCAAGTGGGAAGTCACGGCTTTGCGACGCAATGACGCTCAAAGCGCCGCTTATAGCGCCTAAACTCAAGTTTTCTCGGCGACCACGACGAGTCCGCGCACCGGCTCGTTGTTCTCGGTGCGTGGCGAGGCCCGCTCCAATGTGAGGACCTTGAGGCCGGCCTGCGCCATCGCATCGCGCACATATTCCGCCGAATGGGCATAGCGCAGGCCTTCGCCGAGAACGATGCCGATGCCGTCATGGGTCTCCAGCGTGAACGCGAGCACGCCGCCGGACGCGAGCACGCGCCTGGCCTCACTGAGCACCGGCGCGAGATCGGGGAGATAGACGAACGCATCGGCAGCGACGACGAGGTTTGCGCTCGCCTCGCTCCTGCTGCGCAGGCCTTCGATCATGTCGGCGACTTCGAGCTCGGCATAGAGGCCGGTTGCGCGCGCCTCCTTGACCATGCCGGGCGACAGATCGATGCCGACGAACTGGTCGACCTGTTTTGCAAAGGCGGCGGCCGCAAGCCCCGTACCGCAGCCCAGATCGATGGCGCATTTGAAGAGGGCGGGCTTCTTCGCGGCGACGCGGGCGGCCACCACTGCCTTGAAGATCAGCGAGGGCGCGCGATAGCCGAGATCGTTGATCAGCACGTGCTCGAAGCGCGGCGCGTATTGATCGAACAAGGCCTGCACATAGGCCTTCGGCATCTCCGACAATTGCGCATCGCCGAGGCGTATCAGATGCAGATGAGCGCCGTGCTGATCGCCCGGGTCGGACTCGCGCGATTTGCGAAAGGCCGCAATCGCCTTGTCGCGCTCGCCGAGTTGCGCGCGGATTTCGCCGAGCGTGAACCAGGCCGAGGTGAAATTCGGCGCAAGCTCGATGGTCTGCTCCAGCAGGTCGGCGGCAGCCGCCAGATCGCCCTTGAGCTGGAGGTCGCGCGCGAACTCGAAGCGGCGGTCGGCCATGAGATCGCCGGAGGTCAGGAACAGGCGCAGGGGCATTGGGGAACCAGGGAACGAAGCGGTGATGACTCGAAGATGCGGGGTCGCAACCTATATAACAGGCATGCGTCCGCAAGACATCCTGCTGCCAGTTGCCGCCGGCCTATGCTGCAAGCCGGGCGGCTTCCATATCGACCCCGTCCGGCCGGTCGAGCGGGCCGTGATCACCCACGGCCATTCCGACCATGCCCGCGCCGGCCACGGCGCGGTGCTGGCGACGCAGGAAACGCTGGACATGATGCGGCTGCGCTATGGCGAGAATTTTGCCGGCTCGACACAAGCGATCCGCTATGGCGAGGAGATCCGGCTCGGCGATGTCAGCGTGAAGTTTCACCCGGCCGGCCATGTGCTCGGTTCGGCGCAGGTCGCGGTGACCTGCAAGGACACCTGCATCGTCGCCTCCGGCGACTACAAGGATGCACCCGACCCGACCTGCACGCCGTTCGAGCTCGTGCCCTGCGACGTCTTCATCACCGAGGCGACGTTCGGCCTGCCGGTGTTTCGCCATGGCGATGCCGCCGACGAAGTCAAGAAGCTGCTGGCATCGGTGGCGCTGTTTCCGGAGCGCGCGCATCTCGTTGGCGCCTATTCGCTCGGCAAGGCGCAACGCGCGATCGCACTGCTGCGCCAAGCGGGTTACGACGTGCCGATCTATCTGCATGGCGCGATGGAGAAGATCACGCATTACTATCAGAGCCGCGGAATCGAGCTCGGCGATCTCAGGCCGGTGAAGGGCGTCAAGAAGGCGGCACTTGCCGGCACCATCACGCTGGCGCCGCCCTCTGCGACGTCCGATCTCTGGACCCGGCGGTTTCCCGATCCAGTCACGGCATTCGCCTCCGGCTGGATGCGGGTGCGCGCCCGCGCGCGGCAACGCGGCATCGAGCTGCCGCTGGTGATCTCGGATCACGCCGATTGGGACGGCCTCACCGCCACGATCGCCGCGACCGGCGCCGGCGAGATCTGGGTCACCCACGGCCAGGAAGACGCGCTGGTGCATTGGTGCCAAAGCAAGGGTTTGCAGGCACGGCCGCTCGATCTGGTCGGCTATGGCGACGAGGAGGAGACCGAGACGCCGCTCGCTGACGAGGCCGAAGCATGAACCGCTTCGCCGAACTTCTCGACCGCCTCGCCTACGAGCCCGGCCGCAACAACAAGCTGCGGCTGATCACAAGTTATTTTCGCGAGGTCGCCGATCCTGATCGCGGCTATGCCCTGGCCGCGCTGACCGGCGCGCTGAGCTTCAAGCACGCCAAGCCCGCGCTGATCCGAGATCTGATCGCGTCGCGCACCGATCCGGTGCTGTTCGGATTGTCTTACGATTATGTCGGCGACCTCTCGGAAACAGTGGCGCTGATGTGGCCGAAGCGGAATGCACACAAGGACGAATCTTTTCCGGGCTACCCCTCTCCCCCGCCCTCCCCCACAAGGGGGGAGGGAGCGCAGTTGCGCGCGGCGCTATCAGTGAGCGCGAGAGCTAACAGCGATTCCCAAAGTGATGGATGCACGAACCTCACCGTTCCCTCCCCCCTTGTGGGGGAGGGTCAGGGAGGGGGGTACCGCGGGCGAGATGCCAGCGATGCGCTTCATCCGAGCAACCACAACAATCCACCGCCGCCGACGCTGACCGAGGTCGTCACCACGCTGCGCACACTCGGCAAGACCGAGCTACCAAAACAGCTCGAGCGCTGGCTCGACGAGCTGGATGAGACCGGCCGCTGGGTGCTGTTGAAGCTCGTCACCGGCGCGTTGCGCATCGGCATCTCCGCGCGGCTGGCCAAGACCGCGGCCGCGGCACTCGGTGACAAGGACCCGCATGAGGTCGAGCTGATCTGGCCCGGTCTCGCGCCGCCCTATCTCGACCTGTTCGCCTGGCTGGAAGGCCGCGGCGACAAGCCGGTCAATCGCGATCCCGCCCCGTTCCGCCCGGTGATGTTGGCGCACGCGATCGATGACACCGATTTCGCCGCGCTCGATCCCGCCGATTATATCGCCGAATGGAAATGGGACGGCATCCGCGTGCAGGCGGTGGCCGGCCGCGACGAGCACGACCGCATCACCGCGCGGCTCTATTCGCGCACCGGCGAGGACATCACCGGAAGCTTTCCGGATCTCGTTCCATCGTTGCGGCTACCCGGCGCCATCGACGGCGAGCTTCTGATCCTGCGCGAAGGGCGCGTGCAGAGTTTCAATGTTCTGCAGCAACGGCTCAACCGCAAGGTCGTGTCTCCGAAGCTGATCAAGGAGTTTCCGATTCATCTGCGCGCCTACGATCTGCTCGGCGACGACGAGAACGATTTGCGCGAGCTACCCTTTGCGGAGCGGCGCGAACGTCTGGAGACCTTCATCGGCAAGCTCGACGATCCCCGCATCGATCTCTCGCCCACCGTCGCCTTCGCAAGCTGGGAGGCGCTGACCGCCGCACGCGCCGATCCCGCGAGCGCCGGTGCGGGCGAAGACGCGGACGCCGTCGAAGGCGTGATGCTGAAGCGGCGCGACGCACCCTATTTGCCGGGACGGCCGAAGGGACAGTGGTGGAAGTGGAAGCGCGATCCGCACATCATCGACGCCGTGCTGATGTATGCGCAGCGCGGCCACGGCAAACGCTCGTCCTACTATTCCGACTACACCTTCGGCGTCTGGACCGCAGGTGCGGGCAGTGACGAGCTGGTGCCGGTCGGAAAAGCCTATTTCGGCTTCACGGACGAGGAGCTGCTCCAGATCGACCGCTTCGTGCGTCGCAATACCACCGAAAAATTCGGCCCCGTCCGCCACGTCGTGCACGAGCCGGACAAGGGCTTGGTGCTGGAGGTCGCCTTCGAGGGGCTGCAGCGCTCACCACGGCACAAATCCGGCGTCGCGATGCGCTTTCCCCGCATCAGCCGCTTGCGCTGGGACAAGCCGCCGCGGGAAGCCGACCGGCTGGAAACGCTGGAAAAAATGCTGAAAGCGGGGGCGGCGGAGATTGAGGCGTGAAGCGTACTAGGTGCGCTCCCTCTCCCGCTTGCGGGAGAGGGTCGGGGAGAGGGTGCCTCCACATTGGGAATCCCCAAGAGGAGAGAGCCCTCACCCGCCTTCGGCGCGACCTCTCCCGCAAGCGGGAGAGGTTGCAGCGAGCCTGCGGCACGATCATCTCGCAACGAAGGCGTACCCGCCCTGCCCGAATTAAAATCCCGTAAGCCGATTGACGCCCCGTTGCGGGTTCCCCATGTCCCCCGCCTTGCCCTATGATAGGGTCGAATCCCCTGAGGAGTTTGAGATGGCCCACGACGTCAGAGATTTGCCGGCCGGCCGCGGTGACGGCCTGAACCGCTTTCTCGGCGGCTCGCCGCTGGCGGTCGCGTTTCGCCTGGTGCTGCTCTCGATCCTTGTCGGCGTCGTGCTGGCGGCGATCGGCTTCGATCCCTGGAATATCATCTTAAGCATTCGTCTTCTGTTCCAGCGTTTGTGGGATCTCGGCTTCGACACCGTGAACTGGCTGTGGCGCTACTTCCTGCTCGGCGCTGTCATCGTGATTCCGATCTGGCTGCTGATGCGCGTTTTCGGTGCGCCGCGCAGGTAAGTCGTTAGTTTTGAGCATGATCTTGTCGGAAAACCGCTTCACACTTTTCCGGATCATGCTCTAGGGAGCTCGCGGCCGATGCAATTGCGCTTTGTCGGCTGCGGCGACGCCTTCGGATCGGGCGGCAGGCTCAACACCTGCTTCCACGTCTCGGGGCGCGAGGCCAACTTCCTGATCGATTGCGGCGCGTCGGCTCTGCCGGCGCTGAAGCGACTCGAGATCGACTGCAATGAGATCGATCTCATCCTGATCACGCATTTCCACGGCGACCATTTTGCCGGGCTGCCGTTTGTCCTGCTCGACGCGCAATTCTCGCGGCGGACGCGGCCGCTCACCATCGCCGGCCCCAAAGGCATCGAGACGCGGCTGCGTACGGTGATGGAGGCTCTGTTCGAGCATTCCTCCAAGACGGACCGGCGCTTCGAGCTGTCGGTCGTCGAGCTCGCGCCCGGGCAGAGCCAAAGCTTCGGCGCGGTGACGGTGACGCCCTATCCCGTCGTGCACGGCGAATCCGGCGGACCGTTCCTCGCCTATCGCATCGAGGCCGAGGGCCGCACGCTGGCCTACAGCGCCGATACCGAATGGACGGAGACGCTCATTCCGCTGGCGCATAGCGCGGACCTTTTCATCGTCGAGGCCTATATGTACGAGAAGGTGGTCAAGAATCACCTCAGCCTGAAGACCTTGGAACAGCACCTGCCCGAAATTAGCGCAAAACGCCTCGTCCTCACCCATATGAGCGAAGACGTGCTGTCGCGCCTCGACGACATCGCCCATCTCGCCGCCGAAGACGGCATGGTGCTCGTGTTCTGACATGCACGCACCCGTTCACTTGAAGATCGGTTCCCGTCAGGTCTTCGCCATCGCAGGCCCGGCGATGGTCGCCAACCTCACCACGCCGTTGATCGGGGTGGTCTCGACCACCGCGATCGGACGGCTCGACGATGCCGCGCTGCTCGGCGGCGTCGCAATCGCGTCCGTCATCTTCGATTGCCTGTTCTGGCTGTTCGGCTTCCTGCGCATGAGCACGCTCGCCTTCACGGCGCAGGCGCTCGGCGCCGGCGAGACGCGCGAGCTGACCGCGATCCTGGTGCGCGGCTTCATCGTCGCGGGCCTGATCGGCATGGCCCTGATCGCGCTGCAACTGCCGCTGGCCGCCGTGCTGTTCGACCTGATGGGCGGCAGCGAAGGCGTCACGCGCGCGGCGAAGACCTATTTCGTGATCCGGATCTGGTCGGCGCCGCTGGCGCTCGCCAATTACGTCATCCTCGGCTGGCTGGTCGGCCAGGCCCGCGCCAATCCGGCGCTCGCGCTCCAAATTGTCATCAATCTCGTCAACGCGGCCGCGACGATCCTGCTGGTGCTGGTCTACGACACCGGCATCGCCGGTGCTGCGATCGCCGCGCTGCTGTCCGAAGCGGCCGGATTCGGGCTCGGCATGATGGTCTGCCGCCGCTATGCGGACGGTGGGTTCGCGGTGTCATACGCAGAGCTGTTCGACCGGGCCAAGCTGATGCGGCTGCTGGCGGTGAATTCCGACATCCTGATCCGCACCGCGGCGCTGATCGCGGTGTTTCTGTTTTTCACCGCCAAGGGCGCGCGGGCTGGCGACGTCACGCTGGCCGCCAATTCCGTGCTCAACAATTTTCTGCTGGTCAGCGCCTTCTTCCTCGACGGTCTTGCCAACGCAGCCCAGCAGCTTTGCGGCCGTACGCTTGGCGCACGCGACGCCAGGGGATTTGCGGATTCGACCCGGCTGGTGCTGCTATGGGGGCTCGGCTTCGCGCTGGTCGTGTCCGCGCTGTTTGCGCTGTTCGGACCGAACTTGATCGATTTCATGACGACGAGCGAAGCCGTCCGTCGCGGCGCCCGGGAATTCCTGCCGTTCGTCGTGCTTGCGCCGATTCCCGGCGTGTTCGCCTTCGGCTTCGACGGCATCTATATCGGCGCGACCTGGGCGCGCGAGATGCGCAATCTGATGCTGGCCTCACTCGCGATCTTCCTCGCCACCTGGTGGGCGCTGCAATCGTTCGGCAATGCCGGGCTGTGGAGCGCGCTGATCGCCTCCTACGTCTCGCGCGGCGGCTTGCAGGCCGCGCGCTATCCGGCGCTGTACAGGAAGACGTTTTCGAAGCAGTCGCTGTAACGCGTAGCCCGGATGGAGCGAAAGCGTAATCCGGGACCTTCGCGTCCGCGGATAGAATCCCGGATTGGGCTTCGCTCCATCCGGGCTACGCGGCGAAGAGCTACATCCCCGGCCAGGCTTCCGCCGTCAACGTGGCGGCGTCGGAGCCGACGATCTCGGAGAGAGAATCCCGCCCGGTGCGCAATAGGGTCGAGGCGAGATCGCGCTTGATCTCGTCGACGAGGCCGAGGCCCTTGTAGACCAGCGACGAATAGAGCTGGATCAGGCTCGCGCCGGCGCGGATTTTCGTCAGCGCGGCGCCGCCCGAGTCCACACCGCCGACGCCGATCAGGGGGAATGCGCCCTCGACCCGCACATAGGTTTCCGCGACCATCCGCGTCGACAGCCGGAACAGCGGCCGGCCGGACAGGCCGCCCTGCTCCTTGGCGCGCATTTCCTCGCGCAGCGTGCTCGGCCGCGCGATCGTGGTGTTCGACACGATCATGCCGTCGACCCGGCGCGAGCGTGCGACCTGCACGACGTCGTCGAGCTGGGCGAGGCTCAAATCCGGCGCGATCTTGAGCAGCACCGGCGTGTCGCCGGCCTTTTGCCGCACCCGCTCGCGCGCGTCGATCACCCTGGCGAGGAGATCGTCGAGCAGCGCGCCTTCCTGCAGATTGCGCAGGCCCGGCGTGTTCGGCGAGGAAACGTTGACGGTGAAATAGCTCGCGACCGGCGCAAATGTCTCGATCAGCTTGACGTAGTCATTGACGCGGTCGGGTGAATCCTTGTTGGCGCCGACATTGACGCCGACGATGCCGCCGTGCTGCGCGCGCGCCGCGAGCCTGCGCAGCGCTGTCTCCGCGCCGTCATTGTTGAAGCCCATGCGGTTGATCACGGCCTCGTCGCGCTCCAGACGAAACAGCCGCGGCCGCGGATTGCCGCTTTGCGGCTTCGGCGTCACCGAGCCGATCTCGACGAAGCCGAAGCCGAGCCGCAGCAGCGCATCTGGCACTTCGGCGCTCTTGTCGAAGCCCGCGGCCATGCCGATCGGATTGGGGAAGTTGAGCCCGAACGCACGCACCGCAAGCTTGGGATCGTCAGCGTGCGGCTTGCCCGGCGGCAGGAAGCGCAGGCCCTGGATCGCGAGGCGATGCGCATCCTCCGGATCGAGCCAACGCAACACCGGCAGCGAGAGAGCGTCGAAAGCGCGGATCACGGGGCAAGCTCCGGAACATCGTGGCCACCGTCGGAGCGCGTGTTGAGGTTCATCACGGCAATCACCGCACCGAGATCGAGTTCGCCATAGAGATGCGGAAACAGCTCCTCATTGCGCGAACGCTCCCAGCGCAATGCGCTACCGAGCGCATCGCCGTCGACCTCGACCAGGAACAGCGCGCGCTGCCCGACGTAATGCTTGTGCAGGGTCTCGGGAACCTGGGCGGCGGTCGAGAAATGGATGAATCCGTCGCGCGAATCGTCCGCGCTGCCGCGGTAGACGCCCTGCCGTTCCGCCTCACGCCAGGCCGAGGCCGGACAGATTTTGTAGATCTTGACCACCGCTTACGCAGCCCTGTTTGCTCGTTGAGTCTTTTGGGGTTTTTGGGTCGTGCGGGTCCCTGAAACCCGGGCGCGACCGTAATGGCCGCCCCCTCCGAACTCAAGACTTAGAGCCATTTCCGTTCCGATGAAATCGAAGCGGAGCGCCAATTTCCTGCTTTGACGCGTTTCCTGGTGCGAACCGGTAACCGGTTCGCTTGAAAACACGCTCAGCGCGCCCCTTGCGCAAAAAGCGGAAAACCGGTTGATTCGAGGATAGTTTTCCTGAGTTGCGACGGGCTGGACCTTTCATGGTCAGGCAGGCCAAAGCGCAGAGGATCCTCACTCACGACCAGATCTGGGGCGCGCTGGATCGGCTGGCGGCGCGCGCCGGCTTGTCGCCGTCGGGCCTCGCCAAGCGCGCCGGGCTCGATCCCACCACCTTCAACAAGTCCAAGCGCGTCACCTCCGACGGCCGCGAGCGCTGGCCCTCGACCGAATCGATCGCGAAAGCGCTGGCGGCGGCAGATTCCTCGATCGACATTTTTGCCAGGCTGGTCGGCGACGAGGCAGGCGGCGGCCGCTCGGTGCCGCTGCTCGGCTTGGCACTGGCGGGCGCGAGCGGCGCCTTCGACGAGTCCGGCCTTCCCATCGGCAAGAGCTGGACCGAATTTGCCCTTCCCGCCGCCGAGGACAACCACAGCTTCGCGCTGCAGATTTCCGGCGACGCGCTTGCGCCCGCCTATCGCGACGGCGATATCATCCTGGTCGCGCCCGGCGTGCCGATCCGTAAAGGGGATCGCGTGGTGGTGAAGACTAAGGCGGGCGAGGTGACGGTGGCGACGCTGAAGCGCCGCACCGCAAAGGCTGTGGATTTGCAGCCGCTCGATGCCTCCCAGGCCGAGCGCAGGATGGCGGTGAGCGAGGTCGGCTGGATCGCGCGGATCGTGTGGGCAAGCCAGTGATCGCGTCTCGCTTGGCGTCGTGACCGGGCGATGATTTCAGCCGCGCCGCATCCGCCGCAGGCAGCCTTGCGACTCAGCGTCTCTCTCGCATAGGTTGCGGCCACTCATTGCCGAGCAAATTCATGTCAGGGGGAATATGATGGATCGCCGTCACGCATTGAAGGCCCTCGCAGGTCTTGCGCTTTGTCCGCTCTGCAAGCCGGCCTTCGCCGCCGAAGGTGCGCATTGGAGTTATGAAGGCGCCGGCGCCAAATGGGGCGATCTCGACGCGGCCAACAAGGCCTGCGCGGTCGGCCTGCAACAATCGCCGATCGACATCGAGGCGACGGTCAAATCGCAACTGCCCGCGCTGAAGCTGAACTGGGGCAAGAGCGCCGACACCATCGTCAACAACGGGCACACGATCCAGCTCAACTTCACCGAGGGCAGCACGCTCACGCTCGGCGACGTCAAATACAAGCTGCTCCAGGTGCATTTCCACCGGCCGAGCGAGCACATGATCGGCGGCAAGAATTTTCCGATGGAGGCGCATTTCGTCCACCGCAACGATGCCGGCGGGCTCGCCGTGGTCGGCGTGCTGATGGCCGAGGGCAGGCCGAACCCTGCCTTCGGCAAGATCGTCAAGACCATGCCGGCCGCGGAAGGCCCCGCCGTGAAGGCGGATTCGACCATCGATCCCCACGCCATGCTGCCCACGAGGCTCAGCTACTTCCGCTATCCCGGCTCGCTGACGACGCCGCCTTGCTCAGAAGTGGTCGAGTGGCTGTTGTTGACGACCCCCATCCAGGCGTCGGCCACCGACGTCGCCGCATTCGCAAAGCTCTACCCGATGAACGCGCGCCCGGTGCAGAAGGATAACCGGCGCTACGTGCTGCGGTCGACCTGAGCGGGGGGCTGAAGGTCCGTAGCCCGGATGAGCGAAGCGACATCCGGGACCGCTGGTGCGGCTAACTAGCGAAAACCCCCGGATGTCGCTTCGCTCATCCGGGCTACGCGTTCGCTACAACCGCCTCACGCACTCCGCGCCAGTGCGCCGTCGATCATGTTCACCGCGTTCTGCACGCCATACACCGCGACAAAGGAGCCGAAGCGCGGGCCCTTTTCCTGGCCGAGCAGCACCTGGTAGAGCATGTTGAACCAGTCGAGTGTCACGCCGGGACGGCCGTCCTTGCCCTTCTTGACCGGATCGAGGAACGGCTCGCGGCGGCCGATCTCGTAGACGACGTTCTGGATGTCCTCGGCCGTGGCATCCTGCGGAAGCTGCGATAATGCATCGCGCAAATCCTGCAGCGCCGCGCGCTCGGTCTCGGTTGGCTCGCGGAACGTCTTCGTCGGCGCGACGAAGTCGCGATAATAGTTGATGGCATAGCCGACCATCGCGTCGAGCTTGGGATGCGTCTGCGGGCTCACGCCAGGCCGATAGCGGCCAATGAAACCCCACAGCGTCTCGGCATTCTCCGCATTCGACGACGACACCAGCGTCAGCAAGAGCTGGAACGTGACGGGCATATCGAACTTCGGCGGATGGCCGCTGTGAACGTGCCAGACCGGATTGCCGAGCTGCTGTTTGGCGTCCTGCTTGGCAAAGCCGTCGATGAACTGCTGGTAGTCGTCGACGTTGCGCGGGATGACGTCGAAATACAGCCGCTTGGCCGCCTTCGGCTCGCGATACATGAACAGCGACAGCGATTCCGGCGAGGCGTAGCGCAGCCATTCGTCGATGGTCAGCCCGTTGCCCTTCGACTTCGAAATCTTCTGGCCCTTGTCGTCGAGAAAGAGCTCGTAGTTGAAGCCCTCCGGCGGCGTGGCGCCGAGTGCCCTCGCGATCGCGCCGGAGAGTTTGACCGAGTCGATCAAATCCTTGCCGGCCATCTCGTAATCGACGCCGAGCGCAACCCAGCGCATCGCCCAGTCGGCCTTCCATTGGCACTTGACGTTGCCGCCGGTGACCAGCGTCTCGACTTCCTGGTTGGTATCGGGATCGAGATAGGTCACGGTGCCGGCCGCAACGTCGCGGCGGATCATCGGCACCTGCAGCACGACACCCGTGGTCTTGCTGATGGGGAGGAACGGCGAATAGGTCGCGCGGCGATCGGGGCCGAGCGTCGGCAGGATGATCGCCATCACCTTGTCGTAGGCCGCGAGCATTTTAAGCAGCGTCGCGTCGAAACGGCCGGACGTGTAATAGTCGGTCGAGCTCGCGAATTCGTAGTCGAAGCCGAAATGATCGAGGAAGGCGCGCAGCCGCGCATTGTTGTGGTGCCCGAACGACGGGTACTCGTTGGAGAACGGGTCCGGCACGCGCGTCAGCGGCTTGCCGAGATGCGCGGCCAGCATCTCCTTGTTGGGGACGTTGTCGGGCACTTTCCGAAACCCGTCCATGTCGTCGGAGAACGCGAGCAGGCGGGTCCTGATCTTGTTCTCGGTCAGCACATGAAAGGCGTGCCGCACCATCGAGGTGCGCGCGACCTCGCCGAAGGTGCCGATATGCGGCAGGCCTGATGGCCCGTAGCCGGTCTCGAACAGCACCTCGTCCTTCGGGCTTTTCTTCAGCCGCGCGACAATGGCCTTCGCCTGCTCGAACGGCCAGGCGTTGGATTGTTCGGCGAGCGCACGCAGATCGCTCGGGTTCGCGGCAAGATCGATAACGGACATCTAAGGGGCCTCCGGGGCGCGGAAAATAGCGATTTCCGGGCAGAATGCAATTTTGCGAGACGGTGCAACCGCACCCACCGTCATTGCGAGCGAAGCGAAGCAATCCAGAATCTTCGCGCAGAAGCACTCTGGATTGCTTCGTCGCTGCGCTCCTCGCAATGACAACGAGGAGGCAGCGAACTAAAACGGGCTCACCGAGAAGTACCGCAGCCACAGATCCGTGTAGCGGCCCTTTTCCCAGACGCGGAACATCGCCCAGTTCAGGGCCTGGCGCAGCACGTCGTTGCCCTTGCGCACGGCGATGCCGATGCCTTCGCCGAAGAACCGGCTTTCGACGAAGGGACCGCCGGAGAAGGCGCAACAATCGCCGGAATCGGTGCCGTTGATCCAGAACGCAAGCGCGATGGCGTCGCCGAAGATGAAGTCGACCTCGCCCTTGCGCAAGGCGGCGCGCACGGCATCGTCGTTGGGATAGGGGTGCAGTTCGGCGTCGGTGAACATCGCCTTGAGATAGGCCTCATGCGCGGAGCCGGCGATGACGCCGACCTTCTTGCCTTCGAGATATTCGGGCCGGATCTCCGGCATCACCGCGTCCTTGCGCGAGGCGAAGCGCGCCGGCACGCGGTAATAGGGATCGGTGAAGTCGACCCGGGCGCGGAGCTGCGGGCTCACCGCCATCGAGGCGATGATGGCATCGCCCCGGTTGGAGGCGAGCGCATCGACCAGCGTCTCGAAGCGGCGCATCTGCACCGTGCAGGTGACCTTGATTTCCTCGCACAGGCTGCGTGCGAAATCGACGTTGAAGCCGGCCGGATTGCCGTCGGCGCCGGTATAGTTGAACGGCGGATAGTCGGTCTCGGTCAGGAAACGGATCACTGTCAGGCGCGACAGGTCCGGCCGCTCCGGCCGCCGCCGTGGGTCCCAGAAGCCCGGCACGGCCTGGGGTGCGGCTTGCGGCGCGACCTGAGGTGAGGCTTGCGGCGCCACGGGGGGCTGCTTGGCCGGAGCCTGCGCCTGCGCGCACGGCGCGGCAGCGAGCAGGCAGACGCCGACGACCAGCCCGGTCAGCAAGCCACGGGCGGATTTGGACGATTTCGCCTGTTGCGATGGAGCCATCGGCTGAAAATGAACGATTTTCGTTGGGATCGGAGGGCCTTATAGCCCATCCGGCCGGGAACGCGAGCGCGGATTGCGGCGAATAGGGAGCCTACAGATACCGCTTCAAGTCCACTGCGGCTTCTTCCGGCGTGCGCTTCAGGTTGAACGGCGAGACGAAGCGACCGTCGCGGTCCATCAGATAGATCAGCGCGGTGTGGTCCATGGTGTAGTCGCCGTCCTTGGTCGGGACCTTCTTGGCGTAGACCCGGTAGGAGGTGATCACCTTGGCGGTCTCGGCAGGATCGCCGCTGAGGCCTTCGAGGTGCGGGTCGAAGCTCGACAGATAATCCTTCATCGTCCCCGGCGTATCGCGCTCGGGATCGACCGAGATGAAGACGGCGTTGACCTTGTCGGCGTCCTTGCCCATCGCGCGCAGCACTTCCGAGATCTCGAACAGCGAGGTTGGGCAGACATCGGGGCAATGGGTGTAGCCGAAGAAGATCAAGGTCGGCTTGCCCTTCAGGTTCTTGTCGGTGACGGCCTTGCCGTTCTGGTCGGTGAGCTGGAACGGGCCGCCGATCGCGGCCGGCTGCGCCACCTTGCTGACCCCGCCCATGGCCCAGAATACGATCAGGAGCCCGAGGACGAGGCTTGCGGCGAAGGCGGTCGCGATCACCAGCGGACGGGCGGTGGAACTCATGGGCGGAAAACTTCCTGTCGCGGGTCAGAAGCAGGCGGCAAAACCGGTCCTGATCATTTCGAAGAACACCTGGCTGCCATAGTGGAACCAGAGCGCGAGCGCACCGAGCACGACCAGGCCGCCGACGCCGGCACCCGCCAACAGCAGCACGAACGGCATCCGGCCGGCAGTGGGCGAATTGTCCGATACAGGATGGGCGGGGTGCAGTGGTTGAGCCATGACAACGATCGGGGTGAAAACGTGAGTTTCCCGAGCGTTCAGATAAGCTTTGCCCCGCCTGCGGGCAAGGCAGCACCGGCTGGCAAAGAATCCCGTCAGGCCGAGGACGTCAGTGCAAGAGCTGGCCCCGGGCGGATTCGAGCCGATCCGCTTGCGGGAGTGGCGCGCGCGACGGCTTGTTGGCCGAGGCCTGCGCGTCGAGGTAGCAGGGCTTGTACATGGCCTGGAGCTGCCGGCCCTTCAGGAACAGCATATGCGGGGTGAGCCCGCCGCGCTGATTGATCCAGCGCTTCACCTGCGACGGATACATCGCATAGAGCATCTGGGTCGCTTCGGTATTGGTGACGGCACGGCCGTTGCTGCCGAAATCCCACGCTGCGTGGAAGCCCAATGTCGCGTGCGACGTCACGCAGATGCGGTCGGGCGGGATGGCGCCGAGGACGATGGTGCAGGCAGAGGCGCAGAGACCGTCGATGATGACGGTGTCGCCCGACTGTCGCAGGTCCTGGTATTTGTCGACGTAGGTTCCGATCCGGCCGCCGCGGTCATCCGCGATCCGAACCACCGCGTGAGAAGCGCCCATGCTCGCGATCAGGAGAACCGCCGCAAGCAACCCCGTCAGAAACTTCATTGGCCCCCGCCCCAGTCGAATTCGAATCTGTGTGTCAGGTGGTGATGCCCTGCTAGGTTCCGTCGTAACCGCGGTTTTGTCTAGGCATGCCGGCTCGCTCAAAACAAATTCAAATCCAGTGTTGCGCCGGCGCTGCACTCAGCCGGTCTTTTTCCCGAAGTGGAACAAGTTAACGATGTCTTACGCGCCGTACTCTTGATCTCAGTTGCAACCGCCGGCTTCAATCCGGGCAACTACAGGGAGGAACCTGTGGAGGGGGAACACATGGAGGGGGAAACATATGGCCGAACAGATGGCTGAAGAGACTGACGTCATCGTTGTCGGCGCAGGACTGTCGGGCCTCGTGGCCGCAACCGAGATCGCGGACGCCGGCAAGCGCGTGATCGTGGTCGACCAGGAGGGCGAGCAGTCGCTCGGCGGCCAGGCGTTCTGGTCGTTCGGCGGATTGTTCCTGGTCGATTCGCCGGAGCAGCGCCGGCTCGGCATCAGGGACTCCTTCGACCTTGCGATGCAGGACTGGCTTGGCACCGCCGGCTTCGACCGCGACGAGGATTTCTGGCCTCGGCAATGGGCCGAGGCCTATGTGGCGTTCGCGGCCGGCGAGAAGCGTGCGTGGCTGCGCGCGATGGGCCATCGCATCTTTCCCGTGGTCGGATGGGCCGAGCGCGGCGGCTATGATGCGATGGGCCACGGCAATTCGGTGCCGCGCTTTCATGTCACCTGGGGCACCGGGCCCGGCATCGTCGAGCCGTTCGAGCGCCGTGCGCGCGAGGCCGTCAGGAGCGGCCGGCTGAGCTTTCGGTTCCGCCATCGCGTCGACGCGCTCTCGATCACCAACGGCACGGTGGATGGCGTCGGCGGCGCCATTCTCGCCCCGGATAATGTCGAGCGCGGCAAGAGCTCATCGCGCAACGTCGTCGGCGAGTTTGCGTTGAAGGCGCAAGCCGTGATCGTGGCGTCCGGCGGCATCGGCGGCAATCACGAGCTGGTGCGGCAGAACTGGCCGAAGCGGCTCGGCGCGCCGCCCAAATTCATGATCTCCGGCGTGCCGGAGCATGTCGACGGCCGCATGATCGGCATCACCGAAAAATCAGGCGCGCGGCTGATCAACCGCGACCGCATGTGGCATTATGTCGAAGGCATCCAGAACTGGTCACCGATCTGGCCGCGCCACGGCATCCGCATCCTGCCCGGCCCCTCCTCGATGTGGTTCGACGCCACCGGCACGCGATTGCCGGCGCCGCTCTTCCCCGGCTCCGACACGCTCGGCCAGCTCCAATACATCATGTCCACCGGCTACGATTATTCCTGGTTCATCCTGACCCAGAGCATCATCAAGAAGGAGTTTGCGCTGTCGGGCTCGGAGCAGAATCCCGACCTCACCGGCAAGAGCTGGCGCATGACAATCAAGCGCGCCACCAACAAGGGCGCACCGGCGCCGGTGGAAGCGTTCAAAAGCCATGGTGTCGACTTCATCGTGCGCGACAAGATCGAGGATCTCGTTGCGGCCATGAACAAGCTGGCCGGCAGCGACCTCCTCAAGCTCGAGCACATCAAGATGCAGATCGAGGCGCGCGACCGTGAGATCGCCAACCCTTACGTCAAGGATGCGCAGGTGATGAACATCCACAATGCGCGGCGCTATATCGGCGACAGGCTGATCCGCACCGCCTCCCCGCACCGCATCCTCGATCCCGCGCAAGGGCCGCTGATCGCGGTCAAGCTCAACATTCTCACCCGCAAGACGCTGGGCGGTTTCGAGACCGATCTCTCTTCGCGCGTGTTCGGCGAGGAGGGCAGCGTCATTCCCGGCCTCTATGCAGCGGGCGAAGCTGCCGGCTTCGGCGGCGGCGGCGTGCACGGCTATCGCTCGCTGGAAGGCACGTTCCTCGGCGGCTGCCTGTTCTCGGGCCGCAATGCAGGCCGGGCCGCGGCGAAAGCCGTGGGCTAGATGATGCGGCGGCGGCTGCGCATCGCGGCGCTTGTTGCGGCATTGGCCGCCGCCCCGGCTGCGTCCGCCGATACGATCGATATCGACGGCGTGAAGCGGTCCTACGCTGTGCAATTGCCGGCGAAGCGGCTGGTGCCGCTCGTCGTCGTGCTGCACGGCAAGACCCAGCGCGGCGCCGACATGATGACGCGGACGGCGTGGCCGCAGGTCGCAAAGCGCGAAGGGTTTGCGGTGGTCTTTCCTGATGGCCTCAACCACGCATGGGTCGATGCGCGGACCAAGGCGGGACCGGCGCTCCGTGGTCCGCCCGCGGGCACCGACGACGTCGCCTTCATCGCAAAGCTGGTCGAGAAGCTGGTGGCGAACGGCACCGCCGACCCTCGCCGCGTCTATGTCACCGGCATTTCCAATGGCGGCGCCATGGCAATGACGCTCGTCTGCGCCCGCGCCGATCTGTTTGCTGCCGGCGCGAGCGTGAGCATGAACCTCACCGATGAGGCCGCGATCACCTGCCATCCGTCGAGCCGCTGCCGATGCTGCTGATGAACGGCACCGCCGATCCGCTGGTCCCCTACGAGGGCGGCCGCGGATCGAGCTATTATGCCGCAGACGGGTTCTGGTCCACCGACGAGACGCTTGCGTTCTGGCGCAAGCTCAACGGCTGCGAGATCGATAATTCCGACATGACCGATTTGCCCGACAGGGCGCCCGCAGACCAGTCCACGGTGACGCGGATCTCCTCGCGCTGTCCTGAGGAGCACGACGTCGTGCTTTATCGCATCAATCAAGGGGGGCACCGCATGCCCGGATTTTCTCCGGATGCGCGCTTCCCGAAGGTCGCCGCCAGCTTGCTCGGATCGCAGAACGGCGACATCGACGCCGCCGAGACAATCTGGACGTTCTTCGGCCGGTTTCCTTGAAGCGCGACGCATGCATGGCCACCGACGCATGCGTGCCTGGCAATGCATGCGTGCCTGGCAATGCATGCGTGCCTGGGGTGGCACAGGGCAGGCCGCTGCGCTAGACAGGGCCGCCATTCAAAGGAGACCCCCAATGAGCATTCAGCGTCTTGAAACCGGCCCGCGCATGAGCCAGGTCGTCGTGCACGGCAACACCGTCTATCTCGCCGGTGTCGTCGCCAACAACGCCGCCGGCGAAAGCGTGACGAAGCAGACCCAGGACATCCTGGCGACCATCGACAGCCATCTCGCCAAGGCCGGCACCGACAAGTCGAAACTGCTCTCGGCCACGATCTACATCACCGACATGAAAACGTTCGGCGAGATGAATGCGGTGTGGGACGCCTGGGTCTCGCCCGGCAACACGCCGGCACGCGCCACCGTCGAAGCCAAGCTCGCGGCAGCACAATACACCGTCGAAATCATGGTCACTGCGGCGAAGTAAGTTCGCGACAAACATTTGCGCGCGCTTGTCGGCGCATGATCCGATCGGGAAACCGCTTCACACTTTCCCGGATCATGCGCATGACCTCCGAGGTAATCGATCAGCGCGCGCAAACCTTCGATAGTCATGTCAGCCGAACGACACGGCGCCATCGAAGGAGACGACAATGACCGACCCGATCACCATCGCCCGCCGCTATATCGACCTCTGGAACGAACGTGCAGCCGATCGCCGGCGCGAACTGCTGAGCCAGAACTGGACGGCGGATGCGAGCTATGTCGATCCCCTGATGAAGGGCGACGGCCATGACGGCGTCGATGCGCTGATCGCAGGCGTGCAGCAGCGCTTTCCCGATTTCAGGTTCAAGCTGATCGGCGAGCCCAATGGCTACGGCGACCATGTCCGCTTCAGTTGGGGCCTTGGTCCTGATGGCATCGACAGCCCGATCAAGGGGACGGATTTCGCCGTGCTGAAGGACGGCCGCATCAGGAGCATCACGGGATTTCTGGACCAGGTCCCCGCGGGCACATGAGCGCCCGCCGCTCATTGCTGTGCCCTCTCCTCTTGTATGGCAGGGAAATCGCATAGGGATTTCACGAGGACCGTGCGGCTTGCTCCGCCTCTCCCGCTTGCGGGAGAGGCCGACGCGCCCCGGGCGATGCGCAGCATCGTCCCGCGCGCGGCGGGTGAGGGCTCTCACCACACAGGGACATCCTGCGCAATTCTCAGCAATCCCGACGCGGAGACACCCCCACCCCAGCCCTCCCCCGCAAGCGGGAGAGGGAGCCCACTGCCGATGGGGCCGCATCGTGCACGCGATATGCAATTGCCCTGCCTTGTAAGGAGAGAGGGCGCAGCGGCGCTCGTCGCACAAGCGCTAGTTATTCGCGCTCGCGGAATCGTCCATCGCCTTGAAGGCTTCCTCCAACTGCAGCGAGATCGGCACGTTCAGCCGCTCGCCGGTCGGAAGCCGTGCGGTGAACCATTTGTTGTAGAGCGGAACGAGGTCGTGGTTGGAGCCGAGCTTGCGGAAGGTACGGTCGACCACCGCCGCCAGTTGCGGTTCGCCCTTGCGGAACATGATGCCGTAGGGGTCGTAGGACAGGTAATCGCCGGTGACGCGGAACTTGTCCTGTGCCTTGTGGCGCACGATCAGGCTGGACAGCAGGATGTCGTCGGTCGCGAACGCATCGGCTTTGCCGTCGACGAGCATCTGGTACGACTGTTCGTGATCGGCACCGACAACGATGGTCAGTCCCAACGAGGACTTCTTGTCGGCCGCCTGGATCGCCTGCTCGTTGGTGGTGCCCTTCGTCACCACGATGGTCTTGCCCTTCAGATCAGTCAGTGACTGGACGCTAGAGGCCTTCGGCACCATCAACTTGGTGCCGGCGACGAACATCAGCGGCGAGAAGGCGACGCGCTTGGCGCGTTCGGCATTGGCCGTGGTCGAGCCGCATTCCAGGTCGATCTTGTTCTGGAGCACGGCGTCGATGCGGTCATCCGAGGTGACCTTGACGTAGGCGATCTTGAGATTGGGATCGTCGACCTCGACGCCGATCTCCTCGACGATCGCCTCGCAGAGCTCGAGGCTGTAGCCGATCGGCCGGTTGGCCTGGTCGAGGAAGGAGAACGGCGGCGAGCTCTCGCGATAGCCGAGCCGCACGGTGTGCGCGGTCTTGATCGCTGACAGCGTCGGGCTAAGCCCTTCGCTGCCACCGGTCTGGGCGGAGGCACCCGTCGCCAGCTGGCACGCTGCCAGCAAGAGGCCGCCCGATATCGCCATTGAAAGGCGCATGATGCACTCCGATCAATGGCTGGCCATCGCGGGCACTTCGCCAGGGATCATGTCCCCCGGCACGGCATCGCCCGCTCCAAGCTCGTGCTCGGGCCCGAGCTCGCCTTCCCACTTGGCCACGACCGAGGTCGCGAGTGTGTTGCCGATCACGTTGGTGGCGCTGCGGCCCATGTCGAGGAATGTATCGATACCCATGATCATCAACAGCCCCGCCTCGGGGATGCCGAATTGCGACAGCGTCGAGGCGATCACCACGAGGGAGGCGCGCGGCACGCCGGCGACGCCCTTCGAGGTGATCATCAGGGTCGCCAGCATCGCGAGCTGCGTGCCGAGCGGCATGTCGATGTGATAGCTCTGCGCGATGAAGATGCTCGCGAAGGTGCAGTACATCATCGTGCCGTCGAGATTGAAGGAATAGCCGAGCGGCAGCACGAAGCTCGATATCCGCGACGAGGCGCCGAACTTGTTCAGCCCCTCCAGGGTTTTCGGATAGGCCGCTTCAGAGCTTGCGGTGGAGAACGCGATCATCAGCGGTTCGCGGATCAGCTTCAGCAGATGGGCGTAGCGCGGCCCGATCACGATGAAGCCTACGACCACCAGGATGCCCCACAGCAGCGCGAGCGAGAGATAGAAGCCACCCATGAAGACGATGAGCTTCCAGAGCACCAGCAGGCCGTTCTTGGCAACCGTCGCGGTGATGGCGGCCCAGACCGCGAACGGCGCGAACAGCATCACATAGCCCGTCACCTTGAGCATGATGTGGCCGATGTCGTCGATCAGCGCCAGGATCGGCTTGGAGCGCTCGGGCATCGAGCCCATCGCCACCGAGAAGAACACGGCGAAGATCACGATCTGCAGGATCTCGTTCTGCGCCATCGCATCCGCGATCGAGGTCGGGATCAGATGGGTCAGGAATTTTTCGATCGAGAAGGCGGAAACCGGCAGGCCGGTCGACTGCGCCTTGTCAGGCAGCGTACCGGGGAAATTCGCGCCGGGCTGGAGCAGATTGACCATCACGAGGCCGAGCATCAGCGAGACGAAAGAGGCGCTGACGAACCAGCCCATGGTCTTGGCGAAGATGCGGCCGAGCTTGGAGCCCGAACCCATATGAGCAATGCCGCCGACCAGGGTCGCAAACACCAGCGGCGCGATGATCATCTTGATCAGGCGCAGGAAGATCACGGCGATCAGGTTGATGGACGAGGCCCAGGCGCCCCGCGTGTCGGGCAGGAAATTGTAGATCGCCGCGCCCATGATGATGCCCAGCACCATCGCCACCAGAATGAATTGCGTAAACCTGTTCGACATTGAACACCCCCGCTACACCGATCGCTTCATGATGTCGCAGATATGACGGCTGCGCAACACGCTTGGCGTGCGACCGTCGGGGCGGATGTTCCCGTTGCGAAACTGGCGCCCGCGATCTAGCCTGCACGCAGCGCACAACGAAAGCGGCTTGCACGTTTTTCTTGCGGCAGCTGCATCAATAATCGTCAAGCGACCGAGGGGAAACATCATGAGCGGCAGCGTCAATCGTCAGATTCTTCTGGTGGAAAAGCCCAGCGGCAAGCTCGGCCCCGAGCACTTCAAGATGGTCGAGGGTGTGGTGCCTGAGCCGAAGGACGGCGAGGCCTTGCTGCGCGTGCGATACATCTCGCTCGACGCCGCCAACCGCGCCTGGATGCACGGCGCGACCTATCGCTCAGCGGTCGAAGCCAACAGCGTGATGGCCGGCGGCGCCATCGCCGAGGTCATCAGCTCGAAGGCGCCGGGGCTTGCGCCCGGCGACATCGTGTTCGGCGACACCGGCTGGCAGGAGTTGGCGGCAGTGCCCGCCAAACATCTCACCAAGATGCCGAAGCTCGAGCCGATGACGCATCTGCTCAGCGTGTTCGGCATCGCCGGCCTCACAGCCTATTTCGGCCTGCTGGAGATCGGCAAGCCCAAAGAGGGCGAGACGGTCGTAGTCTCCGCGGCCGCGGGCTCGGTCGGCTCGATTGTCGGGCAGATCGCGAAGATCAAGGGATGCCGCGTGGTCGGCATCGCCGGCGGCGCCGACAAGTGCAACTGGCTGACCTCCGAGCTCGGCTTCGATGCCGCCGTCGACTACAAGGACGGCGCGGTGTTCAAGGCGCTGCGCGCGGCGGCTCCGAAGGGCATCGACGTCTATTTCGACAATGTCGGCGGCGACATTCTCGAAGCCTGCCTGCCGCAGATGAACAATTACGGCCGCATCGCGTGCTGCGGCGCGATCTCGCAATATGACGGCGCGCCCTCGGCACACGGCCCGCGCGGCGTGCCCGGCCTGATCGTGGTGAAGCGGCTCGTCATGCAGGGCTTCATCGTGATGGACTACATGAAGGAAAGCCAGCGTGCGCTCGCCGATCTCCAGGCCTGGGTCACGTCCGGCAAACTGAAGGTGCAGGAGGACATCATCGACGGCCTCGAGAACACGCCGAAGGCGCTGATCGGATTGCTGGCGGGCGAGAACCGCGGCAAGCGGATGGTCAAGCTCTGACGACCTAGTTACGTCGCAATTGCAACGCCAATATCTACTTGCGGTAGAGGTCGCGGCGGCCAATGATGCCGCGCGCGGCGTCACCCGCGACGATTGTTTGCATCACATTTGAAAAAATTGTCGGCGTTACCGACAGGGCAGGATTCACTCGGATGTTCAACACGTTGAAACATGCGTCAGCACGCGGGGCGTTGCTGGCGGCGGCTCTCTTCGCAACTGCAGCAGGCGCATTCGCGCAAGCACCGACCGAGGCGCAGAAGAGCGCGATCCGCTCCGCATGCCGCTCGGACTTCATGGCGCACTGTTCGAGCGTCACGCCCGGCGGCGTGGAAGCCTATCAATGCCTGCAGAAGAACATGTCCAGCTTGTCATCGGGATGCCAAACCGCGGTTCGCGCGGTCGAGCCTGCTGCGGCGCCGAAGACCGAAGCCGCGCCGAAGACCGAGGCTGCACCCAAGGAGGCCGCACCCAAGGCGGAGGCCGCGCCTGCCGCGCCGAAGGCTGAAACCGCTCCCGCCGCAAAGCCGGCTGCGGCGGCCGCGCCCAAGGCTGCTGCAGCCGCCGCTGCAGCCAAACAGCCGAGCAGCGCGCAGGTCGCTGCCGTCAAGAGCGCGTGCCGCGCCGATTATCCCAAGGTGTGCGCCAGCGTGCCACCGGGCGGCGCGCCTGCGCTCGAATGCCTGGAGAAGAACAAGGCAAAGGTTTCGCCGGCCTGCGAGAAGGCCGTGAGCGCCGCGGCCGGCGGTGGCGCGGCAGCAACGGCGGCACCTGCGGGCGCAGCTCCTGCGGCAGCTGCACCGGCAGCCGCGCCCGCCGTGATCGTGCTGCGCCCGCTGCGGCCACGCGAAGAGCTGTTCATCGTCCAGTCCGCATGTCGCGAGGATGTCCGCACGCTGTGCGGCAGCGTGGCGCCAGGTGGCGGTCGGATCATCCAATGCATTACCAGCAACGCCGCGTCGCTGTCGCCCGCCTGCAAGGACGTGCTGGCGCCGTTCGCTGCGCGCTAGAGAAGCGTGCCATCCGGTGGTCCGCTTTACCAGGGGTGCTGGTGGACGGGGTCTACGTGAAGCGCTGCGTCTGACGGGGCGGATGGCCAAGCCGCCACGGTTTGGCTATGCTTCGCAAGGTCACTGCTCCGGACACGCGCCAAACGCGCGTCCGGACGTGAGCTTCGGCGTGCCGCGCGCCTTGCCGATAATTCCGCTGGCGCGGGCGACCCGAGCACATTAGTCTACCCCTAGATAGTAAGTATACTGTCAATCAGGGAGGACAGACGTTGCGGATCGCCGTGATCGGCGGGGGGCCCGGTGGGCTCTACTTCGCCTATCTCTGGAAGAAGCGTCACCCCGAGGATCAAGTCGACCTGTTCGAACAGAACCCGGCCGACGCGACCTGGGGCTTTGGCGTGGTGTTTTCTGACCAGGCGCTGGAATTCCTGCGCGCCGACGACCCCGAGACGGTCGACGCGATCGCGCCGCATATGGAGAGCTGGGAGAACATCACCCTGAACCTGAGCGGCGACAGCGTCGCCATCGACGGCGTCGGCTTCTCCTCGATCGGCCGGCTCGAGCTGTTGCGGTTCCTGCAGCAGCGCGCACTCGATGTCGGCGTCACCCCGCGCTTCGACACGCCAATTCATGCGATTGACCAGCTCAACGGCCACGATCTGATCGTCGCTGCCGACGGGCTGAACTCGCTGGTGCGCCGCGCCTTCGAGGGCGATTTCGGCACCTCGCTGTCCTACTCCTCCAACAAGTTCGTCTGGTACGGCACCTCGAAGTGCTTCGACACGCTGTCGCAGACCTTCGTGAAGACCGACCGCGGCGCCTTCAACGCCCACCACTACCGCTACTCACCGACCATGAGCACTTTCCTGGTCGAATGCGATCACGCGACCTGGCAGGCCTACGGTTTCGCCTACAAGGACGTGGAGCAGTCCAAGGGTGTCTGCGAGGAGGTGTTCGCCGACACGCTCGGCGGCCGCTCGCTGGTCTCCAACAAATCGGTCTGGCGCAACTTCCCCTGGGTCTGGAACGAGCACTGGTCGTTCAAGAACATGGTGTTGCTCGGCGACGCGCTGCACTCGGCGCATTTCTCGATCGGCTCGGGCACGCGGCTCGCGATCGAGGACGCCATTGCGCTGGTCAAGGCGCTGGAGTCGGATGCGCACCTGTCCACTGCCCTGCATCGCTACCAGGCCGCGCGAAAGCCGGTGGTGCAGAAGCTCGTCAACGCCGCGCGGACCAGCGCTTTCTGGTACGAGCACTTTGCTCAGCACATGCAGCAGGGCCTGATGGACTTTGCCTACAGCTACATCACCCGTTCGGGCCGCATCGACGACTCCCGCCTGCGCGCGATGTCGCCGGCTTTCATGGCGCGCTACGAAGCCGCCAAGAATGGTGGGGACGAGGCATGAGCGGGCAGATTAACGATCAGGTGCCCGCCGACTGCGCGGGCGCGCGCGAGATCGGCTTTTCCGTTCCGCAGGTCTACAATGCCAGCCGCGTTCTATTCGACAATCTCGCAAGAGGATGCGGCGACAAGCTCGCACTCATTGGCCCCGCGGGGACGCGCAGCTACGCGGAGCTCTGCGCGGAAGCCTGCCGCTGGGGCAACGGCTTTGCCTCGCTCGGCCTCAAGCGCGGCGACCGCGTGCTGCTGTTCCTCGACGATACCCCGGCCTATCCGGCCGCGTTCTTCGGCGCGGTACGTGCCGGCTTCGTGCCGCTGCTGATCAACACGCTGACACCGCCGGATCTGCTGCAATTCTATCTCGCCGATTCCGGCGCTTCTGTTGCGGTGGCGGATGCCGAGTTCTGTGCACGTTTCAACGCCGAGGCCTGCAAGGACACGAGCCTGCAGACGCTGATCGTCGTCAATGGCGCGGTGGGCGATCACGCCGCACCGAACGCCGTCTCTGCCGCCGGCTGGCTCCCGCAATTTCCGGCCGAACTCGCGGAAGCCGACACGCATCGCAACGAGATGGCGTTCTGGATGTACTCGTCCGGATCGACCGGCCGGCCCAAGGGCATCGTGCATCTCCAGCACGACATGGCCTATAGTGAGGCCGCCTTTGCGCAGAACGTCTTGAAGCTGACGCCGGATGACATCTGCTTCTCGGTGCCGAAAATCTTCTTCGCCTATGGCTTTGGCAACGCGATCACCTTCCCGTTCTCGGCGGGCGCGACGACGCTGCTGTTGCCGGGCCAGCCCAAGCCCGCGGCGATCTTTTCGGCGATCGAGCAGTACAAGCCGACGGTCTTCTTCGGCCTGCCGACGCTCTATACATCGCTGACCAAGGCCGAGGGGGCCGACAAGACCGACTTCTCGTCGCTGCGCATGGCGCTCTCGGCCGCCGAGGTGCTCTCGGCCGACGTCTTCAATGGCTGGAAGACGCTCACCGGTCTCGAGATCGTCGAAGGCCTCGGCTCGACCGAGGTGCTGCACATCTATCTCTCCAACCGTCCCGAGCGGAAGAAGCTTGGCGCCGCCGGCCTGCGCGTGCCCGGCTACGAGGTCGCGCTGCGCGACAAGGACGGCCGCGATGTCGCCGACGACGAGGAAGGCATCTTGTGGGTGCGCGGCGATTCCAACACGCCGCTATACTGGAACCGGCCGGACAAATCCGCCGAGACCATCCGCGAAGGCGGCTGGATCTACACCGGCGACCGCTTCGTCCGCGATGCCGACGGCTTTCACTTCTTCCGCGGCCGCGCCGACGATCTCATCAAGATCTCCGGCCAGTGGGTCTACCCGCTCGAGGTCGAGCTGTGCCTCGCCGACCACCCGGACATCCGCGAATGCGCGGTGTTCGCCGCCGAGCTGCCGGACCGGCGCATGACGCTGAAGGCGGTCGTGGTGATGAACAGCCGCGCGGCGGATCAAAGCGAAGCGACCCGCAGGCTGCAGGATTACGTGAAGGGCAAGCTGCTTCCGTACAAATATCCGCGCGAGGTGATCTTCATCGACGAGCTGCCGAAGACCGGCACGGGGAAGATCGACCGGCAAGCGCTGTTGCGGATGTGAGCCTCCGCTGTCATCGCCCGCGAAGGCGGGCGATCCAGTACTCCGAGACGGCGAGTTATGCAGAGAAGCTGCGGCGTACTGGATTCCCCGCCTTCGCGGGGAATGACAACCAGGATTAAGGCGCCTTCCCCAGATGCTCCAGCGCGTCCTCCGCCCGGAGCGGCACCCGCGACGCCTCGTTGTTGAGATCGACGAGCTGCGCCAGGAGCCCCATCAGTGCCTTGCGGTCCGCCGGCTTGAGCGGCTCCAGCATCCGCATCTGGGCGCGTTCGACGGCGGGAATGATGTCACGCAGGATCGCCGCGCCTGATTTGGTCAAATAGAGCAGCTTGATCCGCTTGTCTTCCGGCGCCGGCCTGCGCTCGACGAAATCCTTGGCCTGAAGCCGCTCGATCACGCTGCCGAGCGTGGAGCGGTCGAAGGCGATCACCGCGGACAGTCGCGTCGCGTCGATGCCGGGGTGGGTGTGGATCGCGATCAGCGCCGCGTATTGCACCGGCGTGAGGTCGAACGCCTTGCACTCCTCCATGAAGATCGAGACCGCGATCTGCTGCATGCGCCGGAACAGATAGCCCGGCGCGGCATAGACTGCGTCTATCGTGATCGGAGGCGGCTTACTCGGCATCGGGCTGGTTCTCCGGCGCGGCGTTGACGAACGCCGGCAGCGCCTTGGCCGCGGCTTCCGCCTTAAGCAGGCGCGGATAGGCCGAGACGTCGACGCCGAAGCGGCGGGCATTGGCGAGCTGCGGCACCAGGCAGAGATCGGCGAGCGTCGGCGCATCCCCGAAGCAGAACGGGCCCGGCTCGGCCCTGATCAGCGTCTCGCAGGCCGCGAGGCCCTCGCGGTTGACCCAGGCCGCCCAGTCCTGAACCTTCTCCTCGGCAAGGCCAAGCTCGCGCAGCCGCGCCAGCACCTTCAGATTCTGTACGGGGTGAGTGTCGCAGGCGATCGCCAGCGCAAACGCCCTCACCTTGGCGCGCTGCAACGCATCCCCCGGCAACAGCGGCGGGTTGGGATGGGTCTCGTCGAGCCATTCGATGATGGCGACCGACTGGGTCAGCACTGCGCCCGCATCGTTCTCGAGCGCGGGCACCAGGCCCTGCGGATTGATGGCGAGATAGGCCGGCGCGCATTGCTCGCCCTTACGAAGGTGATGCGGCAGGTGCTCGGCACTGAGACCCTTGAGGTTCAGCGCGATCCGTACCCGGTAGGCGGCGCTGGAGCGGAAATAGCCGTGCAGCTTCATCGGAACCCTCCCGTTTCGTTCTTGTTCGCATGTTGACGCTACCTAGATCGTAAGTATACTGTCAATCAACAAAACGACGGGAGCCGCACCATGGAAGCCGTGACGAAGACGCCGGAACGCGAGGCGTTCTACAAGAAGATCGACGGCGAGAATCTCACCGCGCTCTGGACGGTCATGAGCGATTTGATCACGCCGGAGCCGAAGAGCGCCTGCCGGCCGCATCTGTGGAAGTTCGACATCATCCGCGACTACATGACCGAGGCCGGCAAACTGATCACGGCAAAAGAAGCCGAGCGGCGCGTGCTGGTGCTGGAAAATCCCGGCCTGCGCGGGCAGTCGAAAATCACCACGTCGCTCTATGCCGGCGTGCAGATGGTGGTGCCCGGCGACGTCGCGCCCGCGCACCGGCACAGCCAATCGGCGCTGCGCTTCGTGCTCGAAGGCAAGGGCGCCCACACCGCGGTCGACGGCGAGCGCACCGCGATGGAGCAAGGCGACTTCATCATCACGCCGTCGATGACCTGGCACGATCATTCCAACGAGACCGACCAGCCGATGTTCTGGCTCGACGGTCTCGACATTCCGCTGGTGCAGTTCTTCGACTGCTCTTTCGCGGAAGGCTCCAACGAGGACCATCAGAAGATCACAAGGCCCGCCGGCGACAGCTTTGCGCGCTACGGCCACAATCTGCTGCCGGTCGACGTGAAGCGAAGCTCGAAGACCTCGCCGATCTTCAGCTATCCCTATGCCTACACGCGCGAGGCACTGGAGAAAGCTCGCACGAGCCAGGAGTGGGACGCATGTCACGGGCTGAAGCTGAAATTCAGCAACCCCGAGACCGGCGACTTCGCGATGCCGACCATTGGCACCTTCATCCAGCTGCTGCCGAAGGGCTTCAAGACCGCGCGCTATCGTTCGACGGACGCAACGGTGTTCTGTCCGATCGAAGGCCACGGCCGCACCCGCATCGGGGACTCGACCTTCGAATGGGGCCCGCGCGATTTGTTCGTGGTGCCGAGCTGGCAATGGGTCACGCACGAGGCCGACATGGATGCGGTGCTGTTCAGCTTCTCGGATCGCCCCGTGCAGCAGAAGCTGGATTTGTTCCGGGAGGATCGCGGGAACGCGTGACGACACCGGTCTCGTAGGGTGGGCAAAGGCGCAACGCGCCGTGCCCACCACATCTCCGCGAGCGATGAAACAATTGGTGGGCACGCTTCGCTTTGCCCACCCTACGGCTGCGGTGACTGCGGCTATCGCCAGTGCAAGAGCCGTATCTCCAGCCAGTTGATCACCCGCCCCACGATCAACCCAAACACCGATAAAATCACCACGCCCGCGAGCAGCTGATCCGTCTGCATCAAATTGCCGGCCTGAAGCACGAACGCGCCGATGCCGTACTGCGCGCCGATCATCTCGGCGCTGACGACGAGCAGCAGCGCCACCGACGACGTGATGCGGAAGCCGGCGAGGATTGCGGGCAGCGCGCCCGGCCACACCACCTTGCGCACGATGGTGGCGAACGGCACGTTGAAGCTCTGCGCCATGCGGATGAGATTGCGCGGCACCGCGTCGACGCCGCTATAGACCGAGATCGCGGTCGAGAAGAACACCCCGAGCGCGATGGTCGCGATCTTCGGCTCTTCACCGATGCCGAGCCAGAGGATCAACAGCGGCAGCAGCGCGATCTTCGGGATCGGGAACAGCGCCGAGATGAAGGTGATGCCGACGCTGCGCGCCAGCCGCGAGAGGCCGATGGCAAAGCCAACCGCGACACCGGCCGCCGTGCCGAGCAGCCAGCCGACACCGATGCGCAGGAGCGACGCGGAAAGGTGCTGCCACAGCGCGCCCGAGATCGCGAGCTGGTAAATTGCACGCGCGATCGCCGACGGCGGCGGCAGGAACAGCGGATTGACCAGGCCGGTGCTGCCGGCCGCCTGCCAGATCGCAATGACCAGCGCGAGCGCGATCCAGCCGCCGAAGCGGCTGCTCGCCGGCACGAAGCCGGCGCCGCGAAAGCGGACGCGTCGGACCGCTTCATCCTTCGCAGATGGTCCCGCCGGAGCGCGATCAAGCATGCTGAACCTCGCGCTCGGCATCGATCGCCTCGTTGCGGATCAGCGACCAGATCTGGTTCTGAAGCGCGAGCAGCTTTTCACGGGCTGCAATGTCACCGCGCTCAGTGCGCGTCATCGGCACGCTGACGACCTCGCGAATGCGGCCAGGACGCCGCGACAGCACCACGATGCGGTCGGCAAGCCGCGCCGCCTCTTCGAGATTGTGGGTGACATAGACCGCGCCCATGCCGCCATCGGCGAGCAGCCGGACGAAATCCTCCATCAGCAGTTCGCGGGTCTGCGAATCCAGCGCCGACAACGGCTCGTCCATCAGGAGAATGGCCGGCCTGACCGCGAGCGCGCGCGAAATGCCGACGCGCTGGCGCATGCCGCCGGAAAGCTGCTTTGGATAGGTTTTGCGAAAATCGGTCAGGCCGGTGCGGCGCAAGGCGTCGTCGACCAGCGCGCGGCGCTGCACGGGCGAGAGCTGGGTGTGCAGCAGCGGGAATTCGACGTTCTCCTCCACATTGGCCCAGGGCAGCAGCGCAAAGTCCTGGAACACGAAGGTGAGCGGATTGAGACTGTCCGCCGGCGGCGATCCACGCAGCTCGGGCGCGCCGGAGGTCGGCAGCAACAGGCCTCCGAGGATCGACAGCAGCGTGCTCTTGCCGCAGCCCGAGGGCCCCACGATCGCCACCACCTCGCCCGCGCTGACGGTGAACGAGACGTCGTCGAGCACGGCGAGCTCGCCGAAGCGATGGGTGATGTGGTTGGCGATCAGGTCCATGCGTTGCGTTCTACTCTCAATCCGCCTTCACAAATTCGCTTGCGATGATCGCGTTCGCGTCAAAACCCTTGCCGGCAAAGCCCTGCTCCTGGAGCCATTTGATCTGGTTGTCGACGTTTTTCACATCCAGCTTGCCGTCGGGATCGATATAGGCGCAATTGCCGACCACCTGCTCCACCGGCAAATTGGTATATTTTGCGATGATCTCCAGCAGTGGCTTTGTCTTGTCGTTGATCGGGGCGACACCGTCCTTCATCGCGGCAAGGATGACGTCGTGATATTCGCGGTCGGCTTTTGCCAAAGCGCTGAGCAGCTTCGTCACCAGCACCTTGTTGGTCAGCGTCTTCGGCGAGGCGAACACCGCGCCTAATTGCCAGGGTGTCTCGTCGCCGACCCAGCCGAGGAACTTCGCACCGCCGTCGTCCATCAGCTTTCGCGCGGTGGAGATCGGCAGCAGCGCTGCATCCACGGTCTCGCCCTTCAGCGCGGCCGCGGCATTCGACAGCGATTGCAGCGGCACGATCTTCACGTCGGCAAGCTTGAAGCCGTATTTGTCGGCAAGCAGGCCGAGCGAATAGTGAAAGGACGAGCCAACCTGCGTCATCGCCACGCGCTTGCCCGCGAGGTCCTTCGGCGTCTTCAGACCGCTCGCATAGGCGTTGTTGCTGGCGAAATAGCCGATCAGGGGATAGCCTGCCTTCTCGCGGCTCATGCCGCCGATCACCTTCAGCACGCCCTTGCCGGCGAGATTGTAAAGGCCGGCGGTGAAGGCGGTGACGCCGAAATCGATGTCGCCCGAGGTCGTTGCCACCGCGATCGGCTGCGCCGCGTCGAAGAATTTCAGCTCGACCTCGAGGCCGGTCTCGCGGAAATAGCCCTTGTCCTGCGCGATGAAGACGGGCGCGGAGGACGACAGGCGGAGCACGCCGACTTTGGCCTTCAGTGCGTCCTCGGCCCGGGCCGCTCCCATTGCCGTGATCGCCATCAGGCTAGCTAGCGCGAGCCGCGCAATCCCGATCATCCCGTTTCCTCTCGTGGTTCTCTTGGTCGTTTTGCAGTCCGTCAGAGCCCTTCGGGCACGGGCTGGTCCCGTCCGATGAAGGCGCCCTGTTGTTTCAACGTTTCCTGCAGCTTTTCAACCGGGATGTCACGCGGGATCCGGTTTCCGGAGAGCGCCAGCGCGGCGGCGGAACCGGCCGCCTCCCCCATCACGAAACAGGCACCGGAGACCCGGGCCGCTGATTGGCCCTCATGGGTCATCGAGGCGCAGCGGCCGGCGACCAGCAGATTGTCGACACCTTCGGGCACCAGCATGCGGTAAGGCAGCTCGTTATAGCCGCGCGATTCCGGGATCGGCGGGAAGGTGAAGACGACGTCGCCGGGGACATGGGCCTCGATCGGCCAGCCATTGACCCCGATGGAATCCTCGAACGAAGCGCAGCCGAGCACGTCCTCACCGCTGAGCTGATAGCCGCCATTGATGCGGCGGGTTTCGCGGATGCCGAGCTGCGGCGGCAGGTCGACGATGTAGGATTTTTCAAAGCCCGGCACGGTGCGCAGGAATTCGAACGCAGCCAGCGCTTGCTTACGGCCCTCGATCTCGCCGCGGGTGAGATCGTCAGGCTCGATGCCGTTGATGGCATGGCCGTCCTCGCGCGCCACTTGCGTAAAATTCACCCGCCATTCGATGCCGGACTTTTGCGGCCGCACGATCGCGCTCTTGCGCGGGAATGTGTGGGTGCCGGCGGCGGTGGCCTGCTCCATCAATTGCGGGATGGTGCGCCAGGCATCGCCGGCCGTCGCGGGATCGATGCCGTTGAGACGGAGCATCATCGAGGGATACATCGGATGACCGTGCTCGTCGCCGAATTCGAACGGCGCGCCGGCCCACACCGCAAGATCGCCGTCGCCGGAGCAATCGATGAAGATCTCCGACCGCACCGCCTGCCGGCCCGCCTTGGTCTCGACCATCAGCGCATCGATGCGGCTGTTATCGCCCATCACGACGCCGGCACCGAGCGCGTGGAAAAGGATGTGCACCTTGTGGCTGGCGAGCAGCTGGTCGGCCGCGATCTTGTAGGCGGCGGTGTCGTAGGCCTGGGCGAAGACCTTGCCGAGGATCAGATGCGGCGCGTTGAGGCCGTTCAAATGGTCGATCCGCGCCAGCAGCTCGGACGCCATGCCCTGCACCAGCCGGTGCGCCTGGCCATAGACATTGCCGTGCAGGCCGCAGAAATTGGTGACGCCGGCCGCGGTGCCCATGCCGCCGAGAAAGCCGTAGCGCTCGATCAGCAACGTCTTCCGCCCAGCGCGCGCAGCTGAGGCCGCCGCCACGATGCCGGCCGGACCGCCGCCGAGCACGACCACTTCATATTCGCCATAGATCGGCACATGGCGTGCCGGTTCTTCGATCGTCGTGGCCCGCATGGCGCGTCCTGCTCCCGAAATCTCTTGCTTGGGCCGACTATGAATTAACGCGTGCCGGGCTACAATCCACCAAAATACACGATCAGCTTTCACGAATCGAGAAAGGTGGAAAATGGACGTCCTCGTGAACCTTCAAGCCTTCCTCGCCACCGCAGACGCCGCCGGATTTTCCGCCGCGGCGAGAAAACTCAATGTCGCAACTTCGGTGGTCGCAAAGCGGGTCACCCAATTGGAGACGCGGATCGGCACGCCGCTATTTCATCGCTCGACGCGGCAATTGCGGCTGACCGCGGCCGGCCAGGAATATGTCCAGAGGGCGCGGAGCGTGGTCGCCGATGTCGGCGATCTCCTGTCGCGCATGGGCGAGAAAGGCCATGATCTTATCGATCATTTGCGTATCAAGGCACCGACATCGCTGACCATCGCCCGGCTTGCCGATGTGTTCAGCACCTTCCAGACCCAAAACCCGAAGCTGAAACTCGAAATCGTCTTGATCGACCGTCCCGTCGATCCGGTGACCGAAGGCTTCGATATCGCCATCGGCGCGTTCCCGCATTCGTTCGGCGGTGTGGTCGACGAGCCCCTATGCCGATTGAAGCGCTTGTTGTGCGCGTCGCCGGCCTATCTCAGGGCGCACGGCGTGCCGCGACATCCGCGCGATCTGGTCGATCATCGTTGCCTGAGTTTTCTTCCCACCGGTCCGGACTGGGTGTTCGACGGGCCGCGCGACCGTATCACGGTTCAGGTCCGGCCGCTGTTGAGTTCGAACGAGGGCCACGTGCTCGTGAAAAGCGCGATCGCCGGCAACGGCATCGCCTTCATCTCGCACTACCTTGCGGAAGAGGCCCTACGTCAAGGCACGTTGCAGGTCGTGTTGCCGGATTTTCCAATTCCCGATTTATGGGTCAAGGCAAGCATTCCCGAGCGACGGGTCCAGGCTGCTGCGGTTCAGGCGTTATTGCGCGAATTGAAGAGCTCGCTGTTGCCGGTGCTGTGAGGCCCGTTTCGTTGGCACCCGCGGCATCGCCGGTTTCTCGGGAATTCAGGCCGCCGAGCGGATGGTGTGGAGGAAATCGTCGACGTTCGACTTCATTGAATCCGCCTGCTGCTTCAGGGCCGCTGCGACCGTAAGAGCGGCTTCGGCACCGGCGTCGGTCTCGCCCGCCACCGCGCGCACCTGACCGATTTCCTGCGTCACCGCCGTGGTGCCGTTGGCCGCCTCTTCGACGTTGCGCGCGATTTCGCCCGTTGCCGCGCCCTGCTCTTCGACCGCCGCGGCGATCGCGGTGGCGATGTCGGCCATTTCCTTGACGGTGGTGCCGAACTGCTTGATCGCCTCGACCGATTGGCCGGTCGCACTCTGGATCGTCGCAATCTGGCTGGCGATCTGCTCGGTCGCCTGCGCTGTCTGGGTCGCGAGACTCTTGACCTCGCTGGCGACGATCGCGAAGCCCCGGCCGGCGTCGCCGGCGCGCGCCGCTTCGATGGTCGCGTTCAGCGCCAGCAGATTGGTCTGGCTGGCGATGGCCTGAATCAATTGAATGATGGTACCGATCTTTTCAGCCGCATCCGACAACCCATGGATCAAATCGGAGGTGCGGTTGGTCTCGTCGGTCGCCCGGTTCGAGACCGCGACGGAGCGGTGCACCTGGCTTGAGATTTCGCGGATCGAGGCCGCGAGCTGCTGGGTGGCGGAGGCGACGGTCTGCACGTTCATCGATGCCTGCTCGGCGCGGGTCGCGACCGCTTCGGCGAGCCCGCGGCCACGCTCGGCGACCTTCGCCAACTCCTCGGCGCTACGCCCCATGTCGTCGGCCCGGCCACCGACACCGGCAATCACCCCCTGCATGCCCTGCTCGAAGCGGCCGGCAAGATCAGACATCATGCGGGCACGGTCGGCCTCGGTGGCTTCGCGCTGTGCCGTGGCCTCGCCTTCCATGCGACGAACCGCCAGCGCATTTTCGCGGAACACCTCGACGGCACGCGCCATGCGGCCGATTTCGTCGCGCGATTCGCCGCCGGGAATGGGCTCATCGAGCTCGCCCGCCGCCAGCGATTGCATCCGGTCCGTCATGCCGCGAATCGGGCCGGATACGCTGGCTCCGATAAGCCATGCGAGCACCGCTCCCAGCAGCAGCGCGCCGGCCGCGGTCGCGATGACGGTCCGTTTGGTTTGATCGACCGCTGCCGAGGTCTTGTCGCCCTGCTCGGCGCGCACGGTGCCGAGCTTCGCATTGATCTTGTTGACTTGATCGTCGATCGCCGCACTCGCCTTCTTCAATTCGGCCTGCCTGGCGCGCAGATCGGCGGCGACCTTGATGACCTCTTCGAGCGCCGTCGTGTCGGCGGCGATCGCGGTCTTGAGTGCTGCGACCAGCGTCTTCAATTTGGGGGCGTCCACCGTCGCCAGCTCAGCCTCGGTGTCTGCGATCGCCAATTGGGCGTAGGACAACGCCTGCCTGGCGTCGTCGGCATCGCCCGTCGACAAAGTGGATCCATAGCGCATCACGGTGACGCGCAGCGCGTCGACGACGCCGGCCAGGCGCATCGGGTTGACAAGTCGTTCCGCATCTTCCGGGCGATTGGCAAGCGCAACCTGAATGCCGCCGACATTGAGGCCGGCGGCCGCGCCCTGGGCGTCGGTCTTCGTGGTGGCGGCGCGCAGCCGATCCGCGGCATCCGCCGCCGCGGTGAACGACGCACGATAGGTTTCCAGCGCCGTCTTGACCGGGCCGATGCCTTCCGCGATCGCTTGCAGTTTGCCGAATTGCCGATCGGCCTGATCGGCCAGTTTGCCCACGCCGTCGATCGCCTTGGCTGCGGCATCCTTGTCGCCGACATTCCAGGTCCGGATGAATTTCTCGACCGCCGAGTTCGCTTCCAAGAGCGCGGCACGCGCCTGCGACATGCCGGCGTCGCCAGCCGCGCTGGTCACGAGGTCATTGACCGTTCCGCCGATCCGCTCGACCTGAACCACGGCGAAGCCCGCGAGCAGGACCAGAAAGCTGAGAACCAGCGCGAAACCGCCGAACACGCGCGGACGGACACCGACCCGGGACATCATGTGCGATAATTTCATGGGAATCCCGAAATTCTTACTGGGTGGACCGGATGGTGGCGAGCAGATCCTTGCCGAACCGCTTCTCGAATTCCTGATCGAGCGGCTTGACCGCGTCGACGAAGGGTTGGCGATCGAATTTCTCGATCACGTCCATGCCGCCGCTGCGCACCTGCTCGAGCGCCGCGGCATCGAGCTTCGCCTGCCATGTCGCCTCCGCCCCCGCTTTTGCCTGCGCGATCAGTGTTGCCTGGTCGGCCGGAGTGAGCTGCTCGAACATGGCACGGTTGGCGATGAACACGATCGGCGCGAAGAAGTGGCCGGTCAATGTGAGGTATTTCTGGACTTCATAGAGGCGGGAGCCGGCAATGGTCGGCACGGGATTTTCCTGCCCATCGAGCCGGCCGTCCTTGAGCGCGGTATAGACCAGCGGAAATTCCATCGGGACCACTTCGGCACCGAGCGCCTTGAACGTCATCTGATAGATCGGGTTCGGGATCACACGAATCTTCAGACCCTTGATATCGTCGGGGCTGCGAACGGGCCGCTTGGAATTCGTGACGTTGCGGAAGCCCTGTCGGCCAATCGCCAGCAAGGTCAGCCCCTTATCGCCGAATTTGGCGGCGATTGCGGCGCCTGCCGGACCTTGCGCCACGGCTTTGGCGTGAGCCGTATCGCGAAACAGGAAGGGAATGTCGAACACGCCGAGTTCGGGGACGACCGCACTGACCACCGAACCCGACAGCACCGCCATATCGACGGCGCCGGCCTGCGTCGCGGCGAGAATGGCGTTCTCGCTACCGACTGCATTGGTGGCGCGCTGGTCGATCACGATGGGCTTGCCGGGCAATGCCACCAGCTTCTGGCGAAACTCATCCGCCCCGATCTGCTGCGGGCTCCCCAGCTGGGAATTGAACGCCAGAGAGACCAGTCGAGGTGAAGCGGCAACCGGATGCAGGACCAGCAGCGTTGCCGCCGCGACGATCGATCCAGCCTTCCAAAACCCCAGAACTCTGTGCATTCGACACCATGGCGTGACAATTGTCGTAACCATAATGGCCGGGAATGATTGAACTCTTAAGGACGGGCCCGCGGAATTACGGGGATTCGAATCGGTCCCGCGGCCAGGGTTTGGGGATGGTGCACGACGCAGATCGTATCGGGTTGCTGCTGGGCGGCGCGCTCAGGCCTTGCCGCCACTCCAATTCGCAGCGCGCTTCTCCGCGAACGACGCCAGCCCCTCCGCAGCTTCCGCACTCTGGCGCTTGACCGAATGCAGGTGCACGAGCCGCTTGTAGGCGGCATCGTCCACCGCCATTCCGCCGAACGAGCTCTCCAGTGCCAGCCGCTTGGTCTCGGCCATCGCCTCCGGTCCGTTGGCGAGCAACTGCTCGACCACCTTGGCGCCGGCGGCGTCGAGATCGGCGAGCGGCACCACCTCGTGGACGAGGCCGATGCGGCGAGCATCCTCGGCGCCGAAACGTTCCCCTGTCAGCGCGTAGCGGCGGACTTGCCGTACACCGATGGCATCGCAGAGCTGCGGGATGATGATGGCCGCGGTCAGGCCCCAGCGCACTTCGGTGATCGAGAACAGGGCGTTGTCGGCCGCGATCACGACATCGCAGGCCGCGATCACGCCGGTGCCGCCGCCAAAGCAGCCGCCCTGCACCAGCGCGACCGTCGGAATGGGCAGCGTGTTGAGCCGCTGCACGGCCTCGAACGTCGCACGCGACGCGGCCTCGTTCGCCTCGCTCGATTGCGGCCGCACGCCGTTGATCCATTTGAGGTCGGCGCCGGCCTGGAAATGCTTGCCGGTGCCCTTGAGCACGACCAAGCGAAGGTTGGGCTTGCTACCGAGATCGTCCATGGCCGCGAGCACGCCCGCGATCAATGCACCGTCATAGGCATTGTTCACTTCGGGCCGATTCAACGTGACGGTCGCAACCCCACGCGCATCCAGGGTCCACAGGACGGGGCTGTCGGTCATCGGTGTTCCTCCGCTCGTTTGTTTGGCGCGTACTATGGCCGAGGCTCCGCACCTTGATCCATATCTTTCGAGCGTAGGGCAGCCGCGTCCATCGCATGGCGGCTTGTGTCATGCTGTCGCGGGGCGGCATCGAGGGATCAGGGACGGACATCACATGCGCATCTGCATTTTCGGCGCGGGCGCCGTCGGCAGCCATCTCGCGGTCAGGCTGGCCCGCGCCGGCCACGAGGTCTCGTGCGTAATGCGCGGCGCGCACCTGGAGGCGGTCCGGGCCAACGGCCTCAAGCTGCGCGTCGGCGATTCCGAGGTCTCCGCCAAGGTGAACGCCTCCGGCGATCCGGCCCAACTCGGCCCCCAGGACGTCGTGATCAGCACCTTGAAGGCAACCGCGTTGACCGGGCTGGTCTCCAGCCTCAAGCCGCTGCTGCAGGACGACACCGCGATCGTGTTCGCGCAGAACGGCATTCCCTGGTGGTACGGGATCGGCCTGCCGCCGCGACACCCGACCCCGCCGGACATTTCCTTTCTCGACCCGGGCGGGCGCTTGCGCGCCTGCATCCCGAAGGAGCGGATCGTCGGCGGCGTGGTCTTCTCCTCCAACGAGGTGATCGCGCCTGGCGTGGTGCAGAACCTGACGCCGGACCGCAACCGCCTGCTGATCGGCGAATGCGACGACCGCAATTGCGAGCGCATCACGACGCTGCGCGGTGTCTTCACCGACGCGCGGCTGGAATCGCCGCCGGTTGCCGAGATCCGCGAGGCGATCTGGTCAAAGCTGCTGACCAACATGTCGTTGTCGGTGCTGTGCCTGCTCGCCGGCCAGACCGCGCGCGGCGTGCGCGACGATCCTGCGTTCGCCGAGGTCATCCCGCGGATGCTGAACGAGGCCAACGAGATCGCCCAGCACTTCATCCCCGAGGTCAAGCGCGTGAGCCGCAGTGGTCCCGCGCCCAATCACAAGCCGTCGCTGCTGCAGGACTACGAGCTCGGCCGCGCCATGGAGATCGACGTCCTGGTGAAGGCGCCCCAAGCCTTCGCGCGCACCGCCGGCCTGTCGACGCCGACCCTCGATCTCATTGCCGCGCTCGCGATCCAGAAGGCGCGCGACAAGGGGCTATATTCGGCGTGAGATTTCAGGCGAGCTTGTCGATCCAGTCCGCGAGCGTGTCGAGCACCTCCGCAAGCGCCTCTTCGTTGCTGCGACCGGACTTTTTCAGCACCGCGAAGGAGTGATCGCCGCCCTCGATCTCGTGCAGCGTCGCCTTCGGGGCAAGAGCGGCGATGACGGGCTTGAGGAGGCCGAGATCGGCGAGCCCATCGCGGGTGCCTTGCAGGAACAGCATCGGGATCTCGACACGGGCGAGGTGCTCGGCACGCTCGGTCGATGGCTTCTTGTCGGCGTGCAGGGGAAAGCCGAGGAAGGCGAGCCCTTTGACATCAGGCAGCGGCGTCTTCGACTGCGCCTGCGACGTCATGCGCCCGCCGAAGGATTTTCCGCCCGCAACGAGCATCACACCGGGGCAGAGCCGCGCGGCTTCCTCGACTGCCGCGCGGATCGTGGCATGGGCGACCACCGGCTGGTCGGGACGGCCCTGTTTGTTTTCCATGTAGGGAAAATTGAAGCGGAACGTCGCGATGCCGCGGTTCGCGAGCCCCTCCGCAATCTTGTCCATCGATGCGTGCCGCATCCCTGCACCGGCACCATGCGCCAGAACGTAGCAGGAGCGCGCCTTGTCCGGCTGCGTCAGGATCGCTGACACCGTGCCGATGCGCGCGATGTCGAGCTTGAGCTCTTGAGTTTTGACAGCCACAATCAACCATCCCGAAAGACGCGTTTCCGGTCGCCTTGGTAGCGTCACCGGCGCAGCCTGAAAACACAATAATTGCCGCCGAAGGCTGGCCTACCAAGCCGGCAAGCCGCATTGACCGAGGTGACCATGTCCTACCGCTCCTCCTGGATGACCGAAGAGCTCGAAATCTTCCGCGATCAGTTCCGGAAGTATCTTGCCAAGGATCTGGCCCCGCATGCCGAAAAATGGCGCGAGCAGAAGATAGTCGACCGCTTTGCCTGGCGCGGGCTCGGCGAGATGGGCGCGCTGCTGGCGAGCGTGCCGGAGGAATATGGCGGCCTCGGCGCGACCTTCGCCTATGATGCCGCCGTGCTCGACGACCTCGAAAGCACGGTGCCGGAGCTGACGACCGGCGTCTCCGTGCACAGCGCCATCGTCGCGCACTACATCCTCAATTACGGCTCGGAGGAGCAGAAGAAGCGCTGGCTGCCGAAGATGGCCTCGGGCGAGATGGTCGGTGCGATCGCCATGACCGAGCCCGGCACCGGCTCGGATTTGCAGGCCGTCAAGACCACGGCCAGGAAGCAGGGCAATTCCTACGTCATCAACGGACAGAAGACTTTCATCACCAACGGCCAGGCCGCCGATCTCGTCATCGTGGTCGCGCGCACCGGCGATGTCGGCGCCAAGGGCATTTCGCTGATCGTGGTCGAAACCTCAGGCGCGGATGGATACAAGCGCGGGCGCAACCTCGACAAGATCGGCCTGCATGCCTCCGACACGTCCGAGCTGTTTTTCGACAACGTCGCGGTTCCGCCGGACAATTTGCTCGGCGGCGAGGAAGGCCAGGGCTTCGTGCAGCTGATGCAGCAATTGCCGCAGGAGCGCCTCGCGCTCGCGGTCGGCGCGGTCGCCGCGATGGAGCGCGCCATAAAACTCACCGTCGACTACACCAAGGAGCGGAAAGCGTTCGGCAAGCCGCTGATGGATTTCCAGAACACCGCCTTCAAGCTCGCCGAGCGCAAGACCGAAGCGATGATCGCCCGCGTCTTCGTTGACTGGTGCGTCGAGCGGCTGGTCGCCAAGGACCTCGACACCGTCACGGCGTCGATGGCGAAATACTGGTGCTCGGAGAAGCAGGTCGAGACCGCCGACGAATGCCTCCAGCTGTTCGGCGGCTACGGCTACATGCAGGAATATCCGATCTCGCGCATCTTCATCGATTCCCGCATCCAGAAGATCTATGGCGGCACGAACGAGATCATGAAGCTGTTGATCGCGAGGTCGCTCTAATCAGCTCGCTATAGCCGGCTATCTCATCCGCTTGTCGGCCGCGACGAAATCGATGAACGTCCGGACCTTGGCGGAGAGGTATTTGCGGCTGGGATAGACCGCGAACAGCTTGCCCTCGAACAGGACCTGCCCGGGCATGACGTGCTCGAGGCGGCCGGCGGTGATATCCTCCGCGATCAGCCATTTCGGCAGGAAGGCGAGGCCCATGCCTTCGAGCGCCGCCATGTGCAGCAGCGTTTCATTGCCGCTGCGCAGGACCGGATTGAGCTTGACGGTCTCGGTGCCGTGCTCGCCCTCGAAGGAGAAGGTTTCACCCGGGTACAGCGCGTAGTGCAGCATCGCCTGGCCGGCGAGATCGGCAAGTTTGGTCGGGCGCCCCGCGCGATCGAGATAAGCGGGCGCGCCGACCATATGGAACGCAACCTTGGTGATGGGCCGCGCGATCAGCGCCTCGTCGGGCGCGGCGGTCGCGCGAAGGGCGAGATCGAATCCCTCCTCGACCAGATTGACCATCCGTCCGCTGAGATCGACGTCTAGGCGCACTTCGGGATAGCGCGCCTGGTAGTCCGCCAGCACGCCCGCGAAGATCGTGTTCGCCATCCACACCGGCGCGGTCAGCCGCAGCGTGCCGCGCGGAACGACCGTCGCATTGCTGACGGCGGCTTCGACCTCGTCGAGGGAGTCCAGCATCTGCCGCGCCTGCTCGAAATAGAGCGCTCCGCTTTCGCTCAGGCTGACGCGCCGACTGGTGCGGTTGAGCAGCCGCGTGCCCAGCCGCTTCTCGAGCTGCATCACATGCTTGCTCGCCATCGCGGGCGAGATGCGCAGGCGCTGCGCCGCGGTCGCGAAGCTCTTCAGCTCGGCCACAAGGCAGAACACCCTCATGCTGACTAAGGAATCCATGAATCATCAACACCCAGGAAATGAACTAATCCCGGCGCGCATAATGATCAAATATGAGGAAACTATCAAATGGTGGCGACCGTCACCTTTTTTGGAGAACCACCCGTGTCCACCACCGCCTTCGAGACTGCCTCCCCCGGCCGCGCCATTCGCATCGGCCTTTGGGTCGCACAGGCCCTGCTCTTTTTCGTTTTCACCGCGGCCGGGCTGGTCAAGCTGCTGACGCCGATTCCAGAGCTTGCCGCGATGATGCCCTGGGCCGGGCAGTATTCCGCAACGTTCGTCCGGTTCATCGGGCTGGTCGATCTCGCCGGCGGAATCGGCATCCTGCTGCCGGCGCTGACGCGGGTCCTGCCCCGGCTGACGGTGTTGGCTGCACTGGGCTGCTCCATGTTGCAGGTGTTGGCGCTCGTCTTCCACATCTCGCGCGGCGAGGCGCCGGTCACGCCGCTCAACGTCGTTCTGCTCGCGCTCAGCCTGTTCGTGCTGTGGGGGCGCGACCGCAAGGCGCCGATCGCGCCGCGTCAGTTCTGAACAGCTGAACGCCGCAGCCATGATTTCTGCCAACGGATGGTCCCGCAGGGGCCTGCTCGCCGGCACCGCGATCCTCACGGCCGGCGGCACCGCCGCGGCCAAGGAGGATCGTCTCGCCGACGGCGTCGTGATCCTGATCGACAGCAACGAGCCCTATGTCATGGGACACGCGATCAGCTACTCGGCCAACCTCTCGAAGCACTTTGCGGACAGGGGCGCGCGATTGCTGATCGAGGTCGTCGCCAATGGTAAGGGCATCGACGTCTTTCGGGCGGACAGGAGTCCGCTGGTCGAGCCGCTCGCGGCGCTGCGGCAGTCGCTGCCCAACCTCGCCTACAGCATGTGCGCATCGTCAAAAGCGATCGCCGAAGCCAAGGAGCAGGTCCCGATTCCGCTGATAGCAGGTGCCAGCCTCGTGCCGTTCGGCATCGGCCGCGTGGTCGATCTGCAACTCAAGGGCTGGGCCTACATTCATGCGTGAGACCGCGCGCGAAAGCGGTCCATTGCCGTCGCGGCGATCGATCATGATGGCCGCGCCGGCGCTTGTTGCCTCCTTCCGCGCGGCCCATGCGCAGGAAGACTGGCCGCCGGTGTTCGAGGCCGGCCGCAGTCAGTTCACGCTGGTGCGGCCGCGCGCGTCGATGCCAATGCTCAGGCTTCAAGACATTGGCGGGAAGGAGGTCGCGTTGAGCGCGAAGCCGGGCCGCATCACCCTCGTCAATTTCTGGGCCACCTGGTGCGCGGCCTGCCGGCTCGATCTGCCTGTGCTCGCAAGTCTCGCGGGATCACGGTCGGACCGGCTCGATGTTGTCGCGATCTGCACGGATACCAAAGACCTGCGCAAGATCCGCACGTTTCTCAGCGGCCTCGCCGTGCAGAACCTCGCTTGCTATGTCGACGCCTATGGCGCAGCGGCAGAAGCATCGACCGCGATATTCTCCCTCGTCGGCATGCCCATCACCTATCTCGTCGGAACGAGCGGTCACGTCGAGGGCTACATCGCCGGTGCGCCCGACTGGCTTTCTCCGGCAGGCGCGCAGCTGCTGCAATTCTATCGCGAGCGGGGCTAGCGCCGCTCAATTCGGATGCCACCAGCGGCCGCCGATCACGACACCCTCGGAGACGATCTTGCGGTCGCCGATCAGGTGCTCGCCGACCACGTCCTCATAGTCGAACTGGCCTTCCCTCACCGAGATCAGCGTGGCGTCGCCGACGCTGCCCGGCTTGAGGCTGCCGAGTTCGGGCCGGCGCAGCGCCATCGCCGCGTTGACCGTCGAGGTTGCGATGACGTCGGACAGCGGCATGCCCATGCACAGGAATTTCGACAGGGTCGTGACCTGGTCGAAGGCCGGGCCGTCGATGCAGAGCTGATGGATATCGGACGAGATGGTGTCCGGATAGAAGCCATTGGCGAGCATGGCGCGCGCGGTCTTGAACGCGAACGAGCCCTTGCCGTGGCCGATGTCGAACAGCACGCCGCGCTCGCGGGCGTCGAGCACCGCCCGCTTCACCGTGCCCTGCGCGGTCGCGGGCGTATTGGGGAAGGGCCGGAACGCGTGGGTGAGCACGTCGCCGGGGCGAAGGCGGCCCAGCACCTCCTCGTAGCTCGGCGGCGGATGATCGATATGCGCCATCAGGGGCATGCCAACTTCGTTCGCGACCTCGAGCGCGATGTCGAGCGGCACGACGCCCGACGTGCCCGAGGAGTGCAGCCCCACGCGCACCTTGATGCCGACGATGAGGTCGCGGTTGGCATCGGCCACCTTGGCCGCCTCGATCGGATTCATCAGCCGCAGCTCCTCGCTCTCGCCGACCATGATCCGGTGCGAGAAGCCGAAAATGCCGGCATGCGAGACGTGCAGATAAGCGAGAATGCGGACCTGGCTCGGCTCGATCACGTGCTTGCGGAATCCGGCGAAATTGCCGGGCCCCGCGCTGCCGGTATCGACCGCGGTGGTGACGCCGGAGAGACGGCAGAATTCCTCGGCATCGATGCCGAGCGACGTACCGCCCCAATAGACATGGGTGTGGAGATCGATCAGCCCCGGGGTCACCATGAACTTCGAGACGTCGCGCACGTCAGTGCCCGGATCCGCCTTGAGCCCGCTGCCGATCGCAGCGACCTTGCCACCCGCAAAGGCGACATCGGCCACGGCATCGAGCTTCTGGGACGGGTCGACCACACGGCCGCCGCGCAGGATCAAGTCGAAAGGCATCATGGTCTCCGGATATCGCTGAGGCATCGTGAGAGGCGGGAAACAGACCAGGCTGGAAGGCAGACTTCCAGCCTGGTCACCTCTGTTAGCAATTTTCGCGCCGCCGAAGCAAATCGGCCGCAGTCGGTGCCCGTTGGGCTTGCGATCCGCGCGGCGCCTCGTCCTTCAGCCGCTCCAGTGCATCCGGCATCATTCGGCCGGACATCGAACTCAGCATCGCGGTCGGGATCAGGCCCGACGCAACGCGGACCACAAACGCGGCTTATTTCGTGAACGTATTCGCGACTCTGCGGGAGCGAAGCACGTACGTTATCCAAACCGCGGCACTCATCACACCGACAACCGTTTGTCCGACCTGTCGCGTTTCAATGATGAAAAAATCGCTGAAAGGTCGGTTCAGCGCGGCGGAAAAAAACGATGCGACGCAGAGGAGATCGACGAGCGGCATCAGCACAGCGCAGATCATTTGCACGATGAAAAAGGCGGGAAATCTGTGGGAGTGTCTGAACAGGAGCACCGTTGTCCAGACCGAGAAGCCTATCATGGCGGCATTTATCAGCATTTCGCTCCAGATCACCGTCGGAAAGTAAGTCCAGGTTTCGTCGGTGATCGACTGCACGTATTGTCCGACGTTGAAGATCAGGCGCAGAATGCCCATCACTTGGCCGAACGCGAGTAGCGCGAGCCAACCGCTGATACCGGTCATCTCGGGTTGGACGTTCTTGAAGGCAGCAGCGTCTTCTGCGGGAACGGACGGCTCCCGCGTGGCGTTGACCGGTTGCGGTGCCGGCATCGGCGACTGCGTTCGAAAGAGGTGCTCCGTGATCTCACGCACCTCCGCGACCGGCTTCCAGCTCTCCCAGCCCTCCCGCCAGACCAACACGCGCGGTGAATCTGCGATGCGAGCCAGTAGCGGAAGGAGCTCCGATATCGGCATCGGACCGCGTTTCTGCCCACCTTCCGCGTAGAACCACGAATCCGCCATGCGAACGCCCCCCTGCACCCGCCATATCCTAGCCGGCGATCGACACACGTCACGATAGAAAGTAATTGGAGGGGCGACCAGTACCGCGGCCGTCGCGGCGCTTAGCTCTCGAGAAAATGGCGATCCCGGGAAGACTCGAACTTCCGACCTACGGTTTAGGAAACCGTCGCTCTATCCGGCTGAGCTACGGGACCGCGGAACCCGCAGAGCGGGCTACCGGGGCTTCATATCAAAGCGGAGGGGAGATCGGAAGCCCTACGCGTTGCTCAATGCGGAGGGCTGCCGGTCATCTTACGCCCGGATATTGTTGTCCCGGACCACCTTGCCCCAAGTGGCAACCTGCTTGTCGAAGAAGGTCTTGAAGGCGGGACCGTCCTCGAGCAGCAGCGTCATCTGCTGCGTCTCCTTGAGCTGGGCGGCGGTCGCGGGCTCGCTCAGTATCTCCTTGGACGCCGCCGCGAGGCCCGCGACGATGTCCGGCGGCGTGCCCGTGGGCGCGAAGATGCCCCACCAGGCCAGCGTCTCGAAATCCGGGAAGCCGGCCTCGATCGCGGTTGGCGTATCCGGCAGGCCGGGCAGCCGCTCGCGGCCGAGCTGCAGGATCGGACGCAGCATGTTGGTGCCGAGCTGGGCTGCGACCAGCGCCGCCGATCCCGCGATCAGGTCGACATGGCCACCGAGCACGTCGTTCATCGCGGGGCCGCCGCCGCGATAGGGCACGTGCATGATCTCGACGCCGGCCTTGTTGCCGAGCACAGTCATGGCGAGATGGCCGAGCGTGCCGATGCCGACGGAGGCATATTTCACCGCGCCGGGCGTCGCCTTGCAGGCCGCCACCACGTCGGCAAAGCTCTTGTAGGGACGGCCGGCACCGGCGGCGATCACGTAAGGCGCAGTGCCGACCAGCAACACCGGCATCAGCTCGCGCTCGACATCGACGGGCGGCTTGTCGAGGATGGAGGGGATCACCGCGTGTGAATCGAAGGTGACCAGGAACGTCGAGCCATCAGGCGGGCTCTTGGCGACCTGCGCCGCGCCGAGCGCGCCGGCGGCGCCCGACTTGTTCTCGACAATGACGATGCGGTTGAGCTTGGTCTGCAGATGGCTCTGGAGCAGCCGCGCCATCGCATCGGTCGATCCGCCCGGCGGAAACGGCACCACCAGCGTGATTTTTGAGGCCTGCGCCAATGCCGGCGTCATCGCGAGAATAGCCGGCGCTGCGAGCAGCGCGCGTCGTGTGATCGTCATGGTCCCCTCCCCTGTTTTCTCGCGCCCGGCTTTTGCTCTTGGCGCTTTAAGTCGTTCCGAAACCGGATCCCGCTTTTCTGTATTCTGGCCGCGGCGGGCTGAAAATGTCCAGCACGCGGGCGCCGTCGGGGCCGGCGCGCATGGTGTGCGGCACGTTGCCGGGCGTGCGCCAGAAATCGCCCTTCTTCACGGCAATCTCCTCACTGCCCTGGACGCGGATGGCGGAGCCGTCGAGCAGCACGCCCCATTGCTCCTCTGGATGATGATGCAGCGTGCCTTGCGCATGCGGCGCCAGCGTCACCACCGACAGCATCGCCTGTTCGCCGGAGAAGATGCGCGTGGTCACCCCTGCCGCGAGCTCGCGAAACAATCCGTCGCCGGTATCGTCGAGATTGTGGAATTCGTCCTTCTGGCTCACGCCATCCTCCCTTTTACGCTTTTATTTTGCAGCAGACTGGCTCACGGCAGCCAGAAGGCGGTCCTTGAACTCACCCTTGACGGTAACATACACGCTCGACCAATGGCGGCTCTTGAACTCGCAGCTGCCTCGTGGGCAATATTCTTTGTCGTGATAGTCTCCATTAAGGACGCCGAACAGAGTCATTCGACCGTCCAACAGACGAAACAAAGCGCTACCTGATGCCCCTACTGTGAACTCGCAGCTCGTTTCGAGTATCGACCAATCCCTTACGTCGCGTATCTGGCACTCCTGAATCGTCTTGTTGAAGGGGCCGTACCTGTCCCTCTTTCCCGAGGCTTCGATGTCGTAACCGACGACCGCCAGGACACGCTCCAGCTCGACCACAATTTCAGTCCGTTCATTGATCTCGTAAGGCGTCACTTCCGCGGCAGACTCGAGCTTTGCGACTGCCCAATCGTTGACAATCGCCTTGGGCGCACTCTCAACGCATGTGCCCATCCATAGGGTCGCTGACAGAGGAATGGTACGCCTCTCGGCTCCGAGATAGTACTCGAAGATACACTTGTCAGGTGACGTATGCGGTTTGCAAAGGTCCCGAAACGCGGGAGCCGCCGTGGTAATCACGTCCCGCGCTCCAGTCACTTGAGCGCTGCTATCTCCACCAGGACATCGCAGGACTCCACTTGCCGCAAAGCGCTTTTCCACCTCACCTGGGGGGAGACCGTTGGCCTTTGCGTAAACCCCTTCAGTTAGTCGTCGCTCTGTCTCGGTCGAAGCGGCCTCGATTGCCAGATGACTATCAGTGACGCGATCGCGATTGAAAATGGGCGCTGCCCCGCGGCCGGAGCCAATAGGCGGCATCTTCCACGAACCAACCTCGTTGCTGCCAGAGACCAGCAGAACGAAGAAGCTAGGCAGAACGATCGCGTAATTCCTCGTCACGTGAAGTATCCCCAGCAGCAAAAAGCATGAAGCAAGTCTGATCGAAACAAAGTTGTGAAATCACTTTCGAAAGAGGCAATGGCCAACATCGACGTGCGATCGAGCCGACCATTGCTTGACTTAAGCCTCGCGTGGATCAGGACTTTCCATACGAGCCCTGATAACGGCCCTCGCGGATCGCCTTCAGCGTCTCCTCCTCGCGCGCGACCTGGGCGCGCACGGCGTCGAGCAGCGCCGCGGCACCTGCTGCGGCAAACGACACCACGCCGTCCTCGTCGCCGACGACGATGTCGCCGGGGGAGATCACGCTGCCGCCGATCGAAACAGGCACGTTGATCTCGCCGGGACCGTTCTTGTAGGGGCCGCGGTGGATCACGGCGCGGGCGTAGCAGGGAAAGTCATCGGCAGCGAACGCCGCGACATCGCGGATCGCGCCGTCGATGACATAGCCTTCGGCTTTGCGCCATTGCGCGATATTCTTCATGATCTCGCCGACCAGCGCGCGCGTTTCGTCGCCACCGCCATCGACCACGATGACGTCGCCGGGGCCCACCAGCTCGAGCGCGCGGTGGATGGCCAGATTGTCGCCGGGACGGGTGCGAACCGTGAAGGCCGTGCCCACCAGCTTGGCGCCGCGATGATAGGGCTTGAGGCCCACTGCGCCCGGCAGCCGGCCGAGATTGTCCGAAATGACCGAGGTCGGCGCACCGCGAAAACCCTCGATGATCTCGGCCGGCGGCTTCGGCACGGCGTTCGCGGCGATGGTGATGGTCATAATCTCGGTCCTTCCCGTGAATTCTCTTAATCTGCGTCCGCCCGCGCCTTCGCCGGCCAGATCCGGAAGGCGCGCCCCTCCTTCATCCACGCCGCGCGCTCGTCGCGCAACAACGTGCGGCGAACTTTTCCGGAATCGTCGCGCGGCGGGGCGCTGACAATCTCGAAACTCTCCGGATGCTTGTAGCGGCTCAGCCTGTCCTTGAGGAAATCCGCCATGCCGTCGGCGATGGCCTGACCGTCCGCATCGCAATCCGGCTCGATGATGGCGTGCACGCGCTGGCCCAATTCCGGATCGGGCAATCCCACCACCACGCAGGAGCGCACGCCCGGACAGGCGGAGACGGCAGCTTCGACCTCGGCCGGATAGATGTTGGCGCCGCCGCGCAGGACCATGTCGGCGAGGCGGTCGCCGAGATACAGATAGCCTTCCGCATCCAGTCTGCCGATATCGCCGAGCGATTCCCAGCCGTCGGCGCGGCGCTTCGGCTCGGCACCGAGATAGTGATAGGTGGCATCCTTGCCGTCATTGTTAAGGAAATAGATCTCGCCGCTCTCGCCCGGCGCGACGTCGTTGCCGTCCTCGCCGATGATGCGCAAGCGCGCCATCTCGCCGATCTTGCCGACCGAGCCCTTGTGCGTCAGCCATTCCGTGCCGGAGATGATGCAGGAGCCTTGTCGCTCGGTCCCGCCATAGAGCTCCCAGATCCGCTCGGGCCCGAGCCAGGCAATCCAGCTCTCCTTCAGCCAGGGTGGCATCGGAGCCGCCATATGGAAGACGGTCTGCAGGCTCGACACATCGTAGGCGTTGCGCACGTGCTCCGGCAGCGCCCAGATCCGGTGCATCATGGTCGGCACGAAATTGACCCATTGCACGCGCTCGCGCGCGATTTGCCGCAGCGCCTCCTCGGCGTCGAACTTGACGAGGCCGGTGAGCTGGCCTCCGGTGAACAGCGCGTAGTGCGACACGATGAACGGCGCGTTGTGATAGAGCGGACCGGGATTGAGCAGCGAGACCCCGAAGGGGATGTTGAGCGGCGGCGCGGCGACGGTGTCGGTCACCGCCGGCTGGTGATCGAGGATCACCTTCGGCCGCCCGGTCGATCCGCCGCTGGTCATGGCTTTCCAATAGCGCGCCACCGGTGCGGTGAGCGGCTCGTCCGAAAATCCTTCCGGCATGAAATCCGCGGGCAGACGGTTCGGCGCATTCCAATCGGCTTCGCCGCCGACCACCAGCGCCGGCTTCAGGATATCGAGCACCGCGGCGGCTTCGCCGCGCGGCAGCCGCCATGACAGCGAGGTCGGCGTCGCTCCGCATTTCCACACCGCAAACGAGGTCTCGAAGAACGCATTGCCATTGGGCAACCCGATTGCGACGAAGTCGCCGGGCCTGACGCCCTTGGCCATGAACGCCCGTGCGCGCCGGTTGGCGCCGCGTTCGAGCGCGTCCCATGTCAGCGTATCCTGCCCGTGACGGACGGCGATCGTGCCTTGCGGTTTGCGCTCGGCGTACCAGCGCGGCACATCGGACAGGGGCAGCAGCATCAGGCGTTTCCACTTCGTTTTCTTGGCGTCGCCAATGAGGCGAGCGCAGGATGAAGTGACGCTGTGACTCCTGCGCCACGTCAAGCAAAAAATGTCAGCATCGCAGCCATGAAATTCCTGGGTTCCATGGGTGACAAGCCGGCCATAAAGGGGCAAAAATCAGTCCGACTCAGTTCGGGTTGAGTTTTGCAAGGAATGCTCTCGTAGAATGTCGGACGTGGTTGCATCGCGTCGTGCGGCGCTTGTCGCTGCCGCAGCAGGATTTTTCCTGCTGGCGCCGTCGCATGCCCAGGCACAATGGTGGAAGCGCGCGCCTGTCGACTTCGAGGCCTGCGCCGACGCCGCCGAGAAAGCGACGACCAAATCCGAGAAGACGGCTGCGCTTGCAGACTGCAACGCCAAATTCGCCGGCCGGCGCAAGGCAGGCGGCGGCTATTCCTATTACGACTTCCTCCAGGACCGCACCTTCGACATCGCCGGTCCCAATCCGACGCCGGAGGAGCAGAAGAAGATCGACGAGGCCTACACCGCCTATCTCGCCAATCAGCGCCGCAGCAATGAAGCCGCGCAGGCCACGGCGCGCCAGCAGCGCGAGCAGCAGGAACAACAGGTGCAGCAGCTTCAGCGGGTCGCGTTGCGAACCGAGGTCGAGCGCGTGCCCGTGCCGGTCGAGCGGCCGAAAGTCCAGCAGGCCGCCATCGGCGACGCGCGACCGCGGCCGAAAGGCGCCCCGTGCACCAAGGGCTCGTTCTCCTGCGAATGGCCGCGGCTGTCGGATGGATTGAACGACATCAAAAAGCTGTTCAGCCCGACGCCGAGCAAGCCCGCGAAGAAGGGCTGAGTCACCGCCGTGGGGGGGGGGGGGGGCCCCCCCCCCCCGCGGGGGGGGGGGGGGGGGGGGGGGTATGGTGGGGGGGGGGGGGGGGGGGGGGGGGGGGGGGGGGGGGGGGGGGGGGGGGGGGGGGGGGGGGGGGGGGCGGGGGGGGG
>NZ_JBVVPN010000052.1:0-50179 GCF_055811035.1 Bradyrhizobium sp. MI1.10
CTTCCCTGCGCCCTCTTGGAAAAGAGGGTGGAGCTACCAGGCAAAGCTCGGGCGAAACGCGCCGCGAGGACGCGAAGACGTGTCCTGCGGGTTGCAATGCGTGTCGGAGGACTGCGATGTCTTCCACCAGATGTCGTTTTCATTTTAGAACGACGCTTCATGATCAGAAAGAAGCGTGACGGCACAAGCCGCCAGCCCGATAACGAAACTCCAGTGTTGTCAGCCTCACGCATCTTGCGGCGCGGCTGCGCCGGCGGTCCGTCGCCGTGCCGGCAGGAAAAACCCTGCAATCGCGCCGGCCAGCGACAGCGTTGCGGCGAGGCTCATCGCCGCGGCAAATCCGCTCTCGAAATGAGCGGCCGAATCGACCCCGCCATGGGCCGAGAAGTTCGCCACCAGCGCGGCGATGCCGAACATGCCGCCGAGGAAGCGGCCCATGTTGAAGATGCCGGACGCCTTGCCCATTTCGGCCACCGCGACCGAGCTCAGGATGGCGTTCTGTGCTGCCGGCATCGCCATCGAGACACCGACGCCGGCCAGCACCAGCGGCGCGACCAGAGCGGAGTAGGTAACCGCGGGGCTCACGATCTCCGCGATCCAGCCGAGGCCGATCGCCTGCATCAGCAATCCCGTCACCACCAGCGGCCGCTCGCCGAACCTGTTGACGACCGCGCCCGCGATCGGGGCGGTGACGAACAGCGTCGCTGTCCAGGGGAGCAGGCGAAGTCCGGCGCCGAAGGCGTCGAAGCCCAGCGTGGTCTGGAGGAACTGCGGCAGCAGGAACAAGACGCCATACATCGCGGCGTAGAACAGCACGCTTGCGGACATGCCGGAGGCAAGCGCCCGCGATGAGAACAGCCGCATCGGCACCATCGGCGCGGCCGCGCGCAATTCCCAGAGCACGAAGCCGGCCGTGAACACCAGGCCCGACATCAGCGTGGCGATGATTTCGGCGCTCGCCCACCCCACGGCGTTGCCGCGCAACAGGCTCCACACCCACGCCAGCGCCGCCAGCGCAACAAGCGCCAGTCCGGGGATGTCCAACGCGGCGGCCGGGCCGAAGCTTTCGCGCAACCGTGCCAGCACCAGGGTGATCGCGATCAGGCCGATCGGCAGGTTGATCCAGAACACCCAGCGCCAGCCGAAATGTTCGGTGATGAAGCCGCCGATGGCGGGGCCGATGATCAGCGCGCAGCCGGTGATGCTGGCGAAAATGCCGAGCGCGCGGGCGCGCTCCTCGCGGCCGAACGTGCCGCTCAGGATCGCCATGGCCAGCGGCATCACCAGCGCAGCGCCGGCGCCCTGCAGCGCGCGGGCGGCGATCAGCGCGGTGGCATTGCCTGCGAGCGCACAGGTCGCCGATGCAACGACGAACAGGGCGAGCCCGGCCGCGAACATGCGGCGGCGACCGAAGCGGTCGCCGAGCGCGGCACCGGTCAGGAGCAGCACGGCAAAGGTCAGGTTGAAGGCGTTGACGGTCCATTGCAGCGTCTCGACCGGGCTGCCGAATTCGGCGCGGATGGTCGCGAATGCCGTCGTGATGATCATGGCGTCCAGCGCCATCATGAAGGATGCCAGCGCGGTGACGCCGAGCACCCAGTTCTGCGCGGCGCGATTGGTCGGGGTCTGCATCGCCCTCTCTCCGTGTGTCGCGCCAGCCTGTCGCGGCGCGTTCTGCGGGCTAGACGAGGGCTGAGCGGCAAAGGATGCGCCCAAAAATAATTGTTTCCGGGCCGCATCCTTCGCCGGTCGGCAAACGTCCTAGGGGTGATGCGGCCATGTGCGCGATTTTGAGCGAACCAGGTCGCGACATGAGCAAGGAGCGCGCGATGAGAAGGACGTTGATCAGGTACAAGGCTAGGCCGGAGCTGGCCGATCGGAATGCTGAGCTGGTTTCGGCCGTATTTGCCGAATTGAAGGCGGCCGGGCCGGACGGTGTGCGCTATCTGACGCTGCGGCTGGAGGACGACACCTTCATCCATCTTGTCGAGGCCGCGGCCGAGGACGGCTCGAGCCCGATCCCGAAACTCAAGGCATTTCAGACGTTCCAGGACGGCATCCGTGACCGCTGCGCGGAGCCGCCGCTGGTTCGTGATGTGAGGATTGTCGGCAACTATCGTATGCTGGACGAGTCCTGAGCAGGCGAAGCGGAGGAGCAATGGCGCCAGACCCCCTGGCCACCGTCGATGTCGAGGCCCTGCTGGCGCGGATGCGGCCGAAACTCCATCGCTACTGCGCGCGCATGGTCGGCTCGGTCATCGACGGTGAGGATGTGCTGCAGGATGCGCTGATCAAGGCGATGGAAGCGCTGCAATCGGTCACGCCTGTCAATATGGAGGGCTGGCTGTTCCGCATCGCGCACAACACCGCGCTGGATTTCCTGCGCCGCCGCAACCGGCAGGAGGCGCTGCATTCGGCCGAGGAGGTGGAGATGATTGCCGACCGGCTCGATGATGTGGAAAGCCGCCAGATCGCCGCGACCAGCCTGCGCACCTTCATGCGGCTGCCGGTGGCGCAGCGCTCCAGCGTGATCCTGATGGACGTGCTCGGCTGCTCGCTTGCCGAGGTCTGCGACATCATGGATTTCAGCCTGCCGGCGGTGAAGGCCGCGCTGCATCGCGGACGCACGCAGCTGCGTGAGTTCGCCGGAGAGCCGGACGACGTGTCGCAGCCGGGCCTGTCGGAAGCCGATCGGACGCGGCTCAGCGCCTATGTCGGCCATTTCAACGCTCGCGACTTCGACGCGATCCGCGCCATGATCGCCGACGACGTCAGGCTCGAGCTAGTCAACCGCACCAGGCTGAAAGGCAAGGCTGAGGTGTCGAACTATTTCGGCAATTATTCGAAGGTCAGCGACTGGCACCTGGTGACGGGGCAGGTCGAGGGACGTCCCGCGATCCTGGTGTTCGATCCGAACGAGCCAGCCGGGCGGGCGAAATATTTCATGCTGCTCGACTGGTCCGCCGGCAAGCTCGCCACTATCAGGGATTTTCGTCACGCAGCCTATGTTATCGATGCTGCGGAGTGCGTGGTGGATAGAGGGTGAACTTGCCTATGTGCTTTTCGCGCAGCGGACCGCGGGTGCCAGCCGGCTCGCGCGAAATGCGCCGCGGGAACGAGAGTTCATGTCGGTTTGAAAGATCAGTCGCATCACTTCCGGGGATATGTCGAACGTTGCTCGCGCTACGCAGCCATCTCACGCGGCGCTGCGGTGGGCCTTTGTCTTTGCCCTTGTCTCTCGCTTTGCCTTCGGCTTCTCCGGCGCCGGGGTGCGTCGAGCACCAGGGCCGGGGTGAGTATGAACCTCCTTGGCCAAAAGCGGCTCGCCGCATTCGGAGCAAACCATGACCGGATCGAAGTCCTTGCCGCATTTGCGGTGTTGATGCAGCAAAGGTCGTCCGCGCGCGTCGACCATATGAGTGTCGCCCCAATGCACGATTGCCATCATGATCGGATAGAGATCGAGCCCCTTCTGAGTGAGGATGTATTCGTGCCGCTTGGGCGAGTCCTGATAGGGGATACGCCGCAACACGCCTTGCCGGACCAGCTTCTTCAGCCGCTCGGCGAGCAGGTGGCGCGTGATTCCGAGCGAAGACTGAAAGCCCTCGAAACGGCGTGTGCGCAGGAAGCATTCACGCAGGATCAGAAGGGTCCAGCGGTCGCCGATCACGCCGATGGTTCGGGCCATCGAACACGGCTCGTCCTCCAGCTCACCCCATTTCATTCCAGATCTCCACTCTGCCCGCGGCTTCCGCGCGAATATCGTTCAGGAAGCCTTTGGTTCAGATACCATTCTAAATCGGTACCTACTGCGAGACAATGTCTTTGCTAGAGCACAAAATCTACTCGAATTGACAGTTCGGTTTTAGAACTGTAAGACAATCTGCGGTCTGAATTATGATCCGACGACCGGATCCAGACCTGACCGGGAGAAGTCCCATGCAAAAGAGAAACGCGACCGTGGCCGTGATCGGCGCCGGTGATTTTATCGGCAGCGAGATTGCAAAGAAGTTCGCCTCCGAGGGCTTTACGGTGTTTGCGGGACGCCGCGACGGCGCCAAGCTCGAACCGCTCGTCAAGGAGATCGAGCAGGCCGGCGGCGAAATTCACGCGTGCGCGCTCGACGCGCGCAAGGAAGACCAGGTCATCTCGTTTCTCGGCGATGCCGACAAGCATGCCCCGCTCGAGGTTTGCATCTTCAACGTCGGCGCCAACGTCAACTTTCCGATTCTGGACACGACCGAACGGGTGTTCCGCAAGGTCTGGGAAATGGCTTGCTATTCCGGTTTCCTCGCCGGCCGCGAGGCCGCGCGCCTGATGCTGCCCCGTGGCCAGGGCAACATCTTCTTCACAGGTGCGACGGCGAGCTTGCGCGGCGGCAGCGGCTATGCGGCCTTCGCCAGCGCCAAGTTCGGCCTGCGGGCGGTCGCGCAAGCCGCGGCGCGCGAATTGGGCCCGAAGAACATTCACGTGGCGCATCTGATCATCGATTCCGGCGTCGACACGGAATGGGTCCGGCAACGGCGGATCGAGGCGCTCGGTCCGAACGCGCTGGACAATCCCGACCTCCTGATGCCGCCATCGTCGGTCGCCGAATCCTACTGGATGCTCTATCAGCAACCCAAAAGCGCCTGGACCTTCGAGCTGGAGATTCGTCCCTTCGGCGAGAAATGGTAGCGAAGCCGGTTCACGACGGCCCGTGCAAGTTCTGAATGAAGAGGGTTCAGGATCAATTGCCGAAGCGGTGTTCTGGAAGTCCCTGTGCGATGCCCTCAATGGCCAGAACATGACCCGCTTGGGGTTCGCGGCTCAATTGCTCACGATCTAGAAACTTTCGCGCCGTCGTCACGAACAAGGTCTTCAGATCGGCTCCGCCGAAGCACACGCAGGTCGGATTGGTCGCCGGCACCGGAATGACGGTGTCGATCCGGCCGTCCGGCCGATAGCGCACCACCCGGCCGCCGGAGAAGAATGCGGTCCACAATCCGCCGGCGACGTCGATACAAGCGCCGTCGGGCCTCTCCCCGGAGGCGCTGCAATCCGCGAACAGCCGCCTGTTTCGGATCACGCCGTCATCGAGATCGAAGTCGAACTGCCAGGTGCGGTAACGCCTGGTATCCGTGAAGTAGAGCGTGCGATTGTCGGGTGAGAACGCGATGCCGTTCGTTACGATGACATCGCCGAACATGCGCACCGTCCGGCCGTCGGCATCTACGCGATACAGCGCTCCGTTCGGTCGATGCAGCTGGTTGTCCATGGTGCCGATCCATAGCCGGCCCCGGGCGTCGACGCGCCCGTCGTTGAGGCGGTTGTCGAGGCCGCTTTCGACCTCGCAGAGCTGAACTGGACGACCGTCATCGGACGCGCGGCGATAAAGTCCCAGATCCTTCGCGAGCAGGTGGGAGCCATCCGCCGTCAGAGCCTGACTGCCGAGAAAGTTGCATGCGTACGGAACAACCTGATGAGCGCCTGTCGCCGGATCGAACGATTGATGCAGCCGCCGGTCGACGTCGACCCACCACAGCTTACGGGAGCGGTCACACCACAACGGCGTCTCCCCGAGGATGTCGCCTGCGGCGACCGCGGTCTCGACCCGATATGCGGGGATCATGTCGGCGGTCATTCCGATATCCGATTCCAGCCGCGAGCCGGGCGATCAGTCCTCGTTCCAGGAGGCGAGGGCGTGCGCGACGCACCCGTTGATGTGCTCGGTGAGCACGGTTTTGGCGCCTTTGATGTCGCGCTTGAGGGCGCATTCGAGCAGCGCCTTGTGCTGGTTGATCGTCTCCGCGCCGCGGTAGCGCAGCGCATAGCGGAAATATTTGTCGAACACGACCGCATGGGTCTGCATCAGCTCGCGCGAACCGCAACTCGAGATCAGCGCCTGGTGGAATTCGCCGTCGTAGCGTTTGCGCAGCTCGGGATCGTCACCCTCCTTGAGGACGGTGCGTTCGGTGGCCGCCAGCTTGTGATGCGCGGACACCACGCGGCCCTCCCACTCGACGTCGCCGGCACGAAACGACTCGGCCATCGCGTGATGCTCCAGCAGGATGCGCAGGCCGGCGAGCTCACGCAGGTTCTGGATGGAGATCGGCGCCACCTCGAAGCCGCGCTGGCCCTCGGCAACCACGAAGCCCTCGGAGGTCAGACGATTGAGGATCTCGCGCAGCGTGGAGATGCTGACCCCGTAGTCCTCCTTCATGGCGTCGAGCTTGAGGCGTCCGGATGGCGTGAGCACTCCGAAAATGATGTCGGCCCGGATGCGCTGATAGCCGCTGTGGCCTGCCGACAGGGGCCGTTCCTCGACTGACGTCATGCCTTCTGATCCCGCCTGTCCCGATCGTCGGCCACTTCGGACGCGGCCGAACCATCAATGTTGCCAGCACTATAGCAGATTTCAGATGTATGATGTATGACAAATCATCATATGAAATAGATATCGTCATTTGACACGGAAATGTATGTGTGATGTCTAAATAGGCTGAGGGCACGAAAAATAATGGCTTAAGCCGCCGGTCGTGCCCGGTCGAACAGGGAGGAAACGATGAGCTTGTTGGTACGGGCGCTGTCTGCGACGGCGATCTGCGTGGCGCTGACGGTCGGCGCATCCGCTGAGGACATTCAGGAGCGCACGATCAGGTGGGGACACCTGAACAACACCGATCACCCCGTCAGCGCGGGGGTGCAGAAATTTGCGGAGATCCTGCTGGCGAAGAGCGGGGGCAAGATGAAGATCCGTGAGTTCGCGGCCTCGCAGCTCGGCAACGAGCTGCAGCAGCAATCGGCGCTGCGCGGCGGTACCCAGGAAATGCTCTCGGCCTCGACGACGTCGCTCGCAACCGTCGTGCCGGAGTTCGGCCTCATCGACTTTCCATTCATCGTGAAGACCATCGAGCAGGCCGACGCGCTCGGGACCGGAAAATTCGGCACGTCAATGCTCGATACGCTGCCGTCGAAGGGGCTGATCGGTCTGGGCTATTGGGGCCTCGGCTTCCGCAACGTCACCAACAGCACGCGGCCGATCACCAAGGTCGAGGATTTCAACGGCCTCAAGCTTCGCGTCATTCCGAACCCGGTCTACCTTGAGACCTTCGGATCGTTCAAGGCCAATCCCGTTCCGATGGCCTTCGGCGAACTCTACTCGGCGCTGGAGACGCGCACCGTCGATGGCGAGGAGAACCCTTTTACGGTCATTCTCTCCAACAAGTTCTACGAAGTGCAAAAGTACGTTTCCGCCACCAATCACACCTTCACCCTGAACATCATCCTGGTGAGCAAGGCGTTCTGGGACAAGCTCTCGCCGACCGAGCAGCGCCTGATGCGCGAGGCGTATGAGGAAAGCCGAGGCTATCAAAAGGAGCAGACACGCCTTCAGACCGAAAAGGCGCTGTCGGAATTGCAGGCCAAAGGCATGCAGTACAACACCGTCGCGCCGGAAGAGCTCGATCGCATGCGCAAGACGGCGCAGCCGGTGGTCGACAAGATTGCCGCCAATCTCAAGCCGGACGCGGTTAAGCTCTTCAACGACGAGCTCGATCGCATCCGCAAGAACGTGAAATAGTCGACCTCGTCAGCATGCAAGACGCAGAGCCGTCCAGTCGGCCGGCTCTGAATCCGACTTTGCCCGGACGGCACGTATGGCGCGATTTCTCGACCTGTATTGCACCCTGCTGAAAGGCATCATCGCCGCATTTCTCGCGGTGATGGTGGTGCTGGTGTTCGGCAACGTGGTTCTGCGCTACGGCTTCAACTCCGGTATCGCGATTTCCGAGGAGCTGTCGCGCTGGCTCCTGGTCTGGCTGACTTTCCTCGGTGCGGTCGTGGCAATGCGTGAGCACGCCCATCTCGGCGTCGATAGCCTTGTGCGGATGCTGCCGGCTTACGGCAAACGCATCTGCTTCATCGTCAGCTACGTCCTGATGCTGTTCGCCGACTGGCTTCTGCTCTCGGGAAGTTGGCGGCAGACGATCATCAATCTCGACGACCGCGCGCCGGCGACCGGCCTGTCGCTCGGCATCTTCTATGGCGTGGGCGTGATCTTCGGCGTTTCGGCCGGCGTGATCCTTCTCTACGATCTGTTCCGCGTCATGTCCGGACAAGCCAGCGAAGCCGACATGGTGGCCGTCAGGGAATCGGAGGAGCACTGATGCTGTCTCCCAATATCGTGTCGCCCGGCGCTCACATCCTGAGAATCTCCGGGATCACGCCATGACGATTGCCGTCTTCACTTTCTCGCTGCTCGGCGCCATGGCGCTGGGCATGCCGATCGCCTTTGCGCTGATCGTCTGCGGCGTGGCCCTGATGAGCACGATCGACATGTTCGATGCCCAGATCGTGGCGCAGAACGTCATCAACGGCGCAGACAGCTTTCCACTCATGGCCATTCCCTTCTTCATGCTCGCCGGCGAGGTCATGAACAAGGGCGGTCTGGCCAAGCGAATCGTCAATGTTGCGCTCGTCGCAGTCGGACATTTTCGCGGCGGACTCGGTTACGTCACGATCCTCGCGTCCTGCATCCTCGCGTCGCTCTCGGGCTCCGCGGCGGCCGACGCCGCAGCGCTGGCTGCGCTGCTGGTGCCGATGATGGTGGCGGCGGGCCACAAGAAGTCCTATGCGGCGGGTCTGGTGGCGGCCGGCGGCATCATCGCGCCTGTGATTCCGCCCAGCATCGGGTTCGTCATCTTCGGTGTCGCCGCGGGCGTGTCGATCTCGAAGCTGTTTCTGGCCGGGATCGTCCCGGGGCTGCTGCTCGGGGCTGGGCTCTGCCTGGCCTGGTGGTGGGTGGTGCGCCAGGAGAACCTGACGCCCCCGCCAAGGGCATCGCTCTCGGAGATGGTAAAAGCCGTGGTCGACGGCTTCTGGGCGTTGATGCTCCCGGTCATCATCATCGTCGGCCTGCGCTTCGGCATCTTCACGCCGACGGAAGCCGCAGTGGTCGTCGCCGTCTATTCGCTGTTCGTCGCGACCTGCATCTATCGGGAATTGAAGCCGTCGCAGCTTTATGAGGTGTTTGTCTCCTCGGCCCTGACGACGAGCATCGTGATGTTTCTGGTGGCAGCGGCGCTGGTATCGTCCTGGCTCATCACCGTGTCCGAGATTTCGGCACAGATCGTCACCCTGCTGAAGCCTTTCATGGGCAACAACACGCTCCTGATGCTGGCGATCATGGTCGTGGTGGTGATCGTGGGAACGGCCCTCGACATGACGCCGACCATCCTCATTCTCACGCCGATCCTGATGCCGATCGTCAAGGCAGCGGGCATCGATCCCGTCTACTTCGGCGTCCTCTTCATCATCAACAATGCGATCGGCCTCATCACGCCGCCGGTCGGTATCGTTCTGAATGTGGTTTGCGGCGTCTCCAGGATCAGCATGCAGGACATCATCAAGGGCGTCTGGCCCTTCTTGATCGCGCAATTGATCGTGCTGTTCGCGATGGTGCTATTCCCGGGACTGGTGACAATCCCGGCCAAATGGTTTGCCGGCTAGACCCGTCGGCACAAAAGAAGGAAAAGCGAAAATGGCCGCAAGGATCATGATCCTCAACGGACCCAATCTCAATTTCCTCGGCATCCGCGAGCCCCACATCTACGGCTCGACGACGCTCGGGGAGATCGAGGCGAGCTGCAAGGCGCTGGCCGATCAGCTCGGAGTTTCGATGTCGTTCCATCAAACGAACATGGAGGGCGAGCTCGTCAGCCTGATCCAGTCCGCCAATGGCAACGCGGACGCCATCATCATGAATCCCGCGGCCTATTCATTCACATCGATCGCGCTGATCGACGCGCTGAAGATATTCGAGGGCGTGAAGATCGAGGTGCACATCTCGAACATCCACGCGCGGGACGAGCTGCACCGCCACTCGATCACGTCGAGTGCCTGCACGGCTGTCATTTGCGGCCTGGGTCCCTATGGTTATCTCGCGGCGATGCTCGCGGCGGTCCAACGGCTGGGGCAAATGCCTGCGACCATGGCACCGGCTCTGCGCGGGCTTCCGGCCGGCGGCAAGGCGTAGGCATGGAGGGCGGAATGCGCGGCACGGGATTTCTCGCCATCTGGAGCGACGTCGAGGCTCACGACCTGACCGACTACCGACACTGGCTGACGCGTGAACACACGACCGAGCGCGTGACGACGAAGGGCTTCCTGGCATCGCGTGTCTTCCGCGCGGCAAGGGACGACATCAACCGCTTCTTCATTCTGTATGAGCTGGAGACGCCGGAGGTCCTCGACGGCGAGGCCTATCTGGCGCGCCTCAACGCTCCGACGCAATGGTCCCAGCGCATCATGCCGAAGCTCGGCAATTTCATGCGGGGCGGCGGTGTCATGATCGCGCGGGCAGGGCGGGGCGAGGGCGCGTCGGTCGTGGCGCTCCGGATCGAGACGTTGCCGAAAGATCCGGAAGGTCTGGCCCAGGCGCTCGTTGCGTGCGACGGGGTCGCCGCCGTGCAGATCGGCGCGACCGACGAGGCGCGGACGTCGGTGCGGACGACGGAGAAGGGCATGCGGAAGAATGAGGGCTTCTTCGGGGGGCTTTTGCTGATCGAGGCGCTCGACGTCGCCTCGTTGCAGGCTGCCTTGCGGCGGGCGAGCGAGCTTGCGCCCGACGTCATGGTCGGGGCGAGCGAGCCGGAAGTTTATCAAAGCATGTTTGCGCTCGACGCCCGTATCGCGGATTTCGGCTGATGACAACGTTCTCGCTCGCCGCGTTGACCGTGCTCGAGCTTGCGCCGCCCGAGATGATCGAATTGGCGGCGCATTGCGGTTACGAAAAGGTCGGGCTCAGGCTGTTGCCCGCCACGCCTGGCAGTGTTGCCTATCGCCTGATGGACGATGCGCCGCTCCTGCGGGAGACGCTTCGGCGGTTGGAGTTGACGGGGGTGTCTGTCGCCGATCTCGAGGTCGTTGCGTTCAGACCGGAAACCGAGATTGCCTCGTTCACGCCCTTCTTCGAGGTGGGCGCGCGCCTCGGCGCCAAACACATCCTCGTCGCGGCCCACGATCCGGACCTGGCGCGGTTTTCGGATCGCTACCAGCAATTTTGTGAAGCGGCAGCAAGCTATGGCCTGACCTCCGACCTCGAATTCATGCCCTGGACCAGCGTTCCGGACCTGAAGACCGCAATGCGGATCGTCGGCGACGTCGATCATCCCGGTGCCGGCATTCTGGTCGATGCACTGCATTTCGATCGGTCGCAATGTTCGCTTGCGGACCTCCGCGCTATCCCGGCGCAACGCTTTCACTACTGGCAACTTTGCGACGGCCCGGCCGAGCGCCCGGCGACCACGGAGCAGCTCATCCATGCCGCTCGCGAGGAGCGGATGTTTCCGGGCGAGGGCGGAATAGACCTGATGGGGCTTGCAAGCGCGATGCCGAATGATCTGACGATCAGCATCGAGGTTCCGACCGTTCAGCTGGCCAAGAGCGTCGACGCCGCGACGCGAGCACGCCGGGCGTTGGCGGCAGGCAGAGCCGTTGTCGAGCGGGTGCGCAGCGAGAGGTGAGAATTTCGGGACGAGAAGGGTAGTGCGGGATGTCGCAAGCCGATCGCTCCTGGGACGTCGAGACCGATCTTCTGGTCGTCGGGGCGGGTGCCGCCGGCATGACGACGTCGCTGGTGGCCGCCCTCGAAGGGCTCGACGTGATCCTTTGCGAGAAGTCGGACACGGTTGGCGGCACGACCGCGACCTCCGCCGGCACCATCTGGATTCCGGGCAATCGGCAGGGATTGCTTGCAGGGATCTCAGACTCCACCGAGGCGGCGCGGGTCTATCTTGAAGCATTGCTCGGCGAACACGCCGCGGACGCGCGTGTGGATGCGTTCCTCCAGACGGGTCCAATGATGCTCGATTATCTCGAGCAGAGGACGAGCGTACGGTTTGCGGCGCCGCCGGTCCATCCCGACTACAAGAATCTTCCAGGGGCAGCGATCGGTGGTCGTGCTCTCGGCGCCGTTCCGTTCGACGGCCGCAAGCTTGGCAAGGACTTCGAGCGCATAAGGGCCCCGCGGCGAGAGTTCATGGTCCTCGGCGGCATGATGGTCGGAAAGGCGGACATCCCGGCGTTGCTGGCGCCATTCCGCAACTGGACGAATTTCAGGCATGTCGTTGGTCTGCTCGGTCGGCATTTGCTTGATCGACTTCGCTACAACCGCGGAACGCGTCTGATCATGGGCAACGCTCTCGTCGCGAGGCTGTTTGACAGCCTTCGTCGTTCCGGCGTGGATCTGCGATATGAGACCGAGCTCGCTGAGCTCATCCGTAATGGCGACGCAGTCGTCGGGGCCGTTTTGTCATCGCCCTCAGGAGCATTGGCGATACGTGCCCGCAAGGGCGTGGTGCTGGCAACGGGAGGCATCGGCTGGAGCCGCGAGCTTCGCGACAGGTTTTTCCCCGAGGCCGCGCGCCGATTTTCACTCGCGCCTTCGTGCAATACCGGGGACGGCCTGCTCGCGGCCGAACGCGTCGACGCGGTGATTGAGCGTAATTTCGATAGCCCCGCCTTGTGGATGCCGAGCTCGGTCATGACGCAGGCGGACGGCTACGTCTCGGTATTTCCGCACATTATGCTGGATCGTGCCAAGCCAGGACTGCTTGCGGTGAACAAGTCGGGCCGCCGTTTCGTGAATGAAGCCGACTCCTATCACGACTTCGTGGAAGCGATGTTGCGATCGGACTCGTCTTCGGTATTGGCAACGCCAGCTTTCCTGATTTGCGATCGCGCCTTTATCGGCGACTATGGCATTGGTCTCGTTCATCCCGGGACGAGGGATTTGGACAAATTTCTCAAGGCTAAATATTTGCTGGCGGGCGAAACGATTGAAGCACTGGCCGAAAACATCGGCGTCGATGGCGGCGAGCTTGCTCAAACGATCGAGCGATACAATCGCTATGCCGAGAGCGGTGTGGACGAAGAGTTCGGCCGCGGTTCAAGCGAGTTGAACCGGTTCAATGGTGATCCCCGGAACGTGCCAAACCCGTGCCTGCGGCGGGTCGGTCCTGGGCCATACTATGCCGTCGCAGTATGGCCGACGGATCTCGCTAGCAGCGCCGGCTTGTGCACGGATTCAACCGCCCGCGTCTTGTCTAGCCGTGGGACCGCCATACCCGGACTCTACGCCGTCGGTACCGATTCATCCTCGATCTTTCGAGGCACTTATCCGGGCCCGGGCACGATGATCGGGCCTGCGATGGTATTCGGATGGTGCGCGGCAATGCATGCCGCGGGCGCTTCAGCTCAGGACGAAGGTAACTGAAAGCCGGATCGTTCGCCGCTCAGGGCTAGGAACTCTGCGCACCATCGAGGCTTGACTCAGCGGGCCAGCGTCGCCGCCGATTTGCTGGCCTGCACGGCCCCGCCTCCAAGCCCCCCATACCCCCCAGGTGGGGCCGTGTCTCTCGTCGCAGGAGATGCAATGCCGGAGCCGACCGATCACGACATCAGAGAACGCGCGCACCGCTTGTGGGAACAGGCGGGCAAGCCGGAAGGCCGCGAGGAAGAATTCTGGCATGCGGCCGAGCAGGAGTTGCGCAACGAGGACAAGTCGAACCCCATGCGGACGCCGGATACGCTGTGACCGACAAGAGATGCCCATTCTGCCACGGTCTGGGATGGGTCTGCGCAAACCATCCGCTCCGCGCCTGGAGCGAGGAACTGGGCGGCTGCCGCTGCGGTGAGGGAATGCCCTGCACCTGCAACACGACGGAAGATCCCGAAGCAAGGGCGGTGGTCGTCGAAGCGGACACGACGTGGCACTAGCAAGACCTGGCATTGAAGGCGGAACAGAGCCTTCCAGCAGGAATTGAGGTTGTGAGCAGCACGGGCTGCGACGCAGGCCCGTGGCTACGGCGGGGTTTGCGGTGGACGAGCGGCAAAAGATAGAGCACCAGATCGAACTCGCAACGCGAGCGGCAGCCCTTGTCAAAGACGAAACCACCGTCCAGCGATTCAGGACGTTCGCCGAGGAGCTGAAGCAAAAGCTGCTTCGCATGATGCGGCGCGGAAAGCTGCGAGCGCGCGCCTACGAACTCTGGGAGCAGGCCGGTCGCCCGGTCGATCGGGACGTGGAGTTTTGGCTCGAGGCCGAACGGCAGATCGACGAAGAGCGCGATCAGCGGAGGCTCTCGGATTCCTCAGACAAACGGTAGAGGTTCCGGGAGCCACATCGGCAGCGAACAAGCTTCGGCCGCGCGTTCCCTGGACAGAGAAAAAGCCGCCGAGTTCTTCACCTGGCGGCTTCAAAAGTCCGTAGCTGTCGGTCGCCTTTCCAGCCTCGTGCGTACCGCCGTTACCTTGTTTGCGGCCATGCAAGTTCAGTTTAGGCCAAGGCGCTCGATTCTGCTGTGACCTGAAGCACACATTGAAAAGACAATGTCGGGAAGCTTGGGAGGGCGCCGACTTTGATGGGATTGCCCCGCCATGGCGCTACGCGCCGGCCGTGACACCCAGGCGGCCTATGCCTGGAAGCTTCAGCGCGGGGCGGCGGATGTCGAGGCCGAGCACCGCGCCGAGGAAATTGATCTCGACCCCTTCGACCCAGCCGATGGTCATGCCGAGATAGCCCGACAGCGAGGCGTAGAGCCCGGTGCCGGACGCCGTGATGCCGGCCCAGCGTCCGCTGTAGGGAAAGTCCTTACCGATGGCGGTCGGCGGCAGCACGGCGCGCAACTCGGGAACGGCGTCAAGCGCCGCCTGCACGAAGGTGTTGGAATTCGGCCCCGGCCAGGCGCTGTAGTCGCCATAGGCGCGGAACTTATAGTTCTCGATGACGGTGCGGATCTTCGGAATCAATGCTTCTGCCCGCGCGCCGTTGACCGCCACGACCGTTTCCGGCATCGCGCCGAACCAGCGGCCATCGGGCGCAAAGCCGTTGCTGCGAACAGGGTCGCCCCAGGCCGTGTAATCGTATCGGCTGTAGGTCGCGGCGCCCTTCTCCTTGACGACGATCCAGGTATGGACAGCAAAAATACTGCGCCAGCGCACCGTGCGCGCGGCGAACACGCGGATCAGCGCGTCCGGATTGGCGGACGCGGGCGGCAGCAGGCCGGCGCTGGAGCGATCCGCCGTCTGCCAATTGCCGCGGCCGTCGCCGCGCAAATAATAGCGGCCGGCCGACACGGCGATCGGCAGGAAGATCAGCAGCAGGAACAGAATCAAGGATTTCCTCAAGGGCAAACGGCGGTCAGGCGGGACGATGCCACCAATATAGTTCGCAAGGCACGCCGCGCCAGCGCTCTCCTGCTCTTGCATTCGGATGGTGCGGCCATATGTTGCGTCCATGAGGAAGTTGTCGCTCGTCGAGGACCAGGCCATCCAGGCGCGAATCGCGTACATCGCGGGCGCCGAGATTTTCGATCGCCTGTTCGCCGGCATCCGGTTCGACGAAATCGACGGCAATCTGCTGTTTGCCATTGCCAGCGACGAAGACTGCGCGGCCGAGATCGAGGACGAGTTCTCGCACCAGCTCGCTGTGGTCGCAACGCATATCCTCGCGCAAAGCGTGGATGTGGTCGTAGTGCTGCCGAAGGTCCTGCAATAGCCCGCTAGCCTTCTGGCCGTCCAAGCCGCTTGCCTTCACGCTCTGTCTCTGCTTTTCAACGCAATTGCAAAATTGTAATGACGTCATTGGGCGCTCAGGCCCGAGGCGCGTTATCGACGGAGCTCAACGGGAGGGCTCGTCGTCGCTCGCCTCTATTTGCGAAACAAAGTTGGATACACATTGGCGCCCACCAGGAAAGCCCGGGCCACGACCGGCGCGATAAAGACACAAAGCAAGAGCTCAAAAAGCAAAGGCTCGCTAAGCAAGAGCGCGAAAAGCAAGAGCACGAAGAGCACAAGCTCGAGAAGCAGGAGCTCGACAAGCAAGCGTCCGGACAAGAGCGCCTCGCGTTCCGCGGTCGCCTCCTCATCGCCGCTCGGCATGCTGGCGCTGCATCTGCTCGAGCAGTGGGAGAAGTCCGACGGCCTCGTCTTCCTCTGCGACGACGAGAGCAGGGCGGAGCGGCTGGGCGGCGTGATTCACGCTCTCGATCCCTCGGTCGACGTGCTGGTGTTTCCGCGCCTGAACACGCTGCCCTTCGACGGCCTCGAGCCATCCCGCGAGATCGCGGGACGGCGCAGCTCGGTGCTGCGGCGTCTCGCCAAGGCAAAGAAGCCCGTCTTCCTGGTGTCGACCGCGGAAGCCATCATGGAACGGCTGCCGCTGCCGGCGAGCTGGTCGCGGTCGAGCCTCACGCTGAAGGTGGGCGCGCCCTATTCCGGGCCCGAGCTGGAGACGCGGCTGGAGGCTCTCGGCTACGATCTCGACGAAGAGGCGGAGTATCCGGGCGGCGTCCTGTTCCACGGCAAGACGTTCGAAGTGTTTCCCGCCGGCGCGCTCGCTCCCTTCCGGATCGAGCATTCCGGAGACACGATTCGCAAGATCGTCGCGGTCGATCCGATCGAGCACGAGGTCGTCTACGAGACCGCGGAATTGATCATCGATCCCATGTCCGAGCGGATCGCGCTGGGAGCTACGCGCGGACAGCGGGCGACGCTGCCTGATTATTGCAGCCGCGCGCGGTGGATCGCGGATGCCGGGGTATCGACCCACGCCGAGAGCTGGCAGGCCACGATTGAGGACGCCGCCGGCCGCAGGGATGCGGAGCGCGAGTATCTGGGGCAGGCGGATTGGAAGCAGCTGAAGAAGCGCATCAGCGTGCTGCCGCGCAAGGCCGCCTTCATCTCGACTCCGGAGTTCTCGAAGCTGGCCTCGCCGCGCAAGGCGCTTCGCGCCTTCGTCGCCGACATGCAGCGCGGCGGATCGCGGCTGCTGTTCGTCGCGGCCGTCGAGGACGACCTTCGCGCGATGGAGCGCATGAGCGGCATCAAGGCGGAGCGCCTGGCCGATTGGAGCGAGGTGGCGAAGGCACGGAGCCGCGAAGGCGCGCTGCTGGCCGATTTCGACGCGGGGTTCATTGGCGCCGGCCGCAAGCCGCTTGTCGTCGTGACCGCGTCCGACGTGCTCGGCAGCCGGGCCCATCATCCCCAGCCGATGGCGCGCGCATGGAACCCGGCGTTCGATCATCCCGATGTGCCCGAAAAGGGCGCCGCCATTGTCCATCTGCAACGCGGGCTAGCCGTGCTCGATGGCTTGCAGACCCTCGATATGGGCAAGGGATCGCGACGCGAGATGATCAGGCTCAAATTCGCGGGCGACAATGCCGTGCTCGTTCCACCGGCCGATCTTGCGGTGATCTGGCCCTATGCCGGCGAACCCGGCAAGCTGACGCTCGACAAGGCGGACGGCAGCAGCTGGTGGGCGCGGCGTACCGAGGCGGAAGCGGAAATCCAGGTCGCCGCCAAGGCGCTCGCCAAACACATCAGCCAGCGCCTCCGCCGTCGTGCACCCAAACTGGTGCCGCCGGGGCCGGCTTATGAAAAATTCGTCGCACGGTTCCCCTATTTCACGACAGCGGACCAGGGCCAGGCCATTCAAGACGTCCTCGACGATCTTGCGGCGGGCCATCCCATGGACAGGGTGATCTGCGGTGATGTCGGATTCGGCAAGACCGAGGTCGCGCTGCGGGCGGCGGCGGCCGTGGCGCTGTCCGGCAAGCAGGTGGCGATCGCGGCGCCGACCACCGTGCTGGCGCGGCAGCATGTCGAAACCTTCCGCAAACGGTTCGGCCCTCTTGGGATCGAGGTGGGAAGCCTGTCGCGAGCCAGTTCAGGCCCGGAGACGAGAGAGACGAAAGAAGGACTGCGGCGCGGCACGCTGAAAGTCGTGGTCGGCACGCAGGCTCTTGCGGCAAAGGACGTGAAGTTCGCCGACCTTGGCCTCGTCATCATCGACGAAGAGCAGCATTTCGGGGCGGCGGAGAAGGCGAAGCTCTCAGGCCTCGCCAAGGGGGCCCATTCGCTGTGGATGAGCGCCACGCCGATCCCGCGCACGCTCGCGGCGGGTCTTGCCGGCTTCAGGGACCTCAGCGTGATCGCCTCGCCGCCGGTTCATCGCCTTCCCATCGTGACCAGGATCGCGCCGCTGTCCGACGCTGCCATTGCCGCGGCGCTGCTGCGCGAGCGCAGGCGGCACGGTCAGAGCTTCCTGATCTGCCCACGCATCCAGGATCTGGAGCCGATGCTGGCGCGCGTGCAATCGGTGGCGCCGGAGCTGCGCATCGTCTGTCTTCACGGCAGGTTGCCCGTGGACGAGATCGACGACCGCATGATGAGTTTCGTCGACGGCGAGGCGGACGTGCTGTTGGCGACCAATATCGTGGAAAGCGGGCTCGATATTCCGCGCGCGAACACCATCGTGGTGTGCTGGCCCGAAAAGTTCGGGCTTGCGCAGCTGCATCAGCTCAGGGGACGGGTGGGACGCGGCGGCACGCGCGCTTTTGCCCATCTGCTGACGGAATCGACCTCAGAGCAGTCCGAGAAACGTCTGGCGGTACTGGAGGAGTTCAGCAAGCCGGGTGCCGGCTTTGCGATCAGCGAGCGCGACCTCGACCTCAGGGGCGCCGGCGATCTGTTCTCGGAACAGCAGTCCGGCCATGTCCAGGTGTTCGGACCGGTGCTCTACAGTCATCTGCTGAAGCGGGCGTCCGAGCGAGGCAGCGACGCCGGCGCCGATCTGTGGGTGCCCGATCTCAATATGCCGTTGGCCGACATGCTGCCTGAGGGCTACGTGCAATCGGAAGCGGTCCGGCTCGAGATCTATGGCCGCGCTGCCCGATGCCGAAGCGACGACGATCTGGAAGATCTGGAGGAGGAGATCTCGCGTCGTTTCGGTCGGTTGCCGCCGGAGGCCCGCGACTTCTTCGCATCCGCCAGGCTCCGGATCGATTGCAAACGGCGCGGCATCGTCAGGCTCGATGTCGGGCCCGAGGCGGTCGCCGCGACGTTCCTGCCGGGGCGGCTGCGGAAATCCAGAGGAAAGTCGCAGACGGGAGCGCTGCAGCGCGACGGCGACCGCGTCGTTCACGCCGGCCGCCGCGACGCGGATCCGTTCAGCCGGGTCGAGGAGTTTCTCGACCTGCTGGACGGCTAGGGATCATTCGGTCTGCTCGACTGCCGCGGGCATTTTCGCCACCGACATCAGCGAGCGGGCCACCTGGTTGAGGAGCTGATCCGCGTTCTCCTCCTCCGCGAGTGATTTCGACAGCAGGGCGACAACGGCGCTGTGGCGAAGCTGCTGGGCGAGGTTGCGCGCCGTGGTATAGCCTGCGATCTCGTAGTGCTCGACGCGTTGCGCCGCGCCGATCAGCGCGAGGTCGGCCGCCGCGTCCTCCTTGTCCTCACCCTCGGCCATGATCTCCTGGCCCTCCTCGACGAGGCCCATCATGCCCTTGCAGGGCTTGGCGCGGGCGGATTTGCCGAGCATCTCGAAGCATTCGTTGATGCGCTCGACCTGTGCTTCGGTCTCCGCCAAGTGCTGCTCGAACAGCTCGCGCAACTGGTCGAAGCGGGCGGCCTCCGCCATCTTGGGAAGCGCCTTGGTCAATTGCTTCTCGGCATGCAAGATATCGCGCAGCTCGTTGATGAGCAGATCGCCGAGACCCGCTTCGTCGGCCGGCGGCGAGCTCTCGGTGACGATGGCCGAGGCCGGACCCGGTTCGCCCGCCTGGATCGCCGGCGACTCCGTGAAGACCCAGTCGCCGCCCTCGTTCCAGGGGCCGCGCGTGTCGATCTCGCCATGGTCGCCGGCGCCGGTGGAATCGTTGAAGAACTGGTCGACAAGGCCGGGCGTCGGGGCGATGCGGCCGATGCTGAAGGCCGGCTTGCCCATGCTCTCGAGCGCCAGCGCGAACGCCTTCATGTGCGTGATCTCGCGGGTCATCAGGAACTGCAGCGCGTCCTTGCTGCCGGCGTCGTCGCAGAAATTGATCAGCCGCTCATAGACGATCTTGGCCCGCGCCTCTGCGGCGATGTTGCTGCGCAGATCGACGTCGAGCTCGCCGGTGATCTTCAGATAGTCGGCGGTCCAGGCATTGCCCTGCGAGTTGAACAGATTGACTCCGCCGCCGCCCGCGATGGCGATGAGGGGATCGGCTTCGGCCGCCTGGCGGTCGAACTTCGAGGGCTTGAGATGCATCCGCGCCAGCGTGCCCACCACTTCCAGATGACTGAGCTCCTCGGTGCCGATGTCCATCAGCAGGTCCTTACGATCGGGATCCTCACAGTTCAATCCCTGGATCGAGTACTGCATCGCGGCGGCGAGCTCGCCATTGGCGCCGCCGAACTGCTCCAGCAGCATGTTGCCGAAGCGCGGATCCGGCTCGTCGACGCGAACGGTGAACATCAGCTTCTTGACGTGATGATACATGGCGGGACTCTCGGATTGGGAGGGCAGGAAAAGAAGATGTCTTCCGAACGGGCGGCTTCAGTGTTCGTTCCTAGCGAAACGACCTGCGCCGATCAGGCGCAGGTCGTTCAAAGACGATCGGCAGGATTGTGGACGTACTCGCTCAGCGTTGGTCCGGACGCTTGGCGGGCGGCCCGCTCTTGTTGCCCGGTGCGCCCTGAATATGCGCCGGGTCCTGCGATTGCACGGCGGTGTTGCCGGTGGAGTTTGTCGAACTTGATCCGACGGTTTCACCGGGCTTGGCGGCCGGACCGTTCTTGTTGCCGGGCTGTCCGGCAATGCCGGCACCCGAATTCTGCGCGCTCGGCGCGGACGAAACGTCAGGCTTGCTGGCCTGCGCCCAAGCTGCACCAGGCAGCGCAAGAGCGGCGAGGATAACGGCACCTGTGAACTTCATCTCGGTGTTCTCCGACTGATGCCCCATCTACTCGAACGCCGGTGACCTGCGTGCGTTCCCTATTGTCATCAACTCGAAAGCATCGGCTCGCCTGATCGTGGCGACTATCCCGGCAGCGGCGCCTCCACGACGTCGAGCAGCGCTCCCAGGCCCTGGCGCAGGCGGCGGGTGGCGATGCTCTCGGTGGCGAGACCGAACACCACGAGGGATCGCCCGGTCATCACATAAACATGCCCGAAGTCGAACGCGGGCATCTGCCCCTCCGGTTGATTGGTGTCGATCAACCCGACCCAGCTGCGTCCCTCGGCGACGGCGGGCAGGGTGAAATGGACGACGTCGTGATGAGCATTGTAGATCAGCAGCATGGTTGCGTCCGAGCCGCGGCGCTTGATGCCGGTCTCCTGGGCGCGGCCGTCGAGCAGCAAAGCGAAACATTTGGCGTTGCCGTCCTGCCACTGCTCCGTCGTCATTTCCTCTCCGGACGGCGCGAGCCACGTCACGTCCTTCACGTCCAGCTCTTCATTGTGCGAGCCGACCAGGAAGCGACTGCGGTAGAGAATCGGAAATGCCTTGCGCGTGGCGATCAGCTTTCGGGTGAATTCGCGCAGGCTGCGGCCGTTCGCGGTGATGCCCATCCAGTCGTGCCATGTGGTCTCGTTGTCCTGGGCGTACGCGTTGTTGTTGCCGTGCTGGGTGTGTCCGAATTCGTCACCGGCAAGCAGCATGGGCGTGCCGTGCGACAACAGCATGGTTGCCAGCAGATTGCGCTTCTGGCGCTCGCGCAGCGCAATGATGTCCGGATCGTCCGTCGGTCCCTCGGCGCCGCAGTTCCAGGAGTGATTGTTGCTGTGGCCGTCGCGATTGTCCTCGCCATTGGCTTCATTGTGCTTGTCGTTGTACGAGACGAGATCGTTGAGATTGAAACCATCATGTGCGGTGACGAAGTTGACGCTGGCCCACGGCCGGCGGCCGCGCTTGTTGAAGAGATCGCCGGATCCGGACACGCGCTTGGCGAAGTCCGCGATCGATCCCTCGTCGCCCTTCCAGAAGGCGCGCACCGTGTCCCTGAACTTGTCGTTCCACTCCGCCCATCCCGGCGGAAACTGGCCGACCTGATAGCCACCCGGACCGATGTCCCAAGGCTCGGCGATCAGCTTGACGCTGGAGAGCACGGGGTCCTGGCGGCAGGCATCGAGAAAGCCGCCGCCTTCGTCGAATCCGTAGGGCTCCCGTGCCAGGATGGTGGCGAGGTCGAAACGGAAGCCGTCGATCCTCATCTCGGTCGCCCAATAGCGCAGGGAATCCGCGACGAGTTGCAGCACACGCGGGTGCGACAGGTTCACAGTATTCCCTGTACCGGTATCGTTGATGTAGTAGCGCTGCTGGTCCGGCAGCAGGCGGTAATAGCTAGCGTTGTCGATGCCCTTGAAGGACAGGGTCGGGCCGAGCTCGTTTCCTTCAGCGGTGTGATTGTAGACGACGTCGAGGATGACCTCGATGCCATGGGCGTGGAACTGGTTGACCATGGCTTTGAATTCGTTCGCGAACGGCGTCTTGAGGTAACGTGGCTCCGGCGCGAAGAAGGCGAGGGAGTTGTAGCCCCAGTAATTGCGCAGGCCTTTCTCAACCAAATAGCTGTCGTCGACGAAGGCATGGATCGGCAGCAATTCTGCACTGGTGATGCCGAGCGATCGCAGATAGGCCGGGACCTCCGAATGCGCGAGGCCGGAGAACGTGCCGCGGTCTGCGTCGGGCACCAGCGGATGCAGCTGGGTAAAACCCTTGACGTGCATCTCGTAGACGATCGTCCGCTCCCATGGCACTTCCGGCTTGCGCGCGGCGCCCCAGGTGAAGGCCGGGTCGATGACGCGGCATTTCTGCATCAAGGGCGCGCTGTCGCGTTCGTCGTAGGAGAGATCCTTGTCGGCATGGTCGAGCTGGTAGCCGAACAGCTCCGGTCCCCAGCGCAACCGGCCGACCAGCTGCTTGGCGTAAGGATCGAGCACGAGCTTGTTGGGATTGAAGCGGTGTCCCGCGTCGGGTTCGTAGGGGCCGTGAACACGATAGCCATAGATGGTGCCGGGACGGGCCGCGGGCAAATAGCCATGCCAGACTTCGTCGGTATATTCCGGGAGTTCGATCCGCTCCAGTTCGGTCTCGCCGTCGTCGTCGAACAGGCAGAGTTCGACCTTGGTGGCATGGGCCGAAAATAGCGCGAAATTGACGCCGAGCCCGTCCCAGGTGGCGCCGAGCGGAAACGGCTTGCCCTCGCTGATGCGGGAGCGGCGCAGGCGCGAAGCCGCCCGCGTCAGGGCGTCGTCTGGATGTACTGTTTGATCCATCGCTGCCCCGAAAAGTCGTTCAAGAATTTGGTGGGATTGCCGTCACTTCCGTCGTCGCCTGCTCGCCGACGGTCGCCGAAGCGATCGCGGCGGCGGGAGGCACATCGTCCGGCTTGGGCAGCGTGGTTGCCCTTTGCAGCGCCGCCTCCTTGCTGATGGCCGCAATCGAGTTGCCGGTCCGCTCGACGATGCTGGTCAGCTCCGCATCTGACAGTCCGAGACGCTTTCTGACGAGCCGCACCTGAGTACGGTCGGCAAGATCGAGCTTGTTGCGGATCGGCTGTGGCTTCGAGCGGCGCATGGCGAAAACTCCCGTGTAGAATTGCAACCGTCGCCGAGGCGATTCCGTTCCCTGTTTGCAACAGTGATCTTCCCCAACCATCGTCGCCGCACCTCGGCCCAAAAGTGCACACAACGCGCACGGCGCATCGGTGTGGCGCCGGCCTGAGGAACGAATGCCTCCATCTCGGCTTCTCCCGTCCTGAGCATGCTCGAGCGATCGTAAAATCGAGCCTCGCGAAGCGTGCTGTTACTTCCAGCCACGCAAAGGCGGCCAGGTTTGAGTCACAGATTGGGAATGGCCGGGCAAGCGCGACACCACGGCCCTCGATGCCTCGATCACGGGGTCTGCTTCAATCTCTGGGCGCCGACGGCGCAATCGGTCGAATTGCTCGAAGCCGGCCGGCCGCCACTCCGGATGACGCGCGACCATGATGGCTGGTACCAGTTGTTGAGTCCCACCGCGCATGTCGGCACGCGCTATCAGTTCAGGATCAACGAAGACCTGGTTGTTCCCGATCCCGCCTCGTTCTTCCAGCCAGACGACGTCGGGGCGCCGAGCGAGGTGATCGACACCGCGACGTTCCGGGACTCGGTGCTCTATCCCGGCCGCCCCTGGGCGGAGGCCGTGATCTACGAGTTGCATGTCGGCACCTTCAGTGAGGAAGGCACCTATGCCGGCGTCGAGAAAAAGTTGCCCTATCTGCACGATCTCGGCATCACCGCAATCGAGCTGATGCCGCTCAATGACGTCCCCGGCCGGCACAATTGGGGCTATGACGGCGTGCTGCTGAATGCGCCAAATGCGCGCTACGGCAGGCCGGAAGACCTCAAGCGGTTGTTACGCGCGGCGCATGCCCTCGACATCATGGTCTACCTCGATGTGGTCTATAACCATTTCGGGCCGCAGCTGAACTATCTGCACCTCTATGCGGAAAGCTTCTTCACCACGCGCCATAGCACCGGCTGGGGCCCTGCCGTCAACCTCGAGGGACACGACGGCGCGTTCGTGCGCGAGTTCCTGATCGAGAACGCGTTGATGTGGCTGCGCGACTACGGGTTCGACGGCTTGCGGCTCGATGCGGTTCACGCGCTCAAGGACGATTCCGACCGCCATTTCCTGATCGAGCTTGCCGAGACGGTTCGCAGTCAGCTGCCGGGCCGACGCGTGCATCTGATGCTGGAGAACGAGGCCAATCAGGCCCGCCTGCTCGACCGTGCTCAAGGGCGAACCCGGCTCTATGACGCGCAATGGGGCGATGATTTTCACAACGCGCTCCACGTCCTGTTGACGGGCGAGGACGAAGGCTACTATCGCGCCTTCGCAGACAGGCCGCTCGAACATCTCGCGCGAGCGCTCACCGAGGGCTTTGCCTACCAGGGCGAAGTCTTTCCGCTGCATGACGAACCGCGCGGCGAGCCGAGCGCGCATCTGCCGCCCGAGGCCACCATCTTCTTCGCCCAGAACCACGACCAGATCGGCAATCGCGCGCTCGGGGAGCGGCTTTCCGCGCTGGTCGGTCCGGAGAAACTGGATCAGGCCATGGCGCTGGTTCTCTTGAATCCGCACATTCCGATGTTGTTCATGGGTGAGGAAGCCGCGGCCGAGACACCGTTCCTGTTTTTCGCAGACTGGTCCGGCGAAGCTGCCGAGCTGACGCGGGAAGGGCGGCGTAAGGAGTTCGCGCACTTCAAGGCGTTCTCGACGCCCGACATACGCGCCAGGATTCCGGATCCGTGCGATGAAAAAACCTTCGCGGCATCGAAGCTCGACTGGACCGGCATCGACCGCTCTCCCGCCAGCGCCAGGTTTCGCAGCCTAACATCCCGATTGCTGAAGATACGGCGCGAGAAGATCGTTCCGCTGATCAAACGGGGTTTCCTTTCGGCTCATTGCAAGTTGCTGGGGGAGAACCAGCGTAAGGGCGGCCTGGATGCCCGTTGGCGGACGGCGAACGGAGACATCTTGCAGATCGTCGCCAATTTCGCGGACGGCGAACTGCCCATGCCGGCGCTGGTTGCGGGCGAGAGCCTATGGCGATTGGGCGCCGCCGACGCGCCAGCCCTGTTGCGGAGCGACATCATCGTAAGGCTTGGCCACGAGGCGTGATGGAACAGCGAGGAACGCTTCCGAAAGCTTTCCGTTAGCGGAGTAAATCTCTGGAGCCGCTTCATGACCGAATATCCAAAGCCGCCTTTCCCGCCGCAGCAGCAATCGATGCCCGGTTCGACGCGCGCGATGAACCCGCGACCGGATCATGGCGAGGAAAGTTACAGGGGCGCCGGGCGCCTGACCGGAAAGAAGGCAATTATCACCGGAGGCGACAGTGGCATCGGCCGCGCGGTCGCGATCGCCTATGCCAGGGAAGGTGCCGACATCGTCATCGCCTATTTGAACGAGGACGAGGATGCCGCCGAGGTCAAGACGCTGGTGGAGCGCGCAGGACGCAAGGTCGTCCTGATCCCCGGCGACATCCGCAATCCCGATCATTGCCGCGCGATCATCCAGCGCACCGTCGAGGCGTTCGGCGCAATAGACATCCTCGTCAACAACGCGGCGCATCAGGACACGTTCAAGGAGATCGCTGACATCAGCGACGAGGAATGGCAGCGGACGTTCGAGACCAATATCCACGCCATGTTCTATCTCACCAAGGCTGCGGTCCCCCACATGCGCCCGGGAGCGGCGATCATCAACACCGCGTCGGTGAACTCCGACATGCCGAATCCGACTTTGCTGGCCTATGCCACGACCAAGGGCGCCATTCAGAATTTTACCGGTGGGCTCGCCCAGATGCTGGCGAGCAAAGGCATTCGGGTCAATGCGGTCGCCCCGGGTCCGATCTGGACGCCGCTGATTCCGTCGACGATGGCGGAGGACACTGTGAAGAACTTCGGCAAGCAGGTGCCGATGCAACGGGCCGGCCAGCCGGCCGAACTCGCGACAGCCTATGTCATGCTCGCCGATCCGCTCTCGAGCTACACATCGGGAGCGACCCTGGCGGTCACCGGCGGCAAGCCGTTCATCTGACCGAACGTGCGACGAGAACGTGGCAGCCCTGCGAGCAGGGCCGCCACGCCCAGCATGTCTTCACCAGTACGCCTCGACCGGCGACGAGGTCCTTGTTTGTCGCCCTATCGATCATCTTCGGCAGCGCCTTGAGGATCTGCTGTTCCGCGTAATAGATATCCTGCAGCCCGTGCAGCAGCAGGTCTTCCATCGATTTGATGTCCTTGGTGAAGAATCCCGTAAACGACGTCTCCTTGTCAATGATGGAACTGGAACGCCGCACAGCTGCAGCTGTTCCATTCCCGTGACCAGATCAGGAGAGCCGAATGAGCGATGGAGCGGATCATCTTGCGAGCCTGCTCGGACGAGCGGCGATGGACGTCTGGGGTGACATGCCCCGCGACATCCAGGAAGCGCTGTTCGAGACCGCCATGAAGGGACGGCCAGCGGAGCGGGAAGAGCTCGCGCGACTGCTGCACGAGCGGCATCCCCGTACGCTTCATCCGGCGCGGCCTGGCTGAGCCGTTGCAGGAACGATCGGGCAAGAAGCCGATTTGTAAAATGGGCGAGGCGCGGCGAATGGGATTGGACGAAGCCCGTGAGCCGTAGCTCCGCCCAGGATCAAATCGGTGAGTCGATCGGCGTGACTGAAATGATGATCGGAAAATGGTACGACCCGATCTCCCAGAGATGGATCGTGCCGCGTGAAACGCACCCGGTGGCGGGCCACTCGCAGTCCGACCCGGAGAAGGGGCTCGAAGCCCGCAAGCCGGCCGAGGCGCAGCGGATCTGGGACCTGTTGGTCGATTGCTGCGCGCGCGGGTGATGTCCGAGCCGCACCATCATTGGCTTCTGCTGTCGGCAATTCACAGAGTGATGACATAGACCGCGAAGGCAATGATGAGCGCCAGGCTTACGACGGCGGTGCTGATCAATATCTTGCCCATGGCGCGTCCGTGCTGTCTCGCCGCGTCAATGTAACAGCCGTCATTTTCGTTCCGGACCGGCAGCTGAAGGCAGCTCCGACTGTTCACATGTGCACAAAGGGCGTCGGTACCAAATGGCTTGAACTATATCATTTGATGCAGACATGGCTGCGCTCGCTCTTATCATCGGCCATGCGGAAAGGCACCGCATGGTGCCATGACATGGAGACCCGATCGTGCACAGGCGCGTCGCGTTCAGCAAACCACCACGCTTCAAGAGCGGCTTGCAGAGTTCACCAGGACCATCCGCGAAAAGGCCGAGGCGTTGCCCGATGGCAAGGAGCGGGATGAGCTGATGAAGCGGCTGAGAAGCGCAGACACTGCGTCAAACCTCGACCGTCAATTCGCCGGCAGGGATTGAGCTCGCAAGGATTGAACTGGCAATTGAGCTGGAAAGCGTCAGCTGCGGTACCAACTCGCCAGATTCCAGGTCGTGACGTCCCAGCCTGACATGTCGACCATGAGATTGTTGACCCCTGCGTTGACGATGTTGCGGGATAGAAGCGGCAGGAACACGTTGGCCTCGCAAAAAGTTTCGTCGACCTTGATCAGCAGCGCGGCCCGCTTGACCGGATCGAGCTCGTTCTGGGCGGCCTTGTAGGCCTTGTCGGCCTCGGGATCGGACCAGCGCGAGACGTTGCGGCCGAGCCATTTGTTGTCCTTGTTGGAAATCTCCCAGGAGACGCACTGGTTCAGGAAGCGCTCCGGGTCGGGCTGCGGCTGCGTCGTGTTGTACATCTCCATGTCGGCATAGAACTTCGAGTAGGTGTCGGGGTTGCCGACGTCGGACGAGAAGAACACCGATGCCGTGACCGCCTTGATCTCGATCTCGATGCCGGCCTTCTGGCAGGCCTGCTTGATGATGGCCTGCGTCTTCTGACGCGGCGCATTGGTCGAAGTCTGGAAGACGAATTTGAGCTTCTTGCCGTCCTTCTCGCGGATGCCGTCCGCGCCCTTTGCCCAGCCGGCGTCATCCAGGACCTTGTTGGCCTTGTCGACGTCGAACTCGTATTTCAGCTTGGCCGACTTGAACTGTTTGGGTGCGTTGACGAAGCTCGCGGTGGCGACGCCGCCGCGCCCGTAAATGAACTTCTGGATCGACTCGCGGTCGATCAGCAAGTTCATCGCGCGGCGAACGGCGGGATCGGACAGCGTCGGGTGCTTGGTCTTGGGGCTGGAGCGCTCGCCGTCCACCTCGGTCCACGGATCGGTCGTGTTGAGGATGATGAACTCGACATTGCCTGACGGCGTGACGTCGAGCTTGCCCTTGCCGCTGGCCTCCATGCGTTTGAGGACCTCCTCCTCCACTTGCATGTTCCAGGCGTAGTCATATTCGCCGGTCTGCAGCACGGCGCGCGCCGCGGATACCGCATCGCCGCCGCCCTTGATTTCGAGCGTGTCGAAATGCGGCTGGTTCTTGACGTGATAGTCGGGATTGCGTTCGGCCCGGATCAGGTCGCCCGGCTTGAACTCGACGAATTTGTAGGGACCAGTGCCGACCGGCTTCAGATTGCCGGGCGCTTCGCGCGACTTCGCGCCGACATAATCGCCGAAATGATGCTTCGGCAGGATCGGACCGACCGAGCCGACGAAGGGATCGGCCCAGAACGGCGTCGGCGCCTTCAACAGCACCTTGATGGTGTGGTCGTCGATCTTCTCGACCGTGATGTCCTTGTAGGAACCCGTGGTGTACGCCGCGGTCGCGAGATCCGAGGCGTATTGCCAGGTGAAGACGACATCGTCGGCAGTGAAGGGCTTGCCGTCATGCCACCTCACGCCCTGTTTCAGTTTCCAGGTCACGCTCAGGCCGTCCGGCGAAAGGCCGCCGTTCTGCTTGGATGGAGCCTCGGCCGCGAGGCAGGGGACGAGGTTGCCCTCCTTGTCCCAGCCGGCGAGCGGCTCGAAGAAGACGCGCGAGGCGATCTGGTCCTTGGTGCCGAGCGCGAAATGCGGATTGAGCAGCGTCGGGGCCTGCCAGAGCAGGATCTTGAGCGGGCCGCCGCCGCCGGCCTTGGTCGGCTTGTAAGGCAGCGTGGCGTCCGCCATCGCCATGTCATTCCAGACCAGGATCTGGCTCGCGACCGGCGCTGCGATCCCGATCGCAGCCATCGTCTGCATGAACGAACGTCGCGATAGCTTGCCTTGCTTCACCTCAGCGATGGACTTGCGGATTTCGTTCTCGTTCATCGGATGATCCCCACTTCACAGACAAGTCGTCACCGGCCAAGGCCCATCATGTTTCATCACGGGCGAGGCGGCAATGCCGACAGGGTGAGAAAACCCTGCGGCGAAATGACGAACGTAGGGGACGGCAGCTATGGCTGCCAAGGGGCGCTAGCTGGATCGCCGCGCGAGAGACCCAAGGCGGCGATCCAATGCGAGCTAGGGGAACCGCCCATTCGCAAGCGCCAGCGCAGCTCCAACCGCGTTCTCGAGAATTTCCTCCGACAATTGCCTGTCGCTCACCGCGCGCGACAATTGCAGCGCGCCGACCATGGTTGCGTAGACCGAAATCGCGCGTCGTCGACGCTCCGCAACCGGACCTTCCGGCATCTGCGCCGCCATCAGCGCGATGATCTCCGACGTCTTCTCGGTGAAGGCATCACGCGTCGCCTTGGGATGTCGGGCGATTTCGGCGACAAGGGCTGCGGTCGGGCAACCGGCGCCCGCGCGGTCGCGATGGCGCGGGGAGAGGTAGTCGCGGATCGTTTCCTCGAGCGCGACGCCGTTTGCAAGATTGTCCTTGTGCCTCTGCTCGCGCCGCTCCAGGGCGTCGATCAGCACCGCGCGTACCAGATCCTCCTTGGAAGCGAAATGCGTGTAGAAGGCGCCGTTGGTCAGGCCCGCTTCCGCCATGATGCCGGCGAGGCCGACCGCGGCGATGCCGCTCTCGCGGAACTGCGAAGAGGCGACGTCGATGATGTGCCGCCGCGTCGTGTCCCTGTGTCCCTTGTCGTAGCGCGCCAATCCCGCCTCCTGCGCGACCCCGCCACAAAATCGTGAGGCCGGGCCCATTGCATTATGATCATAATAATACATTATGAACATAATGCAATGGGCGGCCGATCGGCGGCGGCCCTTCGGGACCCCAGGGATCGAACCCATGTCAGTCGAGGATGCCGCCGCGCCGGCCTTGTCCGCCCCGCAGATCGTGGCTCGCGCCACCGCTCCGCTCCGCCAAGTGGCGGCATCAACACCAGGCGCGGCCGAGCAGCGGCGCGCAGCGCTGCTGAGGGCGCCGATCCTGCCGACGCTGCTCCGGCTCGCGCTGCCGACCGTGACCGTCCTGGTGGCGCAAACCGCGGTCAACATCGCGGAAGCCTATTATGTCGGCTTCCTCGGCACCGATGCGCTGGCCGGTGCGGCGCTCGTGTTCCCGATCTTCATGCTGATGACCATGATGTCGAATGGCGGCTTCGGCAGCGGCGTTGCCTCCTCGGTCGCGCGCGCGGTCGGTGCCGGCCGCCGCGACGATGCCGAAGCCGCGTTGTTTCATGCCGTGGTGCTCGCGATGATTGCCGGCGGCGTGTTCACGCTCGGCGTCATCGTCGGCGGTCCGCATCTCTACCGCGCCCTTGGCGGCGCCGACGGTGCCCTCGCTGCGGCCACCACCTATTCCAACTATCTGTTCGCCGGCGCCATCCCGGTCTGGATCGTCAATCTCCAGGCGGCGGCGCTACGCGGCGCGGGCAATGTCAAGGTGCCCGCGCTGGTGACGCTGGTCGGCGCGATCGTGACGATTCCGGTGTCGCCGGCGCTGATCTTCGGTCTGGGACCGATCCCGCGGTTCGGCGTCGGCGGCGCGGGCATCGCCTTCGGCCTCTATTACGGCGCGGCGATGCTGTTTCTGCTGCGCTACATGGCCTCAGGTGCGACCGGCCTCAAGCTGCACATCGTGCCGCTCCGCGCAAAAATTTTCGGTGACATGCTGAAGGTCGGCATTCCCACCGCCTTCAATGCGGTGCTGACCAATCTCACCGTCATTCTCGTCACCGGCGCGGTCGGCCTGTTCGGCACCTCCGCGCTCGCCGGCTACGGCATCGCCTCGCGGCTCGACTACATCATGATCCCGCTGCTGTTCGGCATCAGCACCGCGACGCTAACGATGGTCGGCGTCAACATGGGCGCGGGACAGACGGCGCGGGCACGTCGCATTGGCTGGATCAGCGGCGTTGTCGGCATGGTTTTGACCGGCACGATCGGCCTTTTGGTGGCGATCTTCCCGACGGCCTGGCTCAATCTCTTCAGTCACGATGCCGAGGTGGTGGGCGAAGGCATGACCTACTTGCGCATCGTCGCGCCGGCCTACGTCGCACTCGGCTTCGGCTTCGTGACGTCGTTCGCCGTGCAAGGCACCGGCCGCGCCATCGGCCCGCTCGCGTCTTCGGTCGCGCGCATCCTGATCGCGGCCGGTGGCGGCTGGATCGCGGTGGCAAGCTTCGGCGCCGGCATGGCGGGGCTCGCCACCATGGTGACGGCATCGCTCGCCGCCTATGCCGTGATCTGCGTCCTGATCATGCTGTCGCCGTCGACCTGGCGGTCCGAGTAGGCGCAGATCATCTGATGCTGGCAACACCGACAACCAGCACCGAAATCCCGGCTGGATTGCCTGCTGCTATCTCGCCGCCATTTCGCTCCCCGGCTGTTGTTGCGCCGTGATGCCCGTCACGATTGCGCAGAGCATTCCTAATCTCTGTGAATTCGTTTCCCGATTGGTATCGAATTGAGAAGGTGTCTGCCGCTGCCGGCATCCAATATGGATTTCCATTTCATTGATTTCGCCACATAGAGAAGCGAATACGGTTCCAGTCGTTGCCGCTGAGTCATGGAGACCAAGATCATGGAGACCAAGATGTCGTTTCGCCTCCCCCTGATCCTTTCTGCCGTCCTCGTCGTATGGTCGGCGGGCGCCTCGGCCGAGACCATCAAGATCGGCGTGACGCCGGGGCCGCACGCCCAGATTTTCGAGGCCGTGAAGCCGATCGCCGCCAAGCAGGGTCTCGACATCCAGCTCATCGAATTCTCCGACTACGTCGTGCCGAATGCCGCGCTCGATGCCGGCGAGATCCAGGCCAATTCGTTCCAGAACCAGCCTTACCTGGACAACCAGAAGGCGGACCGTGGCTACAAGATCGAAGCCGTCGGCTTGACCGTGAATTTCCCGATCGGTGTCTATTCCAAGAAGCACAAGGCATTCGCCGACATCCCCGAGGGCGGCAAGGTTTCGATCCCGAACGATCCGACTAATGGCGGCCGCGTGCTGCTGCTGCTGCGCGACAAGGGCGTGATCAAGCTGAAGGACGGCACGGGCTTCAAGCCGACGGTGCTTGATATCGCCGAGAATCCAAAGAAGCTGAAGTTCATCGAGGTCGACGCGGCGCAGGCGCCGCGCGCGCTCGACGACGTCGACGCCGCCGCGATCAACACCAATTATGCAACCCAGGCGGGCCTCGATCCCGTCAAGGATCCGATCCTGCGCGAGGACCCGAAGGGTCCCTACGTCAATCTCATCGCCGTTCGCACGGCCGACAAGGACAAGCCCTGGGTCAAGGTGCTGGTAGACAGCTATCACACGGCGGAGGTGAAGGAGTTCGTCCTGACCAAGTTCAAGGGCGCGGTACTGCCGAGCTGGTAGGCAGTCTGCCCAGCCAAAGTTCAGCTCAGGGCGATCCCGGCGGGCAGCGTACGAGCCCTGCGCAATGCCCGCTTGTCTGGAGCTGCGGCAACCGACATCATCGGGGCCTATCCTCGTCCGACAGGGGTCGTATGAAACGCTTAGCAAACCTGAAACGCCTGGGGTTTTTCACACGGCTTCTCGACGAGGCCCCGCCCGCCGATCGATATCGCTTCGCGGCCGAGCAGATCGTGCGCGCCGAGAAGGCGGGCCTCGATTCCGCATGGATCGCGCAGCACCATTTCCACGAGCGCGAGGGCGGTCTGCCGTCCCCCTTCACCTTTCTCGGCTACGTCGCAGCCCAAACCTCGCGCATCCGGCTCGGCACCGGCATCGTCACCTTGCCGCTGGAGAATGCTGTGCGGGTGGCGGAGGATGCCGCGGTGCTCGATCTGCTCTGCAATGGTCGCTTCGAGCTCGGTGTCGGCACCGGCGGCAATCCCTCGGCCTTTGCCGCCTTCGGCCTCGACAGCGCCCAGCGCAACGAGATCTTTGCGCGCAATCTGGAAATCGTCCGCACGGCGCTGACGGGCAAGCCGCTCGACGGTGGCGACACGCTCTATCCGCAGCGGCCGCAATTGGACAACCGGATCTGGCAGGCGACGTTCTCCGTTGCGGGCGGCGCGCGTGCCGGTAAGGCGGGCGATGGCCTGTTGCTGTCGCGCACCCAGCCTCGAACCAAGGAGGCGCCGAAGGCAACGCTGGCCGAGATTCAAAATCCGGTCATCGATGCCTATCTCGAAGCACTGCCGCCGGGACGCGAACCCCGCATCATGGCCTCGCGCACCATCTTCGTCGCCGACGACCGCACCGAGGCGCTACGCCTTGCCGATATCGGGCTGCGGCGCGCGCTGCCGCAATTCCTCAAGGGCGGCCACGCCAAGCCGGGCGAGACGCTCGAGGAGATGATCGCAGCGTTCGACACCCATGTCGGCGCGGCCGACGACGTGATCGCTTCGCTCCGCGCCGACGCCACGCTGGAGCGGGTGACCGATCTCGTCTTCCAGGCGCATTCGGTCGATGCCCCGCATCCCCATATCTTGCGCTCGATCGAGCTGGTCGCGGAGAAGGTCGCGCCGGCGCTGGGCTGGACCCGGACGGCGGCGGATGTGGCGCTGGCGGGCTAGTTGCGACACCAGAGAATTGTACGAGGCTGAATGATGGCTACGAAGGATATCATCGACGCGCTCGCTGGGATTGAGCCGGGATCGGCCCTGGACGGCATTCGCGCCAAGCGCGTGCAGGCGCGTGACAATGCGCAGAAGAGCTATCTCTCTTTGTTCGAGCCGATCGATGCCGGTGATGTCTCGCTTGTCGAGCGGGCGGCAGTCGCGTTCTTCGTGATCGGTCTTCACCGCGAGCCGACTGTAGCTGCCTTCTATCGGGCGAAGTTAACTGCGATCGCCGACGGTGCGCGCCTGATTGAGGCAATCGAGGCTGAAATCGCGCGGGGCGAGACTTCGGGCCCTTACGGCGCCTTTCCGGCCGGGCCGCTGTCGGTCGAGAACAAGGCCGGCCTGGCCTACCGCGTCAGCGCGGAGCGCAAGACCGATCTCGGGGACCGGCTCGTTGCGGCGTTCGAGCATGCGCATCTGCTGGTGTTCCGCCCGCGCGATGCGGCCGTGGCCGACATGAAGGCGCTGCTCGCTGCCGGCTGGTCGAACACCGGAATCGTCACGTTCTCTCAGCTCGTTGCGTTCCTGTCGTTCCAGGTGCGCGTCGTCACCGGACTGCGCGTGCTCGGCGCCTCGCTTGGCAGCGCAAACGCTGCGGGCGGCGCCTAAGGAGATCGCAATCATGAGCGCTGCAAACAACGTCAATCCGCCCGTCGTCTTCACCCAGGATGAACTGGGCTGGGTGTCGTGGATCGATCCGCTGCCCGAAGCCGAGCTGACCGAGCGGCATTTCGCCGGCCTCGTCGATCGCTCCCGTTCCAAGTCCGAATATTTTCGACTGCTGGTGCGCGATCCCGAGGTGCTGGAAGCCCGCACCAAGACTGACAAGGACATCTTCTACAACGTTGCCGACGGCCTGCCGCGCGCCGAGCGCGAGCTGGCGGCGGCTGCGACCTCGCGCTACAACGGCTGCATCTACTGCGCCTCCGTGCATGCGCGTTTCGCCAGCACTTATTCCAAGCGCCGCGACGATGTGCAGCGGCTGCTCGACGAAGGCGTCGGCGCCGATCTCGGCGACGAGCGCTGGAATGCGGTCGTCAATGCCTCGGTGGCGTTGGCCGCAACGCCGATCGCGTTCGGCCCCGACAATATCGATGAGCTGCGCCGCGCCGGTCTCGACGATGCCGAGATCGTCGACGTCATCAACGGCGCGTCGTTCTTCAACTGGGCGAACCGGCTGATGCTGTCGCTCGGCGAGCCCTCGAAATAGCCAATCTCACCGGCATGGAAATTGCTGGTTGTTTCAACACCTGACAGGATGGAGCCGTCCATGAGCAACATCGATCGTCGTACCCTGGTCAAGGGCTCGCTTGCCGCCATGATGGCGGGAGCAGCCTTCTCGCGCGCCGCGCTTGCGCAATCGTCCGAACCGATTTTGCTGGGCGTCAGCGGTCCGTTGACCGGGCCGAACGCACAATATGGCACGCAGTGGAAGCAGGGCTTTGATCTCGCGCTCGACGAGATCCAGGCAGCGGGCGGCATCAACGGCCGCAAGCTCGCCTACAGCTTCGAAGACAGCCAGAGCGACCCGCGCCAGTCGGTGGCGATCGCCCAGAAGTTCGTCTCCGATCCCAGGATTGTCATGGAGCTCGGCGACTTCTCCAGCCCCGCCTCGATGGCGGCCTCGCCGATCTATCAGCGCGGCGGGCTGGTGCAGTTCGGGTTCACCAATTCGCATCCCGATTTCACCAAGGGCGGCGACTTCATGTGGAGCACCTCCGTCAGCCAGGCTGACGAGCAGCCGCTGCTGGCGGCTTATGCCGTGAAGCGTCTCGGCCTGAAGAAGCTCGCCGTGCTGCACCTCAACACCGATTGGGGCCGGACCAGCCGAGACTATTTCGTCAAGGCCGCGAAAGAACACGGCGCCGAAATCGCCGTCACCGAAGGCTACATTGCGGAGGAGCGCGACTTCCGCTCCACGCTGGTGCGGGTCCGCGACGCCAATCCGGACGGGCTGATCCTGATCTCCTATTATTCCGACGGTGCGCTGATCGCGCGGCAGGCACGCCAGGTCGGGCTGAAGCAGGTGATCTGCGCCGCGAGCTCGGTCTACTCGCCGAAATTCCTGGAGCTCGGCGGCGAGGCCGTCGAGGACGTCCATGTCGGCACGCGCTACTTCCCGGAAGACCCGCGCCCCGAGGTGCAGACGTTCATCGCGGGCTTCAAGAAGAAGTACAACGGGGTGGAGCCCGACGCGTTCAACGCTTACGCCTATGACGCGATGAACATGGCCGCCGCCGTGGTGAAGATCGGCGGCACCGACCGGCGTGCGATCCGCGACGCCTTCACGAAAGTGAAGGACGTATCGAGCGTGATCTTCGGCAAAGCGACGTTCGACGTCGAGAGCCGGCGCGTCAAGGGCGCCATGAATGCCGAGCTCGTCGTACGCAAGGGCCAGTTCGCGCTCTGGGACGGCAAGCCGACCTGAGGGGATTTTCTGCGTGTCTTCCTGGCTCGACTACACGATCAACGGGCTGATCGTCGGTAACGTCTACGCCCTCGTTGCGGTCGGGCTCGCGCTGATTTTCGGCGTCAGCCGGCTGATCAACTTTGCGCAAGGGTCGATCTACCTCGTCGGCGCCTATATCGGCTGGGTCGCGGTGGTGCAGCTGCACACGCCGCTGCCGCTCACCATCATCGTGGTCGCGGTGGCGGCAGCGCTGGTCGGCCTGATCATCGAACGGTTCGGCCTGCGTCCGCTGCAGAACTCGGTGCGCATCGCGCCGCTGCTGGCGACGATCGGCATCAGCTTCGTGCTCGATCAGCTCGTGATGCTGACCTTCTCGCCCAATCCGCTCGCGCTGCCGAGCCAGTTGCCGGATATCCGCTTCCAGATCGGCGGCGGCACGATCGGACCGCTCGATCTCCTCATCGCCGGTGTCGGCCTCACCAGCGCGTTGCTGCTGTTCGTGTTCCTGCGCTACAGCAAGCTCGGCTGGGCCGTGCGTGCCACCGCGCAGGACCGCGACGCCGCGATGCAGATGGGCGTCGACGTCAATCGCGTCAATCAGGCGGTGTTCGGCATTGCGGCTGCGCTCGGCGGCGTTTCCGGCCTGCTGGTCGGCATGTATTACAACCAGATCGACACCGCGATGAGCCTGCAGGCGACGCTCAAGGGCGTCGTTGCCGAAGTCGTCGGCGGCGCCGGCAACGTGCCGGGCGCGGTGATCGGCAGCCTGCTGCTCGGACTGGTCGAGAGCTATGGCGTCGCCGTGTTCGGCACCAGCTACCGCAATCTGTTCGCATTCCTGCTGCTGGTCGTGGTGCTCGTGCTGCGCCCGAACGGTCTGTTCGCCAGCGCACGGCAGGCGCCGCCCGAGCCGCTCACCGGCACTTTCATTGCGCCGAGCCGCCCGGTGCGTATTCCGCGCTGGGCTCTGCTGATCGCGACCGCCGTCTTCGCGATCCTGCCGCTGTTGCCGGTGTCGTTCTACGTGCTCCAGACCCTGATCAACGCCTGGCTGCTCGGCATGCTCGCGCTGAGCCTCACCCTGGTGGCAGGCACGATCGGCCAGGTTTCGCTCGGGCACGCCGCGCTGCTCGCGATCGGCGCCTACACCTCCGCGCTGCTGTCGCTCACGTTCGCCGTCCCGGTTGGCCTTGCCATCATCGGCGGCGGCCTGATGAGTGCGGCGCTGGGCACGGCGCTGATCTCGCCGTCGTTCCGGCTGCGCGGGCATTATGTGTCGATCGCGACGCTCGCGATCGGCGAGATCGTCTCGCTGGTGATCCTGAACTGGGAGAGCGTCACGCGCGGGCCGATCGGCATCTCCGGCATTCCGCCGCTGTCGCTGTTTGGCTATGAGCTGGTCAGCCCGATTTCGATCTACTGGTTCAGCTTCATCGTGATGGTCGTGCTGGCGCTGCTGCAGGGACGCCTGCTCGGCTCGCATCTCGGCCGCAGTTTTCGCGCCATCCGCGACGACGACATCGCCGCGCGCGCCTATGGGCTCAGCCTGAATCGCTACAAATCGCTCGCCTTCATCTTCGGCGGCTTTGCCGCCGGCGTCAGCGGCGGCATCGCCGCGCACCTCTATTCCTACATCAACCACGAGACCTTCAACACCCAGCAATCCATCCTGGCGCTGACTGTGGTGATCCTCGGCGGCCTCGGCAATGTCGTCGGAGCGATTCTCGGGGCGGTCGCGCTGGTCGGCCTGCCGGAAGTGTTCCGCATTGCGGCGGAGTATCGCATCCTGATCTACGGCATCGTGCTGCTGCTGCTGGTGCGGTTCAGGCCGCAGGGCCTGTTGGGGACGATGTGATGAGCACGACCATGCTGTCCCTGCGCGGTCTGACGCGGCGTTTCGGCGGCCTCACCGCCGTCGACGCCATCGATCTCGATCTCGCCAAAGGCGAACTGATCAGCATCATCGGCCCGAACGGGGCCGGCAAGACGACGCTGTTCAATCTCGTGACCGGGCTTGATCTGCCGGACGCCGGGACGGTTCGCTTCGAAGGTCAGGACATCACGGGTCTCTCGCCGGAGCGGCTTGCCGCCGAAGGTATCGCGCGCACGTTCCAGCTCGGTCGCGTGTTTGGCAATCTCAGCGTCATGGACAACGTCTTGATCGGCGCCCATACGCGGCTGCGTGCCGTCAAGCCGGCCGTGCCGCTGATCGGCCCGCTGCTGGAACTGGGTCTGGCGCTGCTGCGCCCCGCCAGCGTCAAGGCCGAGGAGGAGCGGCTGCGCGAGGAGGTGAAGGTCATTCTCGCGCGCTTCGGCGAGCGGCTGCTGCCGCGCATCGACCAGCCCGCCTACAGTCTCTCTTACGCCAACCGCCGCCGCGTCGAGATCGCCCGTGCGCTCGCCTTGAGGCCGCGCCTGCTGCTGCTCGACGAGCCGACCGCCGGCATGAATCCAACCGAAACCACGGAGATGCAGGGGCTCGTCGCCGAGCTGAAAGCCGAAGGGCTGACGATCTTGCTGATCGAGCACAAGCTCGAAATGGTGATGCGCCTCTCCGATCGCGTCATCGTCATGGACGAGGGCAAGAAAATCGCGGAAGGCCCGGGTGAACAGGTGCGCGGCGATCCCAAGGTGATCGAGGCCTATCTCGGCCACGGCCTGACGACGAAGCAGGAGAGCGCGGCATGACGAACCCGCCTTCCGATGCGCTGCTGACGCTCACCGACGTCAACACCTTCTACGGTCAGGCCCAGGTGCATTTCGACCTGTCGATATCAGTTCCGCGCGGCCACATCGTCTGCCTGCTCGGCGGCAATGCCAGCGGCAAATCGACCACGATGAAGATCATTTTGGGCCTGGTGAAGCCGCGCTCGGGCGAGGTGACTTTCGACGGTGCCTCGCTGCTCGGACTTACCACGCCGCAGATCGTCCGCCGCGGCATCGCCTCGGTGCCGGAGGCGCGACGGCTGTTCGCCGACATGAGCGTGCGCGAGAACATCCTGATGGGTGCGTTCGTGCGCAACGACCGCGAGGCGATCGCGCAGGATCTCGACAAGATGCTCACGCTGTTCCCGAAGCTCGGCCAGCGGCTGTCGCAGCGCGCCGGCTCGCTCTCGGGCGGCGAGCAGCAGATGGTCGCGATGGCGCGCGCGCTGATGAGCCGTCCCAGGATGATCGTGATGGACGAGCCGACCATGGGCCTGTCGCCGCTTTACGTGGACCGCGTGCTGGAGCTGATCCGCACCATCAACCAGGAGGGCGTCTCGGTCTTCATGGTCGAGCAGAACGCCAGCCTCGCGCTCGAGATCGCGCACGAGGCCTATGTGCTCCAGACCGGCAAGATCGTTCTCTCCGGCTCCGCCCGCGCGCTGAAGGACGATCCCCGCATCCGCGATGCCTATCTCGGCGGCTCCGAGGCCGCGTAAGGGGTCCGCTGTCGTCTCCTCCCTCCCGCAAATCCGCATATGCGATCATCGGGTGGAAGTCGAGTCTGGCCAGTATGACCACCTTATGAAAAGATCATACCGCTCGTGCGATGGGCGTGCGCAGTGGACCGAATGATTGACGTGACGAGATTATCTTTGCGGGCGGTCGAGCCCGGGATGGTGCTGCTGTTCGGCGGGTTGATCGCGGCCAACATCGGGGCGTGGGCCTGGGCCTTCGCGGCGTTTGGTGACCGGCCGACGGTGATGGCGACCGCGCTGCTCGCCTGGGTGTTCGGCCTGCGCCACGCCGTCGATGCCGACCATATCGCGGCCATCGACAATGTCGTGCGCAAGCAGATGCAGGCAGGCGGCACGCCACGTAGCGTCGGTCTGTATTTCGCGCTCGGCCATTCGACGATCGTCGTGGTCGCGACCATGCTGCTCGCGCTCGGCGTCGTGACCCTGGGTGGCGACAGCCTGCTCAAGGAGATCGGCGGCTTCATCGGCACGTCGGTCTCGGCGCTGTTCCTGCTGGTGATCGCGGCCATCAATCTCGTCATCTTCGCCGGCCTGTGGCGGACGTTTCGCACCGCACGGGAGCAGGGCATTCACGACGCCGAGGGCCTCGACGCCCTGCTCGCCAGTCGCGGTCTCCTGGCGCGGCTGCTCGGCCCGATGTTCCGCCTGGTGACGAAACCCTGGCACATGTATCCGCTCGGCTTCCTGTTCGGGCTCGGCTTCGACACCGCAACCGAAATCGGCCTGCTCAGCATCTCCGCCGGCGAAGCCGCGCGCGGTGCTTCGTTTGCCGATGTTCTCGTTTTCCCCGCGCTGTTCGCGTCGGGCATGGCGCTGGTCGATACCGCCGACTCCGCGCTGATGGTGAGCGCCTATCGCTGGGCCTTCGTCGATCCGCTGCGAAAGCTCTGGTACAACCTCACGATCACAGGAGCTTCCGTGGCGGTGGCGCTGTTGATCGGGGGAATCGAGGCGCTCGGGCTGATCGCGGACCGGCTCGGCCTGTCCGGCGGCGCGTGGGCACTGGTCGACGCGCTCAACGACTCGCTCGCCAATGTCGGCTTCGCCGTGGTCGCGCTGTTCGCGGTCGCCTGGCTCGTCTCAGTCGTGCTCTATCGGCGCATGTTTGCAGTTGAGCGGCGGCGCGCGGCCGATGCGCTGATCGGCGCCGATGTCACCGAAGCGGCCTGATCGACAATCCGCTGGCTCAAGCCGAAGCCGCGCTCGGAGCCTGCTCCGCGGGTAAATCATCAGCATTGGGATCGCCCGGCGCGGTGGCCCAGGCCAGTTCTACCAGCGTCACGATCCGGCGGCCGGCGCCGTCGAGCTGGCAGACGATCAGACCCTGCTCTTCCATGTAGCCGAGCAGGCGCTGCGCCCGGCGCAGGGAGTGCGAGCCGTAGGCGCGGGCGATGGCGGCGTCGCCGGGACACGGCCAGCCTTCTTTCGCCGCGCGCGCGATCATCATGAACACGCCCTGCATGTCGTCGGGCAGGATCGAGGCGCGGAGCGACACATCCTGCCAGGCGTCGTCCTCGGCATGCTCGGCGCCGAGCCCGGCGCGTGCGCGCGTCAGCATGCGGCGGAATTCGGTGAGGTCGGGCACCGCCGAGCCGAGGCCCTCGATGCGGCAGCGGACCACGAACTCCTGGTACAGCACGCCTACCGCGCGGAAACCGGCGTCGGGCGCGGCGAGCACGGCACGAAGGGTCCGATCCACGCGCTCGCGCCGTTCGGCGAGCTCCTCGGCGCTGACCGGAACCTCGATCATTTCGGGCCCGATCTCCGGTGCCGCAGCCTTCGCGGCGCGGAGCTGCTCGAGCAGATCGGGCGCGGGCCGGCGCTGCGGCCGGCTGGCATCGGGGGGCGGCGCGGCCAGGATCACGGCGCGCATGTTTTCGAGTGCGGCTTCGGGCATCGGCATCAGCCGCGGCGTGGAATTGCGCGGCTGGGTTTCGGTCGTGCCGATATTCAAACGCAGGGGCCGTCGCGACAGCGCGGGGCCGAGCGCCATGAATTGTCCGCGTTCGAGATCGCGAAACGATTCGGCCTGCCGCCGCTCCATGCCGAGCAGGTCGGCGGCGCGCGCCATGTCGATGTCGAGGAAGGTGCGGCCCATCAGGAAGTTGGACGCTTCCGCCGCGACGTTCTTGGCGAGCTTTGCCAGCCGCTGGGTCGCGATGATCCCGGCGAGCCCGCGCTTGCGGCCGCGGCACATCAGATTGGTCATCGCGCCGAGCGAAAGCTTTCGCGCTTCGTCCGAGACTTCGCCCGCGACCGCAGGCGCAAACAGCTGCGCCTCGTCGACGACCACCAGCATCGGATACCAATGGTCGCGGTCCACGTCGAACAGCCCGCCGAGGAAGGCCGCGGCGCGGCGCATCTGGCTTTCGGCGTCGAGCCCTTCGAGATTGAGCACGGTGGAGACGCGATGCAGCCGCGCGCGCTCGCCGGCAACCTGAAGGCCGCGTTCGGTGTGATCCTCGGCCTCGATCACGAGATGGCCGAAATGCTCCGCCAGCGAGACGAAATCGCCTTCGGGATCGATGATGGCCTGCTGCACCCAGGGTGCGCTCTGCTCCAGCAACCGCCGTAGCAGATGCGATTTGCCGGAGCCGGAATTGCCCTGCACCAGGAGGCGGGTCGCCAGCAGTTCCTCGAGGTCCATGGCGGCCACAGCGCCCGCCGTGGTCTGCCCCATCTCGATTGCAACCGTCATGTCCCGACTCAAGTCCTATCATTCGCGGACAGGGACTTAACAACCCGGTCGCGGCGCGTCGAGCACCATGGCGGAAATCATGCGTTGTTGCCCACGGCGGAGTTCAGGCGTGATTCGATTGCCGTAGAAGTGCGGGCCGATAGGGCGCTTGCGGATCGTCGTCCTCATCGGAAGGAATGGCGCAGGAGCCGAATTCCTGCCTGATCCGCTCGATCTCGGCGATACGCTCGTGCAGCCGCTGCAGATGCTCCGGGGATGTCGCCCGCCAGAATCGAAATGTGTCGGCGGTGAGCGGCATGAACGCAGTGCCGAACAGCGTTGGCTCGGGAACGACGGTGGGCCCGAGCAGCAGGAACCGGTCGGCGCCGGAGACGACGAGCGTCGCGTAGCCGCGATTTCCGATTCGCTTGATGCCGTTCAGCGACCATTCGGCGAGCTTGCTGAAATAGGGCTCCTCGCGCCAGCGATCAGGGCAATGATCATCGACGGTGACGTTGACGGCGTCCTGGCTGAAATGCACGATGATGCCCGACTTCGCGGGAAACCAGTGGTCGTCGAGATGGCCTTGCAGCCAGGCGCAGACGAATGAACGGCACATCTGGGGACGGCGCTCGTAGATGGTGCAACCCGTGCCCGTCTGCCAATGCTTGCACAGCTGGTTCACCGGCTTGTCGACGGCGGCCACTTCGAGGATGTCGCAGCAGGCATTGCACGAGCCGCATTGTCGGGCAGGCTGGGCTGTCCTGGTCGGGCCGATTCCGCGAAAACCCTGGCCGTCGCGGACCAGCAGCTTCTGCTTCTCCAGCGCGTTCAACGCACGTTCGATTCTGAGACGGGACAGTCCGGTGGCGTCGATCACGCCCTTCATCGTCGTCGCGCCTGCCTCTACTGCGCGGACGACGCTCAGCATCGCCTGGTCCATTGCTTCTTTTTCTTCGATTTTTCTTGTCTGGATCCGAACGCGGGGACTGCAAACCGTGTCTGGAAAAGCCGTAAAAGACAGCTGCCTTGCAAAGCTATGTTACTCAGGCACATCCGCCAGACAAGACGGCGAGCCTGGCGCGCGCGCATGCGGCGTTTGCGCAAATGAAGGATCTCGTCCGAAGCGTGCGACCTCGTTCGAGCGCGCGGCGGACAAGGATTGTGCGCTTTGGTTCAGTTCGAGCGGAAATGCCGCATTTTCACGCTGCGCCACGTCTAGAAATGACGAGCCACATGGGCTCTGTGTCATTCAGGCGTGATATTTGCGGTGAAAACAGGAGGGAACTGAAAGCGACACGATCGCGTGATCGATGACTCGCGATCACTCCTGTTGAGTTTGCGTCACACCAGGAACAGTGCCGCGCGCGATCATTTGCGTGAGAGCATGGTGGCAGCCCCAGGCGCGACGCTCAGCCCCGGTGTCTTGGGAGCGTAAGCGCCGACGCGTCCGATCGCGAATGGAAGCGCCCGTTACAGCGCGCCCGATCCGCCCTGCACGATCTTCTCGTTGAGCTTCAGGTCCACGGTCTCGACAGTGCGGTCGATCTCTGCATTGGGCGCGCCGAGCTGATGCGAGATCAGCTTGACCAGCAGGTCGACGCGCTCGATGAAGGGCGCGCCGCCAGCCACCGCGCGTGCGGCCGATGACGGCTTCAGCAGGCTCTCGGCAGCCTTGGCGTATTTCGCGAACGGTACCTGGTCCTGCGGATCGGCGCCGAGACGCCGAGCGATGGCGTCGACATGCTCGTAGATCGTCTGCGAGCGCGCGAGATCGCCGTGCACAGCGTCGCGGATCGACTGCGGCTCGTGCGGCGTGATGCAGCGGTAGTTGCCGGTCAGCAGCATCGACCATTTCGCCAGCGGCACGAACAGAGAATCGAATACCTTCAGCTTCACCGGCACGTCGTGGCCGTCCAGGGTCACCGCGTCGATGTCGGCTTCGAGCTCGCGCAGCACCTTGTTGTGCTTCTCGTCGGCGAACACGGATGCCTTGAAATTCGTGGGCAGACCGACGTGAAGCACGTTCGCAGCCTCTTCCGGCGGACGGAACGCCTGCGGGTCGGGCGAGCACAGGGTCACCAGCCCGGGCTCGAAGCGCTCCCACACCTGCGCATTGGTGTAGGCCTCCTCGAGATCCATGTCTGCGAGCGAGGGGATCCGCTTCAGATAGGGCAGCGGCGGCATGTTCATGATCGACAGGCACGGCAGCTTCGCCGCGGCGATCCTGACCATGAGAACGCGCACCGTGTGGTTGGTGTATTGCGGCTCCTGCATCGCAAGGCCGACCATGTCGTAACGGGACAAGTCCACATTGGCCGGCGTCACGGCGTCGAGCTTGCCGGGCAGGTCGCGCGAGAAGATGGCGCGGTGAACCGCCTCGTCGCGCAACTTGATGCGCACCTCGGTACCCTCGCGGTTGATCAACTCCGCGGTCTTGGCGCGGCAGACCAGGGTCACGTTGTGCCCCGCCATCAGCAGCTTCGTGCCCAGCAGGGAGCCGTAGGAAGCCCCGAGAATCAGGATGTTACGCGCCATGTCTCGTCCCTTTGACAATTTGTGCGATTTTTGAGCCCCGGCCGTCATCCGCGGGCGAGTTTGGCCGGCATGTAAGGCAAAGTGCGTGGGGATGGCAACTGGGATAATGGATACAAGGCACGGAAGGCTCAGCAGGCGGCCCGGCGTGTTGCTTGACGCCGAAAGCGCGACGGCGCCTCACCGGCGACGGGTTCTGGATGTCCATGAGTTGCTCAAATAACTGGCTTACCGAAGTAAGAAATGTTGCACGCCTCAATCGCCGGGCTCGCCCAGAACGCGATCATACCTCGTCACGTCTCGCGCGCCGGGTGCGGATGAGCGACATCGAGGATTTCGTCGCGCGGGTTTTCCTGCGACGTCGACCGCGGGAAAGTCCCGTGGCGAAGGGCGTCGGCATCGATCAGGCGGCAACCCGCCGCATCTTTTGTCGCTGGCGTGATTGGTGGCACGGCGGATCGGCGTCATCAGGAATTCATGATGGAAGCCGACACAGGCGATGCCTTCTCCCTCGTTAAATGAGCTCCAATTTTAGTCGTCCACCGCAACAAAAAACTGCAAACGCGGAACAGCAAAAAATGGCAGAGTGGTGCGGGGCCTAAACTGTGTATCAGCAACGGAGCTGAGACGTGACGATTGAGTTGGAGTCGGCGTGAGACTTGCTTTGCGACCGGTTCGTTCGGACTGTAGTCCGTCTGGTCCAGTGCCCCCGCCCGCGAAGGGAAAGCGGAACGATCATCGGGACGGCAGACGCAAGCGCGATCACGCACGCGTGATATCGCATCGAGCAGACATGCAGGGCGTTGCGCTGACAGCGCTGCGCCGAGTCCAAGCAACCGCCGACGCGCCGTTCGGGGACTGTCATGGAACATGATCATTGGCCTCACGGCACGTGCGACGGCGCCGGTCGAAGCCTGGCGTGCTTGCGGAAACGCGCGTCCGATTTTTTCGAAAGCTTGTCCGTCACCGAACTCGTGCGCGAGGCGCACAGGCATCGGTGGATTTCGGACTGGTTGAGGATCTCAGGCGAGTACCGGATCTTCGCCGAATCGGTGCGCGCAGCCGGTTCAGCTCAGATCGCGCGGGAAGCGTGGCTGTGCTCGCTGACGGCCCTTGAAGTCGCGAGGAACCTGTCTTGGCCCGGAGATCCCGGGAGTACCGACCTCGTAGACAAGGTCGGACTCAGCCTGAGGGGCTTCGAGGAGGACGCCGGTTCGGCGATCGAGCGCGTGGAGATCGACTGCTTTGATCAAGGCTCGCTTGCGGGCTACTTTCTGCCGGCGTTCCCCGATCGGTCTTTCGCACCCGCGGTTATCTGTGTCAGCGACGAGGACATCACCCTGGGCTCGATGATGAGCAGGCTGTTGCCGGCCTCCGGGCGACGGAACATGTCACTCCTGCTCGTTGATACCGGCAATTCATCCGGTCGCAGCCCCTTCAAGCCGGCGCATATTCTGCAATGCTGGCTGGATTACCTGGAAGCGCGTCCGGACGTCGATTCGCAGCAGATCGCGGTCTACGGCGAGGGGGCGGCCGCCAGTCACGCATCCCGTCTTGCCCTCCTGGATCGCAGGATGGCTGCCGTCGTGGGCGACGGCGGCATTGCGACGCCGGTCATGCGCCGGGCATCGCTGCGCTGGATGATCGGCGTCGAGCAGACGGTCCGTGACGGGACCTCAACGGGTTCGTTGCCGCCGTCGCGTCGGATCCCTTGCCCACTTCTGATGGTCGTCGGGAGCCGCTCAATGGTTTGGGAGGAGGATGCTCTCGAACTGCAAGCCGGCTATCGGCAGGCCGGAGCCGATTGCGCGACCGTCGTGCCGAACTGCATTCCGCACCCCCTGGGCGAGGTCGAGAATTTCATCGCGGTGGACGATTTCATTTTCGAATGGCTCGACAGCAAACTCGGAATTGCCCCCCAGCTGGGCTCTGTGACCTACCTCTGAGCCGCGCAAGAGATTGGGAAGGCGAGAAGAGATTGGGGATTGATCGAGGCGCACGTTCCGCGTCTGAGGTCAGGGGGTCAGGAGGCGTCGATGGCCAGCAACCGTGCGGCCAACCGGGCATTCTTCGCAATCGTTGCGAGCGCGGCATTCAGATCGGCCAAGGTCTTCTCGTCGAGCTCGTTGAACATGGTCGAGTTCAAGGCGAGCTTTCTCTTGGACAGCTTTTCGATCTCCGAGGTCGCCTTTGCGGTGAGCGACATCAGGACGTAGCGTGCGTCGTCTGCTGCCGGCCGTCGCGATAGGAAGCCGCCCTTTTCGAGGGCCTTGGTCTGGTTGGTCACGAAGGCCGGGTGGACCCGCAGCTTGTTTGCGATGTCGATTCCGGCGACACCTCGCCCCTGGTCCAGTTCAGTGATTGCCATCAGGATCAGCCACTGCGGCTCGGTAATGCCCAGCAGTCCGGCCCAGCTGGTGTGGATGTCCTCCAGCTGGGAATGAATTTCAACGACGTTCCAGATAAAGTCCGTAATCGCCCTGTCGAGTTTCTTCTCGATCATGTGGCTCCCTCCCCATTTGTTCTATGAGCCATCTTTAATGGGATATCTTGGAAGCGTCTCGAAAATCGCGCGCCGACGACAGGGAGATACCGCGCAGCTGAAATCACAGGACAAATTATTGCTTGCAAAGAACAATTAATTTTATTATCGACTATCGTACTCTATTTCGCTGCTCTTGACCCGCTCGATGGACAGCGATGCGAGACCTCCAAGAAGCCCTCGGGATGCCCCCTGAGGGCTTTTCTTGTTTGGTTAGATGGAATCTTCGCTACCAAAGCCGCCGCTGTTGCTCTTAAGCCACATCCCGGCCGGAACTGTCGATTCATCAAATCAATAAATTGAGGCAGTTGTTTTTATAAACTATATGTGAAGCCACGACGGAGGGGGGGCACCTCGCTGTCGTTTCAGTCCGGACCTTCGTGCGGATCTGAATTGATCGAAATTGAGAGGGTAAAGCGGCGTCCACCGAGGACCCGAGCCCCCTGAACCGACCTGGAGGTTTACTAATGAAGTTGACGAAGACACTCTTTCTCGGCTCGGCTGCCGGCCTGATGGCCGCCTCCGGGGCGTTCGCAGCCGATCTTCCCGTGAAGGCCAAGGCGGTCGAATACGTGAAGATCTGTTCGCTGTACGGCGCCGGCTTCTACTACATCCCGGGCACCGACACCTGCATCAAGCTCGGCGGCTACGTGCGCGCTGACGCGAACTTCAACACCAACTCGGACTTCAATCCGAACCAGGGCGGCACTGCCGGTGCTCGCAACCGCCTGATGAACTACTACACCTTCCGCGCTCGTGAAGACCTCAACATCGACACCCGCACAGCGACCGAATACGGCGTGGTCCGCACCTTCTTCGACGGCGTCTTCACCTGGACGAGCGGCAACTATACCCCGACCGGGTCGGCAACGGGCGCAACCCAGTACAGCGGTACGCTCGGTCTCAACGCTGCCGGCACCGGCCTCGTTGGTTCGAATGGTAGCGGCTCGGTCAACGGCACCGACGGCAACACCTCGGGTGGCGCACTCGGCGTGTACTACGCCTTCATTCAGTTCGCCGGCTTCACCATGGGTAAGGCCGTGTCGCAGTTCGACGCGCCCTGGACCAACTATCCCGGCAACATCACCGACAACCTCGTCGGCGGCAGCGGCACGGTCACTGGTGTCAACCAGTTCACCTACACCGCCGACTTCGGTCAGGGCATCACGGCGTCGTTCTCGGCTGAAGACGTCTCGGCCTACTATCAGGCCGGAAACGTCAACATGACCGGCGCGACCGCGGGCGGCATGATCGGCGGCTCGTACGGCACCAACGCGATCGGCGGCACTCGTTCGCCGAACCTTGTTGGTACGGTCCGTGTCGACCAGGCCTGGGGCCTGTTCCAGGCGTCGGTGGCTGCGCATGACAACCACGTCGGTTATTACGGCGCGACCGAGCCGACCGGCCACCCCGACGACAAATGGGGTTGGGCGGTTCAGCTCGCTCTGTCGATCAAGAACATCCCGACCGGCGCGGGTGACACGATCAACATCCAGGGCGTCTACACCGACGGTGCGACCCGCTACAACTTCCAGAATCTGTCGGGCAGCAGCTACGCGCTGTACGGCAATTCGGGCATTGCTGGCTCTTACGGCAGCATCGGCTTCGCCAGCGCTCCCGATACGGTGTTCGTGACCGGCAGTTCGCAGGAAACCGTCAAGACCTGGGGTTTCCGCGGCGCTTACACCCACAACTGGGATCCATACTGGAACTCCTCGCTGTACGGTGCCTACGCACAGGCCCAGTTCGGCACGCTGGCCAAGACCACCCTCTGCGGCGCCGGCGGTGCTGGCGGCGTGTTCGGCGGCCTGGCCGGTGTGACGGGTTGTAACCCGGACTTCGCCATCGGCCAGCTCGGTGTCGTCACCCGCTGGACCCCGGTCAAGAACCTGACGTTCTCGGCTGACGTCTCCTGGACCCACCTCGACCAGAAGTACTCCGGTACGGTTGGCCTCGTCCCGAACGTTATTACCGCTAAGCCGGCCGCGGTTTACGAACTGAAGGACCAGGACTCGATCGCCATGATCCTCCGCGCTCAGCGCAACTGGTAAGATCTGTCGAAACACATGAACGAACACCCGGCGGGAAACCGCCGGGTGTTTTTTTTGCGCAAAGCAGATGATGTAGGACGGCGAAGCCCCGGTGCCCGGATGGAGCGCAAGTGCGATCCGGGGCCGCTCGCGCGGTGTCTGGCACCTTCCCGGATTACGCTTGCGCTCCATCCGGGCTACGGGACCGCGCCTGTGTCGCTCCTCTGTCAATCGTTGGCCGCAAAAATATTCCACTTTACCGAAATTCGGTTTTGGCGTATGTGTCGCTCATCCCGGCTCATCCTTGAGGGGCG
>NZ_JBVVPN010000053.1:0-41437 GCF_055811035.1 Bradyrhizobium sp. MI1.10
TCCCTGCAATCTCAAATGCCGCCGCAACCGGAAAACTGACTCCTGCTCAATCGCTTAGAGCCTTGTTCACGGACGACTTTCTACGGTGCGAGGGTGCCGCTAGATGTTGAAGCGGTTGCGATCGATGCCATCGAGGCGGCGAGGGGGGAATAGTTCCTGTCGTTAGAACCTCTCAAGCTGTCTACGTAAGCGCGATTACCAATGTGCACATCTTCCCTGATGATGTAATAGTGGAAGTGACATTTGCGAGCATTTCATCGCAGCCTAGGAGATCGGAATACCCATTTCTTGATCGGGACCTATGTCTTGCGCTTCGTCATTTGGCCGTGCCATTCCATCGACTCGATCAAGATCGGCAGGCGCGTGTTCAGAGGCTTGCCGCACAATCGATCTGCGACTCCCATAGCACTACTAGCACGTTTCTCGCGGCGTCTGTACTACACCCGTGTACGATCGCGCCACCCGCTGCGTTCCCGCCAGAGTCGTAGCGCAGCAGTCGCATCGCATGCTCCCGGTGCAGCCCGGTATTCGCCACGAACTCATCGAGCATGCGGCCTCTTTTTCGACCAGGCACATACCCTGTAGCACCGCGCCAAAAGCAGATCTTAACTTTCCTGGGTCCCCAGACTCGATTGCCTCATAGTCGCCCCCGCGCTTCCCTCGCGACTGCAATTTACGTCAGTGAGCAGCTCGGCGTGAGAAACATTTCTGGCGAAGCAATGCCCCTTCGCTAGATGATTGAAGCGCGGCATAGCGATTCGAGCTCAGCAGAGGCGTGCGTAGGAATGGAATTGGGCGGCTTCATCCCTGCGTCGGCGAAACCTTTAGCGGAACAACTGGACGTATGGCACGCGTGATCTGATCGGTATCGATGATGCCACCACGGTAACGAACACCTTTATCAAGTCCCGATCAAACGCGCTGCGGGTTGCGCCGTCCAAGATCGCGCCGGGTGGAGGATCGCCGGCACTCGACGCTGTTGAACTCATCGGCCACGCTGAACCGCGCCTACACAGAATCTGAGGCTGCGAAATGCTACGTGCAATGTAGGACACTGATATGCCAAAAAACATTGCGCAGTGGAATACGTCATAGCCGCGGTTCTAAACGCAGGATTCACCCGCCATTTGGCGCCTGATTGCATGAACCAACGGCTCCCCATTGCTAGACTTAAGAATTAATCGTGGGTGAAGGTCAAAGGGGTTGACCGCCAAGAGTTTCTCTCATCAAGAGACGGGCCGCAGTATGACCGACCAATTCCTGTCCGTTGTCGGTGGGCGCGATAGCTCCGAAGCTGCCGCTCTCACGCAGGCATCTGCTACACCTATGCTGCTCCGTCCTGGTGCGATGCGTTCCAATGCGCGGCCTTTCGTCCGAAACGCGATTCTCGCGAGCACTTCTCTTCAAGAACTCGCCGTAATAGGAGAATACCTTGAGCCGGTCGTTTTGAGAGAACGCATGGTACTCCAAGAACCCAAAAGGGCTCTTGACCACATCTACTTCATAGAGTCGGGGCTCATCTCGCTGAGGATCGTCGCAGCGGGAAGCGTCCTCGAAACGGCCGTAATGGGACATCGGGGTGCGATCGGCGTTTCGCTTTTAGCCGGAGGGCATCTTGCCACGCGTCAATCTGTCGTCCTCGTTCCCGGAAGCGCGCACAGAATTCTTGTAGAGGATTTGAGACGTGTCCTGTCTGCGTGCTCCGACATACGAGAGCATCTTTATCGGTACGCTCAAGCGCAGAACTTGCATTGCGCTCAGACAGGATTGTGCGGCGTTCGACACGATCGGGAAAAACGGCTCGCGTGCTGGCTTTGCTTGGCAAGCGACGCACTGAATTCTGATGTACTCCCTATTACACATGACTACCTCTCTTCGATGTTGGGATTGCGCCGCCCTGGTGTAACGGAATCGCTGATTCGATTTGAACAGCAACTACTGATTCGCAAGACACGCGGCATGTTGCACATCCAGGACAAGCAGCGCCTCGAGCAACAGGCATGCACCTGTTACAAGCTGATTGCAGGAGCTTATGCTCCAACCGCGACCACCGTTTCTACTATCGATACCGCATGCGGCGGCTTGGAGTCTCATTTCTGAGTCTTGTAGCGGCGACCGCAACGGGCCTTTTGGGCTGCTAAGCGGCGACCCGACACCGCCACATGCTCAGCCAACTTCTTTCTACGCACCGGCTTGAGCGAGCAAAGTGGTGGCGGACGCCACCGGCGCAATGGGAAGCCCGGCATAACATCAATCATTTGCTCGAGCACTTCCAGTCTAGCTCGTCGCGGTGAGCCAGGCCCACCATATCTGTTAGTGAAGTTGACGATCGGGCACTCCTGCCGTCAGCTTACCCTTTATCGAAAAGCCAAATGGGGTGGGCGAGGCCGGGGGTTGGGGAGCTACGCCATCTGCATGCGTCAATAAGTATCACTGCGGCAAGCATGGTCAAAGTATTCCTGCGTTGAGGGCCGCCTTGTTTGACGGACGCGAACGCTGCAGGTCCTAGGAGTAATCCTAGGAGAAGCGCTATGACGATTTCGAGGGCGGAGGTGATCACATCGGTCGAGCGGCGGCGCCGGTGGTCACAGGATGAGAAGGAACGGCTTGTTGCAGCATCGCTCGAGCCCGGAGCCTGCGTTTCCGAGGTAGCTCGCATGGCTGGCCTTCATGTAAGCCAGCTGTTCAGGTGGCGCAAAGAGCTTTGCAAGCACGCTGAAGCGAGTATAGCGCCGTTCGTGCCGGTCGAGATTGGGTCGTCTGTGCCGCCGCGGGCGGTTGCCGAAGCGCCACTGACGACGACGGCGGCGCGTCGACGGAAGAGCCTGGGCATCATCGAGATAGATCTTGGTAGCGGGCACTGCATCCGGGTCGATGGCGACGTTGATGGAGACGCACTACGTCGCGTTCTCGATGCTTTGGTGCGCCGATGATCCCGGTTCCGACGGGCGCACGCGTGTGGCTTGCGACAGGCTACACGGACATGCGGCGAGGCTTTCCGACGCTGGCACTCCAGGTGCAGGAGGTGCTGCGCAAGGACCCGCTCAGCGGTCATCTGTTTGTTTTCCGCGGTCGCCGAAGCGATCTTGTGAAGGTGATCTGGCACGATGGCCAGGGAGCATGCCTGTTCACCAATAGACTGGAGAGAGGGCGGTTCATCTGGCCTTCGGTTGCGGGCGATGCGGTGACGATCTCGCCGGCGCAGATGAGTTACCTGTTGTCCGGGATCGATTGGCGCAACCCGCAAGAAACCCCGCGTCCGACGCGGGTCGGATAGCCGTTTTGGGTTTGAATCTGCTGCTTGATCTGATTCAATGGCTTCATGATATCGAAGCCGGACGACCTTCCACCGGATCTTGTCAGTGCCCTGGCGGCGCTGCAGGCCGAGCGTGAGGCCCGGCTGCGAGCCGAGGCGATGGCTGCCAGCGCGCAAGCGGAGCTGTCGGATAACGCGGCGCTGATCGCGCATCTCGAACTGCGGATCGAGAAACTCAAACGCGAACTGTACGGGCAGCGCTCCGAGCGCACGGCGCGTCTGATCGAACAATTGGAATTGGAACTCGAAGAACTCGCCACCACGGCGAGCGAGGATGAGCTTGCGGCTCAGGCCGCGGCGGCGAAGACCCAGAACGTGCGTGCCTTCACGCGCAAGCGGCCGGTACGCAAGCCCTGGCCGGACGACATCAAACACGAGCGCATCGTCATTGAGGCTCCAACGAGCTGCGCCTGCTGCGGCGGATCGCGGCTGGCGAAGATCGGCGAGGATGTGACCAAGACGCTGGAGGAGATCCCGCGCCGCTTCAAGGTCATCGAGACAGTGCGCGAGAAGTTCACCTGCCGCGATTGCGAGAAGATCAGCCAGCCGCCGGCGCCGTTCCACGCGACGCCGCGCGGCTTCATCGGCCCACAATTGCTGGCGACGATTCTGTTCGACAAGTTCGGCATGCACATCCCGCTTAATCGGCAGAGTGCGCGCTTTAAGGCCGAGGGGATCGACCTGCCATTGTCGACGCTGGCCGACCAGGTCGGCCACGGGACCTTCGCCGTGATGCCGCTCTTCCACTTGATCGAACGCCATGTGCTTGCTGCCGAGCGCCTGCATGGCGACGACACCACCATTCGCATCCTGGCGAAGGGCAAGTGCAAGACCGGTCGGATCTGGACATATGTGCGGGATGACCGGCCCTTCGCCGGGCCAGCGCCACCGGCTGCGGTCTATTACGCCTCGAGCGACCGTCGAGGCGAGCATCCACAGAAGCATCTGGCCGCCTTCGCCGGTATCCTGCAAGCCGATTGCTACAACGGCTTCGAGCCGTTGTTCGATCCGCAGAAGAAGGTGCTGCCGATTACGCCGGCGTTTTGCTTCGCCCATGCGCGGCGGGGCTTCTTCGAGCTGGCCGACATCGAGAAGAACGCCCGGGAAGGCCACAGGGGCAAACCGGTCTCGCTGATCGCGTTAGAGGCGGTCAGACGCCTCGACGCTTTGTTCGAGATCGAGCGCGCCATCAACGGCCGCGGCGCCGACGAGCGGTGCGCCGTGCGCCAGGAAAAGAGCAAGCCGCTTCTCGAGGACATGCATGCCTGGCTGCTCCTCGAGCGCGAATCCCTCTCGCGCTCCTCCGAGGTCCTGAAGCCCATGAATTACATGCTCAGGCGCTGGGACGACTTCGCCCGCTTCCTCGACGATGGCAGGATCTGCTTGACCAACAATTGTGCTGAGCGCGCAGTGAGAGGCATCGCCCTGGGAAGGCGCAATTGGACCTTCGCCGGCAGCCTGCGCGGTGCCGACCGCGCCGCCATCATGCTGACGATGATCACCACCTGCCGTCTTAACGATGTCGATCCCAAGGCCTGGCTTGCCGATATCGTCGCCCGTATCGCCGCTCTTCCCGTATCGCGTCTGCACGAACTGCTGCCCTGGGAATAGAAGCTCCTCCGCCAAGGCGACACTCCCGCCGATCAGCAGGCTGCCTGATCTTCACGCAACGCCCTTCATAGAGCTCGTCGCGCTCGCGCGCATGCGTCAATCAGGCGGCCTTCGTCGTATGCGTACAAGAGCTCGTCGCGCTCGCGCGCATGCGTCAATCAGGCGGCCTTCGTCGTATGCGTACTGGTCAAATGCTTTGCCTCCTCGCTCTACTCAGAAGCAGGCTGGACTCGTTCAACTTACTGCGCTGGTCCTGAGTGCGAATGTGTTGCAATCCGCGCGGCTTGTTTAAGCGCTTCAATCATTACACGTCTGCTCATGTAACCCAGCCGGGTTGACGAATAGCGCGCCGTGACTTGCGGCCTCCGGAACGCGCGACGAACGCAACTGATCCCATTGCGTCAATATTGCTTCTCTGCAGTCGAGATCACGAACGGTAGCTGCGCATACGCCCATTCCTATCGCGAGCAGAGAGGACCCGACGATGATCACGCGCACACCGCAATGGCGACATTCAAGTCAATGCGTCAACTGGGCGGCGCTCGCATCCAGTCTCCTCCAGTCTCATCATCACTAAGGCGGACCGTAAGCGCGGCTCACGCATAGCCGTTGCACCCACCGTACTAAAATATGGACTCATGCGTACGAAACGTACGCATACAAGTCGTTACGGTACAGATAGTACCCTTGTGAAGCGATTACATCACGCTGGCCCAAAGCACACTTGCTTCTGTTCGTTTCGTACGAAGTTTTCGTGCCGCTGACTAACGCAATCTGTCAACTTATTCATGCGAGCGGCGGAATGGTCCGCGCCGCGACGTCACCGATGGAATTCATCGGCGGTGTTCAAGGAAGGCCCTGTAGGTCGTGAACGATTGGGGCGGAGGTGGCTGATCTCCTTGAAAGCGAGATTAGCCATTCTTGGGTTAAACAACTGGAGGTTTTTTTTATGCAGATGGCGAAGAGCCTCTTTCTAGGTTCGGCAGCGGGTCTGATCGCTATTGGCGGTGCGCAGGCCGCCGATCTCCCCGTCAAGGCCAAGGCGATCGAATACGTTAAAATCTGCTCCTTGTACGGCGCTGGATTCTATTACGTTCCGGGCACCGACACCTGCATCAAGCTCGGTGGCTACGTGCGTGGCACAACAATCCTCGGGTCAAACGGCGTTTGGGGAGCTGCGACCAGCGGCCTTGGTGGCGCGCACAACCGCCTTAGCAACTACTACACGACTCAATCCCGTGCGGGCCTTAGCATGGATAGCCGGACCGCGACCGAGTATGGTGTCCTTCGCACTTACGCTGAGCTGGCCTTCACTTGGACTGCGGGCGGCTATGGCGGCGCCGGCACGACGGCCATCAACGGCTCGACGGCCTATAACGGAAGTAACCCTGCAGGAAGCGGCAGCGGAATGATTTCCGGCGGTTCGCTCTCTGTTTACTACGCATTCATGCAGTTCGCTGGCTTTACCATCGGTAGAGCGCAGTCGCAGTTCTCTTCACCTTGGACCAACTATCCAGCAAACGGCTTCGATGGCCTGCCTGGCGGCGGTGGTTGGGAAGCTGTTAATCAGTTTGCCTATACCGCTGATTTTGGGCAGGGCATTACGGCGAGTTTCTCGGCCGAGGACCAAGTTTCTCATAGCACGACAAACATTTGGAACGTGAGCGGTGCGACTGCCGCAGGTCTTGCGACGGGTACATATGGAGCAGGCGACATCGGTGGTTCGCGCTCTCCCGATCTCGTCGCCATGCTACGCGTCGATCAGACTTGGGGGCTTTTCCAAGCATCGGTCGCTGCGCACGATAACCACACCGGTTATTACGGTGCTGACGAAACAACTGGACATCCGGGCGACAAGTGGGGCTGGGCCGGCCAGCTTGCATTGTCAATCAAGAACATCCCGACCGGTGCCGGTGACACGATCAACATCCAAGGCGTTTATACAAACGGTGCATCCGCTTACAACTTTCAGCAGTATGCTCCCTGGACCTTCGCGATATACAGCGGTGCGGGACTTCCTGGTGCATACCAGAGCGTGGGTATTGCTGGTCTCTCTGACTCGGTTTTCGTTGCCGGCGCTGGCCAACAATTGACCACGACCTACGGCTTCAACGGCGGCTACACCCACAATTGGAACCCCTATTGGAACTCCTCTATCTTCGGCGGCTTTGGTGCTGTTCGGTACAACGGCACGGCCAAGGGTTACCTCTGCGGAGCAATCGTCGCAACTCTTGCCCTGTCAAGCGGCGCGGGTGGTTGCAATCCGGACTTCAACTATGCAGCGGTCGGTACGGCCTTGCGCTGGAACCCGGTTAAGAATCTGACTTTCTCGACCGAGCTCGCTTACACGATGCTTGACCAGAAGTACGCGAGCGGAAGCACCGTCACCTTGCCGTTGCAGTCCGGTATTGCCAAGCCCGGCGGGGTATACGAACTGAAGGACCAGCAGAGCCTTCAGCTGATGCTGCGCGCTCAGCGCAACTGGTGAGTTTCATTATCTTAGCGGAAGGAGACAACTCAGGCTCAAATACATTTAGGTAGACCTCCAAGAGGCCTCCGGCATGCCCGCCGGGGGCCTTTCTACTCGAAGGTGAAATTCGCAGGCCACATTTCGATTGACTTTGCCGTCACAAGACGTGGCGCACGAGCGGTCGTAAAGCGTCTCGGCGGCTGCCTACGGCAGCTTGCTACTAGACATCGAGGCGACTGGCGCGAAAGTCCAGCGGACCCATGAGTGCGAACGCTCATGGTCAGACCAGCGCTGTAATAGCCCAGCATCGGTTCTTCCAGCAATGAGGCTCAGAGGCAATTCTACCAGCGTCAGTTTCCGCGTGAGACCCCCGGATTGAGCCGCCATCACGGAGAGCGTCGTGAACGGCAACCGTCGGCTGAGGCGCGGCGGCTCGGAAGGCGCACGTCGGGTGCAAGCCGCGCCGCGCGAATCTGACTCAGGTACATCGGCCGACCAGGCAGTAGATGGCTGATGGCAAGCACATGATGACGATCCCGCTGTCATGAGCGTCGCTGCCGCACAGTCAGCAGCTGGATCGGCGAGTTTCACGATTTCTTTGAACGGATCGGACGGGTTTGAGATGCCACCTTCGACCTGCGCCTGCTGAGCCCCCTGAAACGGCGTTTCGCAACCCGCCAGCAACAGTTCCACCGTTTGATGACCGATGACGGATTCTTTGCAGGATGAGCCGCTCGGGCAGGTGCAACAACTTCCAACGATCAGCGGCGGCGATCATGCCTCCTCAAGTTTACTAGCTACGAGCGCTCTATTCGTTCAACATCATGCGACCTCTCACTTCGATCAGCGTCGAACCCTCGGCCTCAAGCGCGCGCAATCGTTCGGGCCACGGTTTTTGGTGCGTCGGGCTTTGGGCGCTGCAACAATAGCGTTGGCAAGCGCCTGACAATCCGATTGACTAGAGCACCGGTCTTGTTCGATGCCAGTCTTCACGTCGTCGGGGATTGCGCCGCGAGCGTCAATGCTCCACGACAGAATGACGAGCGGCAGCATATGCTCGGTCGCGGTGCCGAGTTCGTCGGTCGTATATTCGATCCCGCAACCGCCCATCACTACCGTGCTGGATTTGTCGCGGCAACCAGCTTGCGCCGATTCTGCCCGGAAGCCCAACTCGCCGCTCAGCACTTCTTTTAGCGATTCAGATTTGTAAGATCTGATCGCACTCATTTGTCGTCCTTGTGACTGGATCTAGTGAAAATCTTTGAAACGGGGGGTGAGATGCACAAATTCAACGTTGTGGCAGCAAAGATTGATCAAAAGCGGCTCACTTGTCCGATATCGTCCGCCAGGCCGCTAGTTAAAATGAAACGGGGGAAACGGTGGATCTGATGCGTGCGCCTCTTGCGGGGGTGTCCTTACGAGCTCGATTGTCCGCGGCTGTTGCAATCCTTCGAGAGCCAATTGTGGTCTGGTCAACAGCGGCGCAGTAGTGCAAGCGCCAGCACGCGCGGGGCGGAAAGAGGGACGATGTCGGGCTCGAGCTTTGTGGAATTTTGTGACGTTCAGAAGACCTATGATGGCGAAACGCTGGTCGTAAAGAACCTCAACTTGGGTATCGCGCAAGGTGAGTTTTTGACGATGCTAGGGCCGTCTGGCTCGGGAAAGACGACCACACTCATGATGCTGGCCGGCTTCGAAGCGCCTACCCATGGCTCGATCCTCTTGGCGGGTCGCTCAATCGACAAGACACCGCCGCACAAGCGCGACATCGGAATGGTATTTCAAAATTACGCGCTTTTCCCGCATATGACCGTGCAAGAGAACCTCGCGTTCCCACTCAGGGTTCGCAAGATCGGCAAGTCCGAGACGGAGATCAGGATCAAGCGGGTGCTCGACATGGTTCGGCTCAGCGCATACGCAGGGCGTCGACCCGGGCAGCTCTCCGGTGGCCAGCAGCAGCGTGTCGCACTCGCACGCGCGCTCGTCTTTGATCCCAAACTCGTACTGATGGACGAGCCGCTTGGTGCGCTAGACAAGCAGTTGCGCGAGCGAATGCAGCTTGAGATCAAGCACATTCATGAAAATCTAGGTGTAACCGTGGTCTATGTGACGCACGATCAGGGCGAGGCGTTGACCATGTCTAACCGGATTGCGGTGTTCAATGATGGCATCATCCAACAGCTCGCCGCTCCGGCCGATCTCTACGAGCACCCGCAGAACACATTCGTCGCTCAGTTTATTGGCGAAAATAATCGGCTGCTGGGGAATGTCGTTGGCATCAACGGCACGACCTGCGCGGTGGAGCTTCCCGGCGGTGGTACGGTGCAGGCGCTCGCGGTCAACGTCGACACAATTGGTCGACGGACCCTGTTGTCGCTACGGCCGGAGCGGGTGAAGCTTAATCCGGCGCCGGGGTCGCTGCCCAATGTTTTCAGCGCGCGGGTCACTGAGCTCATTTATTTGGGAGATCATGTGCGCACCCGCGTTTCGGTGTGCGGCCATGACGACTTTGTGGTCAAGCTCCCGAATTCGGACTCGATAGCACAAGTTGAGCCCGGCGCAGAGATCACGCTCGGTTGGAAAACGGAGGATTGTCGGGCGCTTGACGCGCCCTGACTTACCTCGAGCCAGATAGCTGTCTTCTGTAACGCCGCCCCCATCCTGGGCCAAAGAGGGAGAATGGATGATGAGAAAGTCATTGGTGACCGCGAGCGCTCTCGCCTTAACTGCTTTGACGCTGGGCGCGCTGATCCCGCTCGACTCTGCTTCCGCCGGCGATCAGCTGAGGATTGTTGCTGGAGGCGGCGCCCTCCAGGCAAGTCAGCGTAAGGCCCTGTTCCAGCCCTTCTCGATGGCCACAGGCATCAAAATCACCGAAGACGAATACAATTATGAGTCCGACAAGATACGAGCCATGGTCGAAACGAAAACGGTGAGTTGGGACGTAGTCGACATCAATCCATCGGCGGCCATGAGGCTATGCGACTCCGGCATTCTCGAGCCACTCGACTGGAACAAGCTGGGTCTTGATAAGGCCAAGTTCCTGGGAGACAGCAAGTATGATTGCGGCGTGCCGACTCACGTCAACGCCGCAATCGTCGCCTACGATAAGGACAAGCTGCCAAACGGCCCAAAGACCATCGCCGACTTGTTCGACCTGGAGAAATTCCCCGGAAAGCGCGGACTGTATAAGGATCCCTGGCCCAATCTCGAATGGGCGTTGATCGCCGATGGCGTGGCCAAAAAGGACCTCTACGATGTGCTCCGGACGCCAGAAGGCGTGGAGCGCGCGCTCAAAAAACTCGATACGATCAAGAAGGACGTAATCTGGTGGACAAGCGGCGCGCAGCCGCCGCAGCTACTAGCGGACGGCCAGGTCGTCATGACCTCGGCGTTTAACGGCCGGATCTATGACGCTGTGAAAAACTCCGGTAAGCATTTCGAGATCATGTGGGACGCGCAAATTGCGACGTTTAATCTGTGGTCGATCCCCAGAGGCACTCCGCACCGGGACGAGGCGTATAAGTTTATTGGTTTCGCTGCGTCGGCGCACTCCCAGGCCGAGATGACGCGCTATATTGCCTACGGTACCGGCAACACGGAGGCAACGAAACTAATTGATCCGACGATCCTGGCCGACCTTCCAACTGCGCCGGAGCATGCCGCGCAGGCCATCGATTTTGACGTCCTCTTCTGGATTGAGAACGGCGATCAACTGCGCCAGCGCTTTACCGCCTGGCTTGCGAAGCAACAATGAAGCAACTGCGGGGAGGGCAGCCGTAGTCCTCGTCGCCTAATATGCACGAACGAACAGAGAGAGGAATTGATGGCGACAATGGCCGTCCAAATCGCTGGAAGCTTCGACGGCGTGCCGCTGCGTACTAAGCTACAGCGGATCGAGCGGGCACGCAAGCTGAGGGCTTTCGCGCTTGTTCTGCCTCTCCTGTTCTTCATGCTGATAGGTTTTGTATTGCCGATCGGCCGTATGATGTTCAATGCGGTCCACGACGATACGCTGCTATCCCTGATGCCACGAACCATGGCAGCCCTGAGAGGGTGGGACGGAAGAGACTTGCCCGACGAGACGGTTTACGCCGCACTGGTCGACGAATTGAAAGCGTCGTGGGCGGAGAGGACGGCGGCCCGGATCGGCGAACGAATGAACCATGAGCTACCCGGGTCTCGTAGCGAGCTGATATCGAGCGCCCGCAAGGTGAGCACGCTTGCCGCCGGTCCCTACAAGGCGGCGCTGATCGAGATGAATCCGCTATGGGGGCGGCACGAGATCTGGACCCTGTTGAAGCGAGGAACGTCAGCTTTTACGACGTTTTATCTGCTCCGAACTCTCGACTTCCAGTACGGTCCCAACGGTCAGATTGTGGCCTCACCGCCAGAGAACGCGATCTTCCGCGACGTCTTCTTGCGAACGCTCGGCATTAGCATCGGTGTAACAGTTGCGACGCTGCTGCTCGGCTTCCCGCTGGCCTATCTGCTGGCGACATTGCCCCGCAAGTCAAGCAATCTTCTGATGATCATGGTCGTGCTGCCGTTTTGGACTTCCTTATTGGTGCGCACGACGGCCTGGGTCGTGCTCCTGCAGCAGCACGGCATGGTCAATGACACCTTGATGGCCCTGCACGTCATATCGCAACCGGCCGAACTCATCTTCAATCGGGTCGGGACAATAGTGGCCATGACCCACATCCAGCTTCCCCTTACTCTTCTGCCAATATACAGCGTCATGAAAACTATTTCTCCAAACTACGTCCGAGCAGCTCGCTCCCTCGGCGCTGGTCCTTTCTACGCGTTTTGGAAAGTCTACTTCCCACTAACCCTGCCAGGAATCGGCGCCGGCTGCCTGCTGACCTTCATTTTATGCCTGGGCTACTACATAACCCCCGCACTGGTCGGCGGGCCGGCTGATCAAATGGTCAGCTCTTTCGTCGCCTATTATACTAGCGAATCGCTCAATTGGGGGATGGCCTCGGCGCTCGGCGCCATCCTGCTTATCATGACGCTGCTACTGTATTATATTTTCAACAAGCTGGTCGGCATTGAGCGGATCAAGATTGGATGAGACCGATGGCTGCTTCCGTCTACGCCTCTCCAATGGAGGCCGGCTGGTATTATCTCCACCGACTGCTATGCGGGATGGTGCTGCTGTTTCTAGTCGCTCCGATCCTCGTGATCATCCCACTCTCTTTTAACTCTGTGCCCTTCTTCACATATCCCATGCCAGGCCTGTCGCTTCGCTGGTATGAGGAGTTCTTCCTGACTGAACGGTGGCAGGGGGCACTCCACAACTCGCTTCTGGTTGCCGTTTCCGTCACGCTTCTATCGACCTTTTTGGGAACGTTAGCCGCGCTCGGACTCAACCGCCCGCAGTTCGCTTGGCGAACGCCGGTGATGAGCGTGCTTATCGCGCCGATGATCGTACCGGTTGTGATCACCGGTGTTAGCCTCTATTTCTTCTATGCCGATGTCGGGCTGCTTAACACTTTTACTGCGCTAATCTTGGCGCACACCACGCTGGCTACGCCCTTCGTCGTTATCACGGTCGGCGCGACCCTGATGGGCTTTGACTACTCGCTGACCCGCGCTGCGGCCGGCCTCGGTGCGCCGCCAATCACCGTTTTCTTCACGATCACCTTGCCCCTCATCCTTCCAGGAGTACTGACTGGCTCGCTCTTCGCTTTCATCACCTCCTTCGATGAGGTAGTGGTCGCGCTTTTCGTCGCGAGCGCTGATCAACGCACCTTGCCAAGGGTCATGTTTTCGGGGATCCGGGAGTCGATTAGTCCGACAATCACTGCGGCAGCGACGGTGCTGATCCTATTCTCCTTCGCTATGCTGATTACCATTGAGTTATTGCGGCGGCGCTCCGAGCGCCTGCGCGGTATACGCGACAGCTGAACGCCTGCCGTAGCGTGCAACACCGACGGAACGAAAGCGGCCTCATACGTAGAACATTCGAGTAAGACCTGTCTGGCCAAAACGTTGTCCCGCCGTACGCAGTCGACACCGGACGCGCCTGAGTTAGTTGTGGCGATGTTAGCCTTACGTCCAGCAGCTGGAGGAGAGAACGAGCTGCTCTTCTGCTGCCGGCTTGATGGACAACGAGCATAGGTCTTTCATGAAGCCGAAGTGGGCTATGGGACGTTGGACGTTCGGTCGCGAGTTCAACTAGAGGCAGTCAAGCTGGTCGGCCCGACCCGGCGCAAGCGGTCCGAGCCGAACCTCAGCAGCAGCTGACCGAACGGCTGCGCCATGAGGTGGCCAAGCCGGTGGCCGGGCGGGACATCCTAAAACACTGTCCAGCGTCGGGCGCGTTTGCGCGGAGTAGAAACTTGGCTACCATCTGCGGCTGGGAGGCTAAGGGCCATCAGCCTATCGGAGGCACCGTCCCCATTAGCTTGCACAACCAGACATTTGCTAGATCTTGGAGGAGGCCTGGAATGTCATTCTCAAGATCGCCGTGCAGGGACCTACTGCTGCACGCTGCCCGTACGAATTGGCTGAAGGAGGTCGTCTTCGTGATACGCGTGACATCCTCAATTTCGCAATCGTTTCGGAATTCCGGCCAGGCAACCGACTAAGCGGCCAAGGCGTCCACTATGCACCGATACGAGTCTCTCCATAGGGGGCGCAAATACTTCATTGGGGTTAGAAGTGATCCCCAGGGTTTCAATAACCTGCAAGGTGCGCCAGGCGGTTCGCATGATAGTCCGCGTCGCCAAACAGTTCGGCTAGCACTCGCTGTCGTTTCATATACAAGCCGACATCGTACTCGTCGGTCATGCCAATGCCGCCATGCATCTGAATGCCTTCCTGAACAGCGAGCGCGCTAGCCATGCCAGTCACGGCTTTTGCCACCATGACAGCCTGTTCGGCCCGACCCTCGTGATCGTCGAGCAGCTGCTGGGCTTTGAGCACGGCGGCGCGAGCGACCTCCATTTCCGCGTAAAGGTGAGCGGCGCGGTGTTGCAGCGCCTGAAACGAGCCAATCAGACGCCCAAATTGTCTCCTCTGCTTCAGATAATCAATAGTCATGTCCATAGCGCGTGAGCCGACACCGATCAATTCAGCCGACGCACCGGCCCGCAATGCGGTCAGCGTTTTCGTCAGACCTCTAAACCCGTCATCTACCTCGCCTATAACCGCATGTGCGCAGACCTCCACCCCATCGAACTTCAAACGTGCTGCGAAGCTCGCGTCGATGAGCCGTTCGGATTCCGCCTTGAGATCTAGCGCGTTGCTCTCGACGAGGAATAGCGTGACGCCCATCTCCTCGTCCGACGAACCGGCGGTTCGTGCCGCCACGATCACGAAGTCAGCCACGTGGCCGTACGCCACAAAGCGCTTCTCGCCTGTAAGCCGAAAACCACTGCCGACGCGCTCGGCTTTCAGTCCGATTCGATCCGGCCGATGACGCACCGACTCGTCCACAGCCAGCGTGCCCACAGCGTTCCCAGCGCAGATCCGAGGCAGCCAGCTTTGCCGCTGCTCTGCTGAGCCATTCTTCAGCGCCATAACTGCTCCCACCGCCGTCGTGAGGAAGGGCGAGGGGGTAAGATGGTGCCCAATTTCCTCCAGCACAATCCCAGCTTCGACGTGCCCGAGCCCGGAGCCGCCCTCGGCCTCATCCAGCAGCACGCCATTCAGCCCAAGGTCGGCAAACCGCTTCCAAAGATCGGGCGAAAAGCCAACCTTGTCTTCTGCATCCCGCAACGCGCGCATATGGCTGACCGGCGCTTGTTCTGCGAGAAACGATCGAACCGTGTCAGCAAGCATTATTTGATCTTCGGTGCGGAAGAGGGGCACGATTTCACACTCCGGGCAGCTGGAGAATACGCTTGGCGATGATGTTGAGCTGCACTTCAGATGTGCCGCCTTCAATGGAGTTGGCTTTGGTGCGCAGCCAAGCACGAGCGTCAACGCCTAGCTGAGAGCGCTCACTGTCCCATTCCAACGCATCCGAACCTCCTATCGCCATGATTAATTCATAGCGAAGCTTGTTCAACTCAGTTCCGAAGTACTTGATCATCGACGCCTGGGCCGGATGGCCGCGCCCGTGCTTTAGCTCGTCGGCAAAACGTTCAGAGCTTGCTTCAACCGCCTGAGCGCGGAGTTCGAACATTGCAATGCGGCTCCTCAGAATCGGATCATCCAGTCGTCCATCCGATTCGGTTCCGAGCGCCAACTTGGCCCTTTCCCCGAGTGACAGCCGCGGACTTTCCGATCCGCTTCCAGAAATGTTTTCGCGTTCATGGCTGAGTAGGTATTTAGCGACTTCCCAGCCTTTGTTAAATTCACCTACGAGGTTCGTCTTCGGCACCTTCACATTGTCGAAAAATGTCTCGCAAAAAACCGAGTATCCCGAGATCAGCTTGATGGGCTTGACCGAGACCCCAGGCGTTTCCATGTCAAAAAGCAGGAACGAGATGCCGTTGTGCTTGCTCGATCTATCAGTCCGCACGAGGCAAAAAATCCAATCTGCCTTGTGCGCGTAACTGGTCCAAATCTTCTGACCATTTACAAGAAAGTAGTCGCCCTCGTCCTCTGCCCGGGTCGCCAGCGAGGCGAGGTCGGAGCCCGCGCTCGGTTCGGAATAGCCCTGGCACCAATGGATTTGGCCGGCTGCCATTTTCGGCAGGTGTTCTAACTTCTGTTCTTCCGTCCCGTATTTCAGTAATGTTGGGCCGAGCGTTTCGAGACCGAATGGCTCCAATGGACTGCGGCAGCCGAGACGTCCCATCTCCTCGCGGAGGATTTTGGTCTCCTCATGGGAAAGGCCTCCGCCGCCGTATTTTGTCGGCCAGCTTGGTGCCGTCCAGCCCTTTCTGACCATGCGGTCCAACCAGACTTTCTGCGCGGCGTTCTTGAAGACGGGCCGCCGGCCACCAGAGACGATGTCGTCTGCGGAGCGAACAGGCTCCCGCATTTCCGAAGGGCAGTTGGCCGTAAGCCATGTCCGTACCAGTTGCCGGAACGATTCAAGATCACTCACCCTCGCACATCTCCCACCGTAAATTCCACGTCAGTGCCAACATTCCGTTTGTGCATTGTTCTCTAGTCGCCATTCACTTGATACGAAACAACTCCTGTACCCCGAAGTGCTGAACACGCGCGCTGGCTAACAACGTCTTGCTCCCCGGTGCTGTGGCATGGAAAGCCCGCGCGCCTTCTTCAACGCCGTAGGCGCTTTCTTCGGCAGCGACTGTTGCACTTACCGGACGAGCCACTCACGCCATGGGCAACCTAGCGCGTCAATCACGACAAAAGCGGCCGAGAAAAAACCCATTGAAGCGGAATTTCGTCGAAAAACATGCAGCGCGCGCCTTTTTACGCAACCGCCCGGTTTGCGGCCTTTACCCTGCCGAGAGCACAAGTCCACCCCTGTGGTGCCGCCTGCCTAGCCCGCCAAACGAAGGCCATCTGCCGGTCGCTTCGCCTCGCTACAATGCTCGACGATGCATCACGAAATCGGCTAGCGATGAACAATGTCAGCCGTCCTCCTAATCGATGAGGGAACCTGACACCTTGGACCCAGCCGGTGCGAGCAGCGCAGAGCTCACAGGGGCGCCGCAGCCCATACAAAGGCGATTCGCATCGGTGGCCGCACTGCTCGCCGTAATCCGGGCCGCGGTATCAACGTCGTATTCAAGGAAGGAGTGCGGGTTCTCGCGGCACCAGTGCGTGTCCCGCATATTCAAGGGGAATGCTCTATGCATCATATTGGTCGAACGCGCGTCTAATCCCGCCAGCTTAGCAGCGCCCATCTGGCGTACGATTCCTTGCGGCATAACGGCGGAGTACCTTGCAGGCTTTCGCCACTGATCGCCGGACATCCGCAGAATTTGTGCAATGACCTTAGCTATGCTGGTGGCGTCCGATTGAGAAGATCTCGCTTAGCCCGATGCAATTCTTTCGTTTGGCACAATCATCCGCTCCAAGTGCGGATCCATCCGTCCTCTCGCGGACTGGGCCGAACGCCAATTGACGAGGCGAAATAATCAAGGGGCATGTAAGTATCAAAGCGATGGGGAACATGGATAAAGTTGTCCAAACCGAACTTCACGGCAAGATCGCGGTCATCACGATCAACAATCCACCCGTAAATGCGCTCTCGGCGCGAGTACGCGATGGACTGCTCGAGAGTTTCCAGCGTGTTCTCACATCGGATGCCGATGCCGTGGTGCTCATTTGCGAGGGGCGCACCTTTATTGCCGGGGCTGACATCACTGAATTCGGGAGTCAGAAAACGGGGGCGAGCCTTTTTCAGGTGCAAGCAGCAATGGAGAATGCGACTAAGCCGGTTGTTGCCGCGATCCACGGCACCGCTTTGGGCGGGGGGCTGGAGGTCGCATTGTGCGCTCACTACCGTGTGGCGGCTGCGTCGGCCAAGCTGGGGCTTCCGGAGGTGGCGTTGGGTCTCATCCCGGGCGCAGGAGGCACGCAGCGGCTGCCGCGTATCGTTGGCGTCGAGGGGGCGCTGACCATGATAACCTCTGGGCGCCATGTCAACGCCCGGGAAGCACTGGCCATGGGATTGGTCGATCAGCTTGTCGACGACGGCAAACTGAGGGAGGGCGCCCTCGCGTTCGCGCTCAAGGTGCTAGCCGAGGGCGCGCAGCTGGCGAGGGTCCGCGACAAAAGTGCCAAGCTAGAAGCGGCCAAAAGTCATCCCGAGATCTTTGACAAATTCAGGAAGGACAACGCGCGGAAATTCCGGGGGCTGATCGCGCCCGAGTACAACATACGCAGCATTGAGGCTGCAGTAAATTCAAGCTCATTTGACGAGGGCTTACGAGTCGAGCAGCAACTTTTCGCGGAGCTGCTGTCTGGCTCGCAATCGCAAGCTCAGCGCTACTACTTCTTCGCCGAGCGTCGGGCGCGGAAAATCCCGGATGTGCCGGACAGCACGCAGACACGGCCAATCAAAAAAGTGGGCATCCTAGGCGCAGGCACTATGGGTGGCGGTATCGCCATGAATTTCGCCAATGTCGGCATCCCTGTTACGATAGTTGAAGTCAAGCAGGAGGCGCTCGACAAGGGCTTCGCCGTCATCAAGTCGAACTACAACCGAACCGCCGCGCGCGGCGGCTTGACGCTCGAGCAGGTGACCCAGCGGATGGATCTGCTGACCGGCTCGCTCGCGATGGAAGACTTCGCAAACTGCGACCTAATCATCGAGGCGGTGTTCGAGCGCATGGACATCAAAAAGCAGGTGTTCGCCAAGCTGGACAGCATCTGCAAGCCCGGCGCGATCATGGCCACGAATACGTCGGAGTTGAACGTCGACGAGATCGCTGCGACGACGACCCGGCCGCAGGACGTGATCGGACTGCATTTCTTTTCCCCGGCCAACGTGATGAAGCTGCTCGAGGTAATCCGCGGTGACAAGACGGCGAAGGATGTTATCGCGACATCGATGAACTTGGCAAAGAGGATCGGCAAAATTGCGGTGCTGGCGGGCGTCTGTCACGGTTTTATCGGCAATCGCATATTGACGTCGCGCGAACGCGAAGCCAGGAAGCTAGTTCTAGAGGGAGCGAGCCCTTGGGACGTGGATCGGGTGCTGTACGAGTTCGGCTTTCCGATGGGCTCCTTCCGCATGGCCGATCTGTCTGGATTAGACCTCGGCTGGGTGAGGGAGGAATCAACAGGATCTACGTTGCATGAAGTCTTGTGCGAGATGGGCCGTTTTGGCCAGAAGTCTGGCGCCGGCTACTATGACTACGACGATAATCGCAACGCCAAACCCTCGCTGATCACCGAAGGAATCATTCGCGACTTCATCGCCAAAACCGGCACGATTCCTCGCAGCATCTCTGATGGGGAGATCTTGGAGCGCTGCCTTTATCCGATGATCAATGAGGGCGCTAAAATCTTGGAGGAAGGCAAGGCCCTTCGGGCTTCGGACATCGACGTGGTGTGGGTCAACGGTTACGGCTGGCCGGTCTACCGTGGCGGGCCAATGTATTACGCTGATCAGATCGGCCTAGGTAAGGTCCTCGCAAAGATGAACGAGCTGCAATTCTCGATGGGCGACGACTTCAAGCCGGCGCACTTGCTGGAAAAGCTGGTTGCCGACGGCAAGACGTTCGCCAGCTTCGACCAACGCCTGAGCTAGCCTAGTCTACAACTCGCTTCATCCCGACGAGGGATGGGCCAATCAAATCTAAGGACAACTCTTTCCATGCGTGAAGCTGTTATTGTCGCCGCGAAACGGACCCCTCTTGGCAAAGCCTACCGGGGCGCATTCAACAACACCTACGGCGCAACTCTCGCCGCAGAGTCGATCCGCGCGGCTGTAGTGCAGGCTGGGATTGATCCCGGCGAGATCGATGACGTTGTCATGGGCACAGCATTGCCGCAAGGCACCACCGGCTATAACATCGCTCGTCAGGCCGCGCTGCGTGCTGGTCTTCCGGACACCGTCTCTGGCATGACTGTTGACCGGCAGTGCAGCTCCGGGCTTATGGCTGTAGCCACTGCTGCCAAGTACATCATAAACGACGGCGCCTCAATCGCGATCGGAGCGGGGGTAGAGTCGATTAGCCTTGTGCAAAACGACAAGTCGAACCGCTTTATGACTGCTGACCCCTGGCTAGAGGAGCGCATCCCTGAAGTTTGGATCTCGATGATCGAAACTGCCGAACTTGTCGCCGCACGCTATGGAATCAGCCGTGAGGCTCAGGACGAGTACGCCCACCACTCACAGCAGCGCACCGCCCAAGCCCAAGCAGAAGGAAGGTTCGCTTGCGAGATCGTTCCGGTCACTACCACTATGAAAGTCGTAGTTGACAAAGACACTGGCCAAACCGCGGACAAGGAGATCACTATTTCCGCCGATGAGGGCAATCGTCCGCAAACCACGCTCGACGACCTCAAGAAGCTTCAGCCCGTTTTCAAAGGCGGTCGCTACCTGAAAGAAGGCAAATTTATCACGGCGGGCAATGCCAGCCAGCTCTCTGACGGCTCGGCCGCCGTCCTGATGATGGAACGCAAGGAGGCCGAGAAACGTGGTCTGCAGGCGCTTGGCACCTATCGCGGTATGGCCGTGGCAGGCTGTCGTCCGGAGGAAATGGGCATTGGTCCGGTCTTTGCAATTCCGAAGCTCCTAAACCGCCACGGCCTCAAGATCGAGGACGTCGACATCTGGGAGCTGAACGAGGCTTTCGCGTCTCAGGTGCTTTATTGCAGGGACAAGCTCGGTATCCCATACGAGAAGCTGAATGTCTCGGGTGGCTCGATCGCCATCGGCCACCCCTACGGCATGACGGGCGCACGCTGCGTTGCGCACGCCCTGTACGAAGGACAGCGCCGTGGGGCGAAGCTTGCGGTCGTCACGATGTGCGTCGGCGGCGGCATGGGCGCAGCCGGTCTTTTTGAGATCTCCTGAAGCCATCGGACGCTAACCAAGTTGACCCTTCGGCAGCGTCCGACCTTATAGTGCCAGCCCTCGCTCGTGTCAGAGGGGAACTCGTCCGTCAAAGCAGGTCCTTTGGAGGGCTTTATCAACCCATCCTATCATTTCTCTTGGCTCTACTGCCTTCGGCAAACCGTCACAGACTTGGCCCGCAAATCTGCAAGTTGGGCCGGGATTCCCGCATTTGCGTAGCTCGCCGCAATACGCCAATCGCCAAATTGATCGCGGCTTTGCGTCGGAGGCGGGAAGCTTCTGTACGAGGATGTTGGATCACGAGCGACCTTTAAGCGGGCGGCTCGCAACATTGGCTGATTGGCACAATCCAGCAGACCGATGCTGCGAATCAAAGTGCATTCACTCGTGGTGGATTAGCTGCGTAAGCAGATATTTTGGCGGATCGATGCATCACGACCGTCGAATTCGCTGCTTTTCCGCGCGAACAAAGAGCCATACTTCTGGAGCCTTGGCTGCGGTCGTAAGCAGATGATTCACGGCAAGCTGGGGCGAAAGCAAGGGCGTAGATGAGGGAAGATGGCTGAAGAGATGATTCCTCTGGGCGAGAAACTGTTGCGCTCTGCCCAAATGATGCCGGATAAAACAGCGGTGAGTTGCGGCGAGACCACAATTACTTGGGGTCAGCTTGAAGCGCGCTCGACGCGGGTCGCGCGTGCATTGGAGCGGCTGGGTGTCAAGTATGGCGATTTAGTTACCATCGGACTACCCAACAGCATCGACTTCATCGAGGCTTGCTGGGGTGTCTGGAAATTGGGCGCGACACCGCAGCCTGTTTCCTTTCGACTGCCACCGGCCGAGTTGCAGGCCATAGTCGATCTCGCGGATCCGCCCGTGGTAATCGCCTTGCCCGGCATGGAAACCGACCGGCCTCGCGTCACCGTGCCAGACCTGCTTAAGCTGACTGAGGATGACAGTGCGCTAAAGTCGTGCGCTGCTCCCGTGCTGGTGGCTATAACGTCGGGAGGGTCTACCGGGCGACCCAAGCTTATTCTCTCCGGAAAACCTGGTCTGACGGCCGCTGACCCCAGTGGACCGAACTTGTCTCGGTTTGGTGTAGGCGATACGGCCTTAATCCCTGGGCCGCTTTATCATAGCGGTCCCTTCACGTTCGCCCAGTACGGGTTGGCCTGCGACGCTCAAATCGTACTGATGCCGCGCTTCGATGCGGAGGGTGTGCTGGCTGAAATAGAGCGGCGAAGGGCGACATGGGTCTATTTGGTGCCCACCATGATGAGCCGCATCTGGCGGCTGCCGGATGAGGTGCGCGCCCGCTACGATGTATCGTCGCTGAAAACGCTCTGGCACTTCGCGGCCCCTTGTCCGCCTTGGCTGAAAGAGGCCTTCATCAACTGGCTTGGGCCTGAGGTCATATTGGAGCTCTATGCGGCGACCGAGAATCAGGCGGGCACGGTCATTACTGGCGGTGAATGGTTAGAACATCGCGGTTCCGTTGGCCGCGTGGCCTGGGGTGAAATCAAGGTCGTGGACGCTGACGGAAACACGCTGCCACCCGGCGAGAAAGGCGAGATATACTTGCGCGAAACTGATGGGGCAGCGCGCCCCTACGCCTATCGCGGCGCTACTGCGCGTGTGCTTCCCGACGGTTGGGAGACCGTCGGCGACGTAGGTCACTTCGACGAAGACGGCTATCTCTATCTCGCCGACCGCCGCACCGACATGATTTTGGTCGGCGGATCAAACGTCTATCCCGCTGAAATCGAAGCCGCGATAGAAGAGCATCCCTTGGCGATCTCGTGCGCCGTGGTGGGTCTGCCGGATGAAGATATGGGCTCATCCGTCCACGCTATCGTCCAGGCTCGCGCCGGCCTGTCCGCGGAGATGCTGTTGGCGCATTTGGCCGAGCGGCTGGTATCCTATAAACTTCCACGCTCCGTAGAATTCGTCGACCAGCCCCTGCGCGATGAGGCAGGAAAAGTGCGCCGGACACAGCTTCGCGAGGAGCGGATCTCCCGAGCGCAGGCAGTCGAGACCCACCCCAGAAAGAGGTCATTGTCTCAGTGAGGGCTTTGGGCAGCTCCCATCTTTCGCGTGAGTGACATTGAGATCGAGAAAGGAGCGGCCAGGGAGAGCGCATCGACAGGGGCGCTCACCATCGTCGGTCTCCGACGAAGACTTGATGTACTGATGATCGCTTCCAAAGCATTTCAGTACGATCCCGCACTTTCCGGCGGCCTAGTGGCATGTAGAATCATTTTGCGCCACATTCGGGGACGCCGCCAGGTGGCAGCAGGAGCCGAGCATTACTAGCGTCAATTAGAATCGGTTCGATCTCTGGCTAGATAGCACAACTGGATAGAGCGTTCTTAAGCGCTGAGCAGGCCGCTAGAAGGTCTCAGCTATGACGGAGCAGGGAATCGTTCCTATTTGGCACGCAGCACAGCCTTCCCGTTCTTGATCACGGTTGCGCCGCGATCGATCACGCGCGCCTCGAACGAGATCACGTTACCATCTTGCCACAGATCGACAGTGATCGTATCGCCGGGGAACACAGGCGCAGAGAAGCGTGCCTGATGGCTCAGGATCCTGGTGGGATCGTAGTGGCAGAGTTCCTGCAGCACTGCTCGAGAAGTGATGCCGAAGGTGCAGAGGCCATGCAGGATCGGCTGCGAGAAGCCGGCACGATTGGCAAACTCTGGATCGGAATGAAGCGGATTGAAATCGCCGTTAAGCCGATAGAGCAGCGCCTGGTCTCGTCGCGTGTCTAACGCGATCGACAAATCCGGCTTGCGTCTGGGGACAAAATGAGGTTCGGGTGCGCCTACCGACGGCCCGCCAAAGCCTCCGTCGCCCCGCGCAAAGGTGGAGGCGGTGAGGGTCGCTATCTTTTCTCCGTTCTCGTCGGTCCACGTGGTCTCGTCGACGACAACCGCCCCCTTGAACCTGCCCTTATCGTAGGCGCCGATCGTACGGCCCATAACCGTGAACGAGCCAGACGAGGGCAGCGGTTTATGTAACTCGACCTTCTGCTCGCCATGCACCAACATCAAATTGTTCAGGCGGCTGATTCGGATACCTAACTTCTGCTCTATCTCAGCTCCGGCAGGAAGCCCCTTGCCGGAAGCCAGCACTGTGGCAGCCGTCGGCGTGACCTTGATATCTCTTTCGTATACGAAGCACAACTCGCGCTCGTTCGTTGGATCGCGGCCCATCCCGATCCCCAGCGCATACAGTATCACGTCCTTCTCACTATAGGTAAAGAGGCGTTGCTCGGTCTTCTGCTCCAGGATATCAGGGTAATAAATCGGCATGGAATGTCCTGCGGATTGTACCAGGATCGGGAATGCGGCCGAGAGGCAAGCCGCACGCGGTAACGCATCGGCCAGAGGATCTAGATCCGCGAGCGTAAGGTTCAATTGAAAGTCGTGTCGTACGTCATCGTTCAATCATTCATGACTTAAGCACGGCAACAGGAACCGGGATGTTCATATCGTTGGGCGGCCAAAACCACGTTTGGCGATGAAGGGCTCGCTAGGAAACCAATTAGGACTTGTTTCTGGCTGGATATTGCGCTGATCACATTCTGACGCTCTGTGCCATTCGCTTAGGACCTTATCAAGGTGGCTTACTGAATACGCGCTGCTAGTAGATGAGTCCTTGATCACGGCAATATGTAAGCCAGCTTAGTCGGCTGTGATCCCGATCTACACCAGTGAGCACTACAACAAGCTGCACGCCGCGATGCTGCTAAATACCCCTTGGCTGCCCCGAAAACCCGCATGAATCTGTAAAAAACGCTGCACTCCTATTTGAGATAACAGTTGGGCCCATCAGAGCGAAGCGGCTAGAGCCGGTTCTGTTTCACTCAGTAATTTGAGCGACGGTGTGGAATCATGACCTTGTCGCAGAAGGCTTGCTGTGATCAACCACACCTGGACACACACAATGCTCCAGCCTGCTGATTCCGCTCGATGTCGCCTACCCTTCCGGAATGATCTCGCCCACCATTCCGAGATCATCTCGCCCACCATTCCGGGATGATGTCCCCTGGGGGTGACGAGGCCTCTTGGCTTCCGATACGGTCCCGCCTTTCGGCCTTGCGAAGGGGGACCTGGATGCCGACGGAGAGGTTTGCGATGCGCCATGTGCGCGATGTGATCAAATTGAAGTCGGCCGGGATGCCGACCCGCGAGATTGCGCGACGGGTGGGAATGGCCCCTTCGACGGTGCGGCTGACGATCCGCCGGTTCGAGGCATCGGGGATCATCGACGCTGTGCTGGAGCCCCGGCTGTTCGCCAGCGCAGGTGCCGGTTCCGGCACGCGGCGGGGCTATCGCCGGCAGGCGGAGCCGGACTGGGCGGCGGTGAATCGCGAGCTCAAGCGCAAGCACGTGACACTGTCGATCCTGTGGGAGGAGTACATCGCGAGCGAGCCCGACGGGTATCGGTATTCGCGGTTCTGCGAACTCTACCGCGGCTGGGAAGGCCGCCTGTCGGTGACGATGCGCCAGTCGCATGCGGCCGGAGACAAGCTATTCGTCGATTATGCGCGCGACGGCGTGCCGGTTGTGATCGATCGGCACACCGGCGAGCGGCGCGCCTGCGCAGATCTTCGTCGCGGTGCTCGGCGCATCCAGCTTCACCTACGCGCAGGCGACCTGGATGCAGGGGCTCACCGACTGGATGAGCGGCCACGTCGGTGTCTTCGAGGCGATCGGCGGCGTGCCGGCGCTGCTGGAGCCGGACAATACCAAGGTCACGGTGATCAAGGCATGCCGCTACGATCCGCAGATCAACCGCAGCTACGCCGACATGGCGGCGCATTACGGTACCACCAAGCTGCCGGCGAGGCCTCGACGGAACCGGGACAAGGCCAAAGTCGAGCAGGCGGTCCTCATGGTCGAGCGCTGGCTGCTCGGGCGGCTGCGCCACCGCACATTCTACACCCTGGCCGAGATCAACGCGGCATCGCCGAGTTGCTAACCTGGCTCAACGAGGAGCGGCCGATCCGGCGGCTCGGCGTCATCCGCCGCAAGCTATTGGAGGAGATCGACCGGCCGGCGCTCCAGGCCTTGCCGGAGAGCCCTCACGTGTTCGCCGAGGGCGGATCTGCCGGGTCAGCATCGACTATCACGTCGAGGTCGAGGCGCACTACTACAGCGTCCCGCATCGCTTCGTCCGCGCCGAAGTCGAGGTGCGCTTCACTGCCCGCACCGTCGAAATCTTCCACAAGGGCGAGCGGACCGCAGCGCATCAGCGCATGAGCGGCAACCACAAGCACACGACGTGCCGGAGCACATGGCGTCCAGTCATCGGCGCTACGCCGGCTGGACCATCGAGCGCATCCGCAAGGACGCCACCACGATCGGGCCGATCAATACGTGGTGCGGGCGTTGCTGCTCGATGAGCATTGTCAAAGCCGCGGATGGGCGTTCGACCTGCATGTCATCCCGCATCGCCCAGCCGGCGATGTTTCGATTGAATATTTCCATGAGGATGGCCAGGTACAACCAGCCTTTCTCGGTTGGATGTACGCGATGTCGGCAAGCCTGACCCGGTTTGACGCTGCCGCGGTAATGTCACGCCGGATCAGGTTCGGGGCGATCGGCAGATCGTGATGACTGTCGGTGGTGCGAACCCGACGGCGGGCGCCATGATCGCTCGAATGCCATATCCACGCATCAGCCGTCCGATCCCGCCGCGACTTGGCGTCCCTGCGTCCGGAGAGCGGCACGGACCCGCGGGCTGCCATAGCGATGACCGCTGTCGTGATGGAGCTGCCGGATCTCGGCGATGAGTGTGGAATTGCAGCCGTACGCGCGCTCACTGGTGCTCGAGCCGGGCGTAATAGTCGGCGGACGAGACCTCGAGCACGGCGCACATCAAGCTCGGATAGGCTTCGTGATCCTCGATGAAGCGAAAGCTCATGTCCGGGTTCCGGCGAAGATCGCGATCGACTTTTGCAACATGTCGCACTCCATGCGCAGCGGTCCGCTCTCCTGGCGCAACCGGGAGATCGCCGAAGCCCGGTCAATCGACATCGGCTCGCCTGCGTGGCGGGAGGCCACGCCGCCGATGCCGGCTCCTGCCGGAGCTTGTCAACCCAGCGTCGCAACCGAGTAGCGCAGCCCGAGTTCCTTGGCCACCGACCCGATCGAACGACCGCTCGAGACCCGTTGTACTCTTCTGTGAACCGTTGACGTTCCATTCGACAGCTCCGGGCTCAACGAGCTAACGCAAGTGTTCACTCATTCCGAAGGAGGCTCAAACGCTGACACGGCTGGCACCGCCAGACCACCAAAGTAGGTAGTATGTCGATCTTCGGTCGATGGCCTAAAGTGAATCAGTAGCTCGGCGCCGAGTCAGCTTTGAAGCGATATACGAGGGTGCAGCAATGACTAACGTAGTTAGTCCGCCAGACGTATCATCTTTCCTTGTAGTTGATTGCGTGACCGTTCCTGCGCAGCACATCCGCTCGAGCAGTTCGCAGCGGTGTGGCACGAGCGGCCGAGTTCACGAGGATCGTCAAAGCGTAGTACGTCACGCCACCCATAGATACATATTGGCTGATCGGCATCGACCCTCCAAAGTACGCGGGGCGCGGCACCTGGCCTCCTCAGCAATCCAGGAATCCAGACCGTTTGTTCAAGCTGGATCAGCGCTTGGCCTCAGAGTCATCACTCGCAAAAGTAATTGCAGCCTAGTGGGTACGGCGATCGCTGTCTCGATAGATTCACATGTTGCCAAGTCTCGCAGCGGAGCGTCAGGGGGATTCATAAAATGGATCGAGCGAAGAAGGTGCTATCGCATTTGCGGGTCGTCGAAATCGGTAGCTCAGCCGCAACCAGTTACTGCGCGCGATTGTTTTCAGACTTCGGGGCCGATGTTCAGAAGGTCGAGCCGCCGGCAGGGGATCCACTTCGGCGCAGTGCCCCAGTTACGCCAGAAGGTGGGAGCGCGTGGTTCGCGTTCCTGAATTTCAACAAGTCAAGCATCATAATGGACCGAACTAAGCCGGACGCAAGCACAAGCCTGTCATTACTGATCGAGAGTTGCGACATTTTGATCGACGGGCGTGACATCGACTCCGCAGCTTGCCCTGCCATTGATGTCGTCGCGATACGCAAGCGGCACCCCGAGTTGATCCACGTAGGAGCGAGCTGGTTTGCCGACAAGGGTCCCTATGCAGGCTTCACCGCAACTGATTCAACCATTCGCGCGCTCGCCGGACTTATCAAGCTGGTTGGGCCAGTCGAGGGTCCCCCATTGCACGCACCGGACTTCCAAACGGGAATCCTCGCCGGCTTGTGGGGCTTTATTGCTGCGGCTTCTTCTGCCTTTGAGCGGATACAAGGTGGAGCAGGGCGCTCGTGGTCACTCAGTATTTTCGAATCGAGCCTCACTGCCAACGAGTATCAGATGCTCCAAGCATTTCAGCACGGCGATGTAATGCATCGGATTGGTGTCAACCGGTTCTGGCCCATTTTCCCGTTGGGTATTTACGAGACCCAGAAGGGCTGGCTCGGGGTCACAGTGGGGACGCGGGCGCAATGGCGCGAACTCTGTGACATGCTTGATCTATCCCACTTGCGTGATGATCCAGCTTTGGTCATCGGCCAAGATCGTCTGCAGCAGATCGACAGCATTGAAGAACAGTTGAGCCCGAAATTGAAGACGCGCACCGCGCTTGAGTGGCTTGCCGAGGGAGTAAAGCGAAAGATCCCCGTTGTGCCCGTACCCGACATCCCCAATTTGGTAGACGATACAGAGAAGAAGCGGCGCGGGGTGATTGTGCCTGTACGGATTGGAGAAGAAGAAGCCTTCACGGTTGGCTCGACTCTGCGGCTGATGCTGACGCCGCCGCTGCGCGGGGGGAAGGTCCCCAGTCCCGGCGAACAGCAGGTTTTCGCAAGTGTTTCAAGATCGTTGATGCGTACGACTTTCGCAGCGCCGAGCAGCACCGATTCCAACCGACGGCCATTAAATGGGGTCCGCGTCGTCGACTTCACCATGGGTTGGGCGGGCCCGTTATGTACCCGCACACTCGCTGATCTCGGTGCCGATGTCATCAAGATTGAGGCTATCCAATATCCGGACTGGTTGCGTGGCGTTGACCGGCGTCCGGCCTTCGTCCAAGGGCAAATGTACGAAAAGGCTGCACCATTCTGCGTAATGAACCGCAATAAGCGGGGTATCACGCTAGATCTCACGCGACCGCAGGGCGTCTCTCTTGCGAAACAACTTTTGGCTGGAGTCGACGTTATCGTCGACAACTATTCAGTCGATGTGCTGCCCAAGCTCGGACTCGGTTACGACGTGATCAGAGCACTGAACCCCCAGGCTGTGATGATGTCGATGTCCGCATTTGGTACGAACAGCATACATCGAGATTGCCGAGCCTACGGCTCGACGCTCGAGCAGGGCTCCGGCCTGCCGAGCGTAATCGGAAACGCCAACGGGCCACCTGTGATGAGCCACATCGCTTTTGGGGATCCGGTCGGCGGATTGAACGGCTGTGCTGCGGTTCTAGTTGCGCTCATCCACGCCCGCCGTACCGGGCAGGGTCAGTTCATAGATCTTGCGCAAACCGAATGCATGATGCCGTTTGCGGCGCCCTGGATAACCCTCCACTCGATCGACGGCGAGGCTCCGAGAAGGTATGGTAATCGACATCCTCAGTTCGTGCCACATGGCTGCTTCCGGTGTGCGGGTGAGGACAATTGGATTGTGTTAGCCGCGACGGACGAACGCATGTGGCAGAGACTTGCGTTGCTGATTGATCGAAGAGAATGGGCGGCAGACGAGCGGTTAAAAAATGTGAAAGCGCGTCGTGAGATCGAGGATGCCATCGAGAGTGGTATCGAAGCTTGGACGCTGACTCGCAACTCGGACCAGGCTATGACCGAAATGCAAGCCGCAGGGATCGCTGCCGGCGTGGCTCGCCTGCCAATTGACCTGCTCAATGATCGGCATCTCAGGTCGCGTGCATTTCTGCAGGAAGTGGAACGTGCTTTCATGGGCCCACATCCGCAGCCTTCGATGCCTATCCGCGACGGCCAACATCCCTATGCAATCCGGGCGGTGGCGCCGACGCTAGGACAGCACAACCGAGAAATCTTATCAGGGCTCCTCGGCATCTCCGATGCCGAGATTGCGGAGTTAGTTAGGGATGGCATCATTGGCACGACGATGCTCCACGAAGAGGAGCTCGCAAAAACAAAGAAGACATGGTCAGATTGAAAAAAAGCTGTGCAGGAAATGAGATGATGGCTTCCACTGGACCGCGTATAGCGGTCGTCCAGAGGTGGCAACGCCCTACAGATGAATGACACTGCCACGGCCTCAACGTCTATGTCGCGAACAAGGGGCGCGACAGGGGCCGACGGGAGAAGCTAGTCGCCGGCAATGTCGCCGTCGCTCGGCCGTTGAGGAAAACAATCAGTGAAATGCCGCATCACTTGCATTGTTTGGTAGTCGGATGCACAGTGATGCTGCACACTTATAGTGCGTGTGCGCTGCCGATGCAAAAGCAAATTGAGCCGGCTCCGCAAATCTGAACAGCCCGATAAGTGGAGTTTCTGCCTGACGGCGGGCAAGATTGACCCGCGAATCAGGAGAGACGATGAGCAGACGAGCACGCCGCAAGCACACGCCAGCTTTCAAGGCGAAGGTGGCGCTTGCCGCCGTCAAGGGCGATCGAACGCTTGCCCAATTGTCGGAGCAGTCCGATGTCCACCCCAATCAGATCGCGGCGTGGAAAGCGCAGCTTGAAGGAGGTGCCGCCGATGTTTTCGGCCGCCGGGGGCGGCAACGCAACGGCGCTACCTGCCATCGACGTGAATTCGCTGAACGCCAAAATCGGCGAGCTGACGCTGGACAACGATTTTAGAAGGAGCGCTCAGCAAGGCCGGCCTGCTGAGCGCAAAGCGATGATTGACCGTGCGCACGAGTTGCCGATCACCAGTCAGGCGGAGGCTCTGAACATTAGCCGGGGCAGCGTCTATTATCTGCCGCGTCCGGTCTCGGCGAGCGACTTCACGATCATGCGACGGCTCGACAAACTGCATCTGGAGTTCCCATTCGCCGGTTTGCGTACGTTGCGAGATCTGTTGGCTGCCGAGGGTGCAAGATCGGCCGCCGGCATGTCAAGACGCTGATGCGGCGTATGGGGATAGAGGCGCTGTACCGCCGGTCGCGCACCACCAAGCCCGAGCCCAGCCACAAGATCTATCCCCATCTGTTGCGCGGCATGGAGATCACGCGGCCGAACCAGGTCTGGGCGATGGACATCACCTACATCCCGATGGCGCGCGGCTTCGTCTATCTCGCGGTGGTGCTGGACTGGGCGACCCGCCGGGTTCTGTCGTGGCGGCTGTCGATCACGATGGAGGCGGCCTTCTGCGTCGCCACGCTGGAGGATGCCCTGGCGCGTCACGGCAGGCCCGAAATCTTCAACACCGACCAGAGCTCACAGTTCACCGACGTGCTTGCCGGCAACGGCATCGCGATCAGCATGGACGGCAAAGGCGCCTGGCGGGACAACGTGTTCGTCGAGCGGCTGTGGCGCAGCGTCAAGTACGAGGAGGTGTATCTGCGGGCCTACGACAGCGTCAGCGAGGCGCGCAACTCGATCGGCCGCAATCTCGACTTTTATAATCGCCGCCGACCACATTCGAGCCTTGACGGCGGCACACCGGATCAAGCAAAACTTCAACCCGCTGCCAATCCACATGGCGGCCTAACCCGGCAGACCCGCTACTTATCGGAACGGAGATTCTGTTCAGACAACCGGGACCAGCCCAAATCTCACGATCCAAACCGAACATCAATTTTGCCGTTGATGCGCGATCGCGCGTCCAAGCCTTGCCGCATTTGCATCAAGGTTTAAGGGATAGTCGACAAGCAAGCCGGAACCCGCACGAGCTGGGAGTGTGAGACGCGAAGCCAAGGTAGGAATAGCCTCTCCGCAAGAGGACCTCTATTGCAGACCGGCTCACTCGTGATGCGCAACTTCATTGGACACAACTGCTCGCTGTGCGTAAGCCACCGGTGAGGCTTTCAATCACCCAGAAGTTCTCCTCCGACCACGGTGCCTGACGCCATGTCGGTCAACCGACAGCCCGCGCCACATGACTCTGGTGCCAGGGGGTGGATTGCTGACACGGGCGAGATGACCGCCGAGCCGCCGATCTTGATGACATAGTGCAAAAGCGTCTTTCTCGCTTCTGGTTTGTCGTTGACGAGGTGATCAAGCGCGCCGATTCCGGTCGCCTTCAACGCGAGGGTTGGTGGCGGTCCGGAACGGAACGGTTTGGAGCGTCATCCAGAAGACACGCCAACTCAGGATGCAAAAGAGCGAGATCAAATAGGTCAGACGCTGGGCGGTCCTAAGCTTCGGCTCCTCGGCTCTGGAGCCTGACTTGAGTATCTCATGTAACACCTCGATCTTCCATCTCAAAGCATACCATTCGAGCTCTCCGTCGCCACGGCTAGCAGGCAGATCTGTGATCCACCTTCCGCTCGATCTTCGTTCTGTTCTTCGGCACCACGCGCTCTTCGGCATGGATCACGGCCAAGGTCAGCGCCGGATAGTGCTTCTGCTTTCAGATGGGCGGCAAAACCCGAATCTTGCGCTCTCGATGACGGCTTCATCGGGATCACCGTTGTTGTCTCTGGTGTCGATGCAATGGCGTCTTTTGATGGCAACCTTCGTCCATTTCGTCGGCGATCGTGTGATCTCCATCCCGAGCCAAACGATCAACGCAAGTCTTCCACCAAAGCTTCCGGCTTCTCGAGCGGCGTAGAAAGGCTCATAGATGTTGCTCTCGCGATCACCGACATAGATGCACATCGCTCCGGATCGTCCAGCAGCTTCGGGGAGTGACGGACATGACTCAGCCACGGAATGCTCTCCTCCGTCTGGATGGGAACACGACTCCGATTGATCTTCTTAATAAGCGCCGCGGTCCTCTTGAATTTCTTCCGGGTCCAAAATTTGTGGGCCGTCAGTCCAAGCGGCAGCCCATCGCTTGTCACCGCCACGCTCGAGTGCATCAGGATGGCGCAAACCGTGTGCGATCTCAGGCGCCGCTTGTCCCGGCCGCTGTTTATGCTCTTGGTGATCCCCATCGCCTCTGAGTTCTCTGTTTGATAGCTGAACTAGGTCGTGTCATGGAGCACGAGGACAGGACCGTCGGTGGCAATCGTGCGCTCACGCGCAGATTGAAAGTGGCCGGCCAGAATGTCCTCCTCACTGATCCGGTCGTTGGAGAAGAAACGATACGAAGCCTGGTGTTGGACCAGTCCTGCCAGACCAGCGGAATACTCTCGCCCATGGCCCTCCCGATCTGCGCTACCAGTTTGCGGAGGCGCTTGTTCAGGAACTCGTCGCAACGCTGAAGCGAACCACGGGCGAAAGTGCGAGAAATGTGTTCGCTTGAGCTCCTCCAGAAATGCAACGGTTGTTCACGTGCAGAAATCCCTCACAAGAGCTGGTAGTGTCTAGATCCCCGCTGTTAAGGTAGAGCTGTTCTCGGAGGTGGTATCTTATTGCAAGGAAAGAAGTATCAACGACAAGGGTCGGTGACGCGCCTAGCTGCTCTTAATCTCCGGCAGGAAACTCGTGCGTCATTGGGTCTGCCCGCGTCTCGACGTCGAGCAAGTGATGAGCCGCTCATTGCCAGGTAAGGCGCGCCCGCCAAGCCAACGTCTTCGTCAACAGCGTGCTGATGGGTCGTTTGCTGTCTCGGACCTCCCCGGCGCCGAGCAGCGGCTATGGTGATCACAGATGTGAACGAGCTTCTAACCTCAAACTGTGCCTGTTAGCAGATTTGTGTAGCCCTCTGAAGTAAAGGTACAAAGATGCGTCCCACGAAAGTTAGGCAGTCCCGGCTTCAAGAGCGCGTGGCAACGGTGGTGAAAAAAATAGAGACGCTCGAATCCGCTTATGAGACGATCACGATCGGTGAGCTGGTTTCAAACAAGGCAAAAACGCACGGCTCGAAGATCGCAATAGACGTTTTCGACCGTGGCGAGCGCGCGACCTACACGGAGATCGATGCACAGTCAAACAGGTATGCATCTGCGTTGCGCGCATTGGGCGTACGCAAGGGCGAACGCATTGGGGTGATGCTGCCGAATCGAATCGAGTTTCCGATACTTTGGTTCGCAATTGCGAAGCTGGGCGCAGTGATGGTCCCGATTAACATGCGCTACACGCCAAGGGAGATGGAATACGTCTTGAGCGATGCACAGGTGACGTTCGCCGTCGTCGATGAATCGGCGTGGTCGGTCTTAACCGCGATGAACACTTGGCCGCAAGATCTCGCAATAGAGCGGGCGATTCTTGTGGGGCAGTCATCCGATGGGACAGTCACTACCCTGGACAAATTGCTCAAAGGCGTGCCCGACACTTTCGCCACGGAAGATATCGTTCCCGACGACCTGTTGAACATTCAGTATACCTCGGGGACAACGGGCCTTCCTAAGGGATGCATGTTAACTCACGACTATTGGGGCGTGTTTTCCTATCAGGCGGCGAGTTGGGACGAGCAACCCTACCAAAGGTACCTCTCTGCTCAACCTTTCTTCTATGTAGATGGACCATGGCATCTTCTGCAGTCGTATCGACATGGTGCCACGCACTACTTGGCTCCGCAAATCAGCTCAACGCGCTTCATGAGTTGGGTCAAACAGCACCGGATCGAGTGGTGCCAGTGTCCCGAACTGGTAGCCCGTCAAGCCGAGGCTGGCGCCGAAGACGGTGCGACGAGCCTCAAGCAGATCCTGAATTGGGGCTGGGGACCCGAGACCGTACGCCGCTTCCGGAAGAGGTTTCGAGTCCGCACTCAGGAAGCTTACGGTATGACGGAAATCGGCTTCGGCACGCGAATGGCTAATGAATTTGACGAGCTGGCCGACTCAGGGTCGGTAGGCATCCGCGCGCCATTTCGGCAACTGCGGCTGATAAACGAGGATGGCAGCCCCACGCCCGTCGGCGGGGTTGGCGAGCTACTGGTGAGAGGTCGTGGGATTTTCAAGGGCTATTGGAACAACCCAGAGGTCGATTCCACCTTTTTCCAAGGGGAATGGTTCAAGACCGGCGATCTAATGCGATCCGATGAACTTGGGTTTCATTGGTTAGTGGGGCGCACGAAAGACATGATTCGGCGTTCGAGCGAGAACATCGCTGCACGCGAGATAGAGGGGGTTATTCGCGAGATGCCCGAGATTGCAGATGTGGCCGCCGTGCCCGTTCGCGACGCCAAGCGCGGGGAGGAGGTGAAGATTTGCGTCGAGTTAAGGGAAGGCGTCACGCCAGACAATCTGGCCATCGACCGTATCCTAGAACATGCTCGTACGCATCTTGCCGTATTCAAGGTGCCGCGGTACATCAGCTTCATTTCGGCGCTCCCTAGAACGAGCTCCAGCCATAAAGTCCTCAAAAGTGAGCTGATGGGAGTCAGCGACCCGCTCGCGGGCACTTACGACGCTCAGGAGAAGCGTTGGCGATAGGGAAACTCTCTTGATTTTTGACGCATCGTTGGAGTCGTTCGGGAGGCAAAGCATAAATGTACGCTTGGATCGAATGAGCCAAGCCGACCGATGAACCGACGGCGATGCTCGGCGGCGGCAAGCACGCCGCTCACAAGCGCAAGCGAGCTGCAGATTTTGCTGGCGCCGAGAGGGGCGGCCGCGACGAGGAGATTGCCCGGACCTGACTGCCAGCCTGTCCACCGGCGGCCGGACCAAGCGCCGCTTCATAGGAGGCAGTCTTGAGCGGGCCTTGAGCGAAGAGCCGCGTCCGGGCCGCGGAACGCAAGCTGACGGGCTAGGAAGACGCCCTGCTGGTCGCGACCGCACGCGTCGAGCGGCGAGCGGTGGACGCTGAGGCTGCTGGCCGACACGACGCCAAGCTCACCGGTCACGACAGCCTCTGGCGCGCGACCGTGCGTCGCCGGCTGGCCGAAAACGACCTTACGCCATGGCGCGGGGACATGTGGTGCATTGCCCCTTGGACGGCGAACACGTCGCCCGGATGGAGGACGTGCTCGATTGTAAGGCGCCGGATTCCGAGCGGCGCTGGTCTGGTTCGACGAGACCCCGTCCAGCTCATCTGTGCGGTGCGTCAGCCGAGGCTCGGCCAGCCCGCGACAGCGCCAGCGCTAAGATCATGAGTACGCCGCAACGGCACCGGTCAATCTCTTCGTCACCTTCGATCCGCATCGCGGCTGGCGCAATGTTAAGACAACAGACCTCCGCGCCGCCGTGGACTACGCCCACTGCATGCCTGAACTCGCCGAGCTCCATTATCCTGATGCCACCTGTATCGGTCTCGTGCAGGACAATCTGTCGATCCACACCGGCGGCGCCCTGTACCAAGCGTTTGCGCCCGCCCAGGCCCGTCGCATCTGCATCGCCTCGAGTTCGACTACACACCGCAACACCAGTTGGCTCAACATGGTCGAGTGAGACATAAGCGTCCTCCAGCACCAGCCTCTCGCCGCCGCATCCACGGGCCCAAACCGCTCCGAAAAGAGATCGCAGCTGGCAACGGCAGCGAAAGAAGGATGAGACCGCATGAAATGGATGTTCACAACTGGCAAAGCCCGCGCCAGACTCGGCCGCGCATTGATGGGCCATTTGATTTGGTAGCTAGCTGAGCGAGTAGTCACTGGCTAATTTCGTGGCCCCTCGCCTATCAGGCCCGCTCACAACTGTACGGAAGTTCCGTTCGCCCGACGTCGCCACGCGCTAAGAAGCGGTACAGCTGAGCGGCCTAGCGTATTCTTCAGTAGACAAAATGGAGCACGAGTTGCAATCTCACATTGGTGCCACGAACGTTGTCCGACGGACTGAAGTCTTTCGCATTACCGACCCATACTTAGATGCAGCCTTGTCAGCTGACCTCATCGCAGTTCACGGATTTCCCACGATCAGATGCTCCATCGCTGCTGGCAAAGGCCGACTTAGGGACCCAGTCGATTTTGTGCGAAGTTCCTACCTAAGCCTCGATAATCATCCGGCACTCGCCGCTGGGGCGATCGCCGCAATCCAGGCGCAGTGTTCATCGAGGTCGTGCTGCGGAAAGCGACATCATATTGATCTTCTAGCGCAACTTGAAGAAAGTCTCTCCGAGATGTTCTATGCGCGTGTGCTTGCCTTTTCCAGCGTTATGATGGTTGATTTAGTCACGATGCCGCTCCTTGCTTCTGGTCAATTGACGGGCGGGAGAAGGCCGATCGTTGTGTTCGATAGCTTTTCACGCATGTCACTCGCCAGTAAGAACCTGATCGTTGACGACGCACGGGTGAGAACAATCCGCCACAATGATATATCAACTCTCGAACGCTTATGCCGCGAGAATCCGGTGGTAACCTATGTGTGCGAGGGTGTTTACTGGATGGGAGGTTATTCGCCCGTCCAGGAGTTGCGTCTGCTTCAGGAACGCTATGGGCTCTTTCTCTATATCGACGATGCTCACGGCTTATCGACCTTCGGAGGTCAAGGTGAGGGTTTCGCTCGATCTCAGTTTCCGCAAGAGCTCGGGGACCGTACGATGATAACAGGATCGCTGGCCAACGGATTCGGCGCATCGGGCGGAATATTGATGCTTGGGACGGCCGGCCACGAAGCCTTATTTCGATTTCACTCCGATGCGGATGCGTGTTCCGGGATAGCGAATGTAGCGGGGATTGGCGCCGCGCTCCAGTCGTGCAAAATCCACCGTTCTGCGGAACTTAGGCAGCGACAGGAGCGACTGGCGCAACTCGTCGACTTGTTTGACCGCCGTATCGCAACTGCCGGCCAAGGCAATTCAATTCCGATCAGAATGGTTACTGTTGGATCGGAGACCAATGCCGTCGCAATCGCGAGAGGACTTGTTGACAGCGGCTTCTATACCTTGGTTGCGGTCTTGCCGATTATAGAGGCGGGAGCGGCCGCCATTCGGGTGTGCATTAGAGCGGAGCACGAGGCAAGCGACATAGAGCGGCTGTGCGACTGCATTTTGGAACAAGTCGCCAGAAGGACCGGAAGGCCTTATCCTCTGAGGTGATGTGATGGGTGCTGCAGGGGTAAAGTCGTGTGAAAGACGTGCAGGGCAGCAGATGCTGTTCGCCAACGACTCCATTGGCGGGGTCGCTCCGGGACTTGCCTCTCTCTTTACCCTTTTAGCCGCTGCGCGAGGGCTCCATATCTGTGGATTCGAAAAATGCATCACATCGATGCGATAACATGCGAGATCGATGATCTAGCTGGTGACATCAGGACATGAGCCGTGTTCGCCGAGCAAGGGCGGTGCTCTGAGAAAATCACCACGAACCTGACAGCTGGAGCGGGCGTTTCCCCGCAGTGCCGGGAAGTCTTGGCCGGAGAGATGCCGAGCGTGTCGGCGAAGGGTTTGCACCAGGGCTAAATTGTTAGGCTATATTGACGCGGGGCAGGGACGGCGTTTTGGTATCGAAGCGTGTCCGCTTTGAACGCGGTCCCGTCAGCACTCTAACACTGTGCGACGCAATTCCGACAACATGCAGTTTCGTGCACGCTGCTTCCTGGCTAGACAGGTGCTGCGCCCGAGTTGGCGGCTGGCACGTCGATTGCTTCGATGAGTACTGTCGCCACAAAGGCGTTCACAACCTATCCAACGACTGCGGACGGTTCTCTCGCGGTTCACTGGTTAAGTGATGCTACTCTCGCTGGAACACCGGTAAACATCATAAGGTAAAAGTTGCGTCACTCGGGCTGGTTGGCACTTTGAGCGAAAGGGAGAAACTAAGATGATTTCCGAGGTGTTCATCACCTGCGCGGTAACGGGAAGCGGCAAGGGGGTGGAGCGCAGTCCACATGTGCCGGTGACTCCGGAACAGATAGCAGAATCGGCCATCGAGGCGGCGAAAGCAGGGGCCGCAGTGGTGCACATTCATGTGCGTGATCCTGGTAGCGGACGGGGCTCGCGGGACCCCGCGCTATATCGGGAAGTGGTGAAGCGCATTCGAGGCTCGCATTCGAATCCGGTGATTAATCTCACCGCTGGCATGGGGGGTGACCTCGTGTTGGGTGGCGCTAACTCGCCGCTGCCAATGGACGCTTCGACAGACTTGGTTGGCGCGCGGGAGCGGCTGGCGCATGTGGAAGAGCTGCGTCCCGAGATCTGCACGCTGGACTGCGGAACCATGTGCTTTGCTACCCGGAGTGAGTACATAATGGTGAACACCCCAGGAATACTGCGCGCGATGGCAGCGCGCGTGCGGGAGCTTGGGGTACGTCCTGAGCTTGAGGTTTTCGATACTGGTCAGCTTGTGTTGGTGCACGAGCTGATCGGGGAGAAACTGATCGAAGAACCGCCACTGATCCAGCTGTGCATGGGGATTCCGTATGGTGCGCCCAGTGAAACGAGCACCTTAATGGCGCTCGTGCAACAGCTTCCGGCGCGCTCGGTCTATTCGGCTTTCTCGATTGGGCGGATGCAGCTTCCCTACGTGGCTCTAGCGCCTTTGGTGGGCGCGAACGTGCGGGTAGGCCTAGAGGACAATCTCTATCTCTCCCGAGGTCGGCTCGCGACCAACGTCGAGCTCGTTGAACGGGCGGTAGAGATCCTAGAGAGGATCGGGGTTCGGGTGATGTGCCCAGACGAAGTGCGCGAGAAGCTTGCGCTCAAAAATCTCGCCTAGATTCGACAATCCAACTAGAAGGTGCAAAGTCCATGACGGAAGGTTCAAAGGCCATCTCAGATAGGAGACCGCGAAGCGTCGGGCTGCTGGGTGGCGGCGTGATCGGCGGCGGCTGGGCCGCACGGTTTATGCTCAACGGAGTGGATGTGCGGCTATATGGGCCCTCTACCAGTGCTGTCGAGCGCGTCCAGAAGATCCTGCTCCAGGCGCGACGCGCATATCAGCGTCTTACTCAAGTTCCGCTGCCGGCGGAGGGATCGCTATTGGTGGTGGACTCGGTAGCGGACGCCGTACGCGACGTGGAACTCGTCCAAGAATCTGCGCCGGAGCGCCTGGGCCTCAAACAGCAACTGCTCGCGATGGCTAGCCGGGCGGCCGCGCCAGAAACGCTAATATGCTCCTCGACCTCGGGGCTTCGACCGTCCTTGCTGCAGGTGGATATGAAACACCCCGAGCGCCTGCTCGTGGCGCACCCATTCAATCCGGCCTATCTGATGCCTCTAGTTGAATTGTGCGCAGGGCAGCGCACCGCGCCCGAAACGTTGGAGCGGGCAACCGAGATCTACCGGGCGGTGGGCATGCATCCGCTCGTGGTGCGCAAGGAGGTGGACGGATTTATCGCAAACCGCTTGCAGGAGGCGATGTGGCGCGAGGCGCTCTGGCTGGTCCACGACGGTGTGGCCTCCGTACAGGAGGTCGATGATGCTGTCCGTTACTCTTTCGGGCTGCGCCGAGCCGTCCTCGGCCCCTTCCGAATCAGTGGCGGTGCGTCCGGGATGCGCCGCTTCATGGAGCAATGGGGACCTATGCTGAACTCCCCCTGGACGAAGCTCAGCGATGTGCCCGAGCTGACCGAGGAGTTCCTCGAAAAGCTCGCCGAGCAATCGGACGCGCAGGCCATGACGGAGAACCTAAGCCTCCCTGAACTCGAACAAAAGCGTGACGACTGTCTCGTGGCGGTGCTACAGGGGCTGCGGACTGAGTGCTACGGCGCGGGCGAGACGCTCGCACGGTGGGAACAGGCGCTGCGCGACCGCGCTCGTCCGGCTTAGTGGCTTCTTGGCAGGCTAAAAAGTCATCCGTTAAGAAGGCGAATTGAGCGGGGCTGGACTGGCCAGCCCGCGCCATAGTTGGACCAGGAACAGGCGCAAGAGTTCTCGAAGCCAGGCGAGAATGCGGCGGAAGTTGTGGCGGCCGGCTGAGAGGATGACGTTGGCGGCGTCTCCGGCGCGGCCTTTGAGGTGGCAGCGACCGAGGTGACCTTCGGTCTTCATGTGGCGATGATGGGCTCGATCCGGAGCGGCGGCGCAGCTCGCGCTTGATGATGCCGAAGACGCCGCGCTTTGGCCGGAGATGAAAGACGCGACGTGGATTTTGAGCGTCGTGGACGCGGTATCCCTTGTCGACATAGGCCCGCTCGATCGGGCACCCGGTGAGCGTCTCGGTGCCGTCGATGACGTTCCGCAAGGTGTGACCGTCGTAGGGATTTTCGGGCAGCTAGCTGGCATGCAGTACCAACAGGCCGCCGGGAGCTCGGTGATTGTTGGTGACGATGGAGGCCTTCACGCCGAACTCGTAAGGGCTCAGGCCTTGCGTTTGCCGATGCATGAAAGGAATAGAGCTTCCAGCCGCGCTGGCGCTGCTGCTGGGAGCGGATGTGGCTGGCTCTGCCAAGCGGAAGGGCGAATGCCTCCTCGAGGGCTGGCTGTGATCTTCCCCCGAAAAAGTGGACGGGTTTAAGCGGCTTTTAGCTCCATTTCGATCGGGGCGATAAATCCGATGGCGGAATGGAGCCTGGTTCGGTTGTAGAAGCCCTCGATGAAGGCGAAGATATCGCGCTGGGCCTCGGCGCGGGTGTTGTAGTCGCGATGATGGACGAGCTCGGTCTTCAAGGTATGGAAGAAGCTCTCCATCGGGGCGTTGTCGTAGCAATCGGCCTTGCGGCTCATGGATGCGGTGATGTT